>DASXAP010000196.1:0-4868 GCA_036406655.1 Xanthobacteraceae bacterium | reverse complement strand
CCACCGAGCGCTTGCGCTCGGTGGCTTCGCGACCCTCCCCTTCCAGGGGAGGGTGAGGACGCCGCTGGACCGATGTGCATCAATTCGGCCGCGCTCTTGTGCGCGGCTGCTCTCGCGCTATATCCCATTCCGCTGAGCCGTCCCTGCCGACATTCACAAGCGAGCCAGCCGAATGAGCGTCGAAGCTGCCGAGACTCATCCATTCCAGGCCGAGGTGGCCGAGCTCCTGCGCCTGATGGTGCACGCGGTCTATTCGGAGACCGACGTGTTCCTGCGCGAGCTCATCTCCAACGCCTCCGATGCCTGCGACAGGTTGCGTTACGAGGCGATCTCGAACCAGGATCTGCTCGCCGACGGAGCGCCGCTCGCCATCCGGATCACGCCCGACGGCGAGGCGGGAACCCTGACCATCGGCGACAACGGCATCGGCATGGACCGGCAGGAGCTGATCGACAATCTCGGGACCATCGCCCGCTCCGGCACCCGTGCTTTCGTCAGCCGGCTCGCCGAGGCGAAGGACGGGGCCGGCCTCGTCGGCCAGTTCGGCGTCGGGTTCTATTCGGCTTTCATGGTGGCCGATCGCATCGAGGTGCTGAGCCGCCGCGCCGGCTCGGGCGAGGCCTGGCTCTGGCGCTCGTCGGGCAGCGGCGGCTTCGACATCGTTCCCGCCACCGCCGAGCAGGCCGGGCGCGTGCCGCGCGGCACCGAGGTCGTGCTGCATTTGAAAGCCGATGCGAAGCGCTATCTCGAGGAGGGCGACATCGAGCGGGTCGTCCGCACCTATTCCGACCACATCCTGTTTCCGATCGAGCTCGTCGCAAAGGACGGCACCGCCCGGCAGATCAACAGCGCGAGCGCGCTCTGGCAGCGGGCCAAATCCGAGCTGAAGGCGGAAGACTACAAGGGGGCCTATCGCGGCATCACCGGCGCCTTCGACGAGCCGGCGCTGACGCTCCATTACAAGGCCGAGGGCCGCCAGTCCTACGCGGTGCTGCTGTTCGTGCCGTCGCAGCCGCCGTTCGACCTGTTCGATCCCGCCCGCCACACCCATGTGAAGCTCTATGTCCGGCGCGTCTACATCAGCAGCGACGCCGAGCTGCTGCCGGCCTATCTGCGGTTCATGCGCGGGGTGGTCGACAGCGAGGACATGCCGCTGAACATCTCGCGCGAGATGCTGCAGAACAATCCGCAGGTGGCGCAGATCAGGAAGGCGCTCACCGGGCGCGTGATCGGCGAGCTGGAAGCGACCGCGGCCAAGGAGGCGGAGACCTACGCGAAGATCTGGGAGGCATTCGGCAAGGTCCTGAAGGAAGGCCTCTACGACGACCATGAGCGGTGCGAGCAGCTCCTGGCGCTCGCCCGCTTCCGCACGACCACCGCCGAAGCGTCGCGCTCGCTCAAGCAATATGTCGCCGATCTCAAGCCGAACCAGACCGAGATCTACTACCTCGTCGGCGAGAGCGCCGAGCGCCTCAAGGTCAATCCGAAGCTCGAGGCGGCGCGCGCCCGCGGCATCGAGGTGCTGCTCCTGACCGATCCGGTCGACGCGCTGTGGACCTCGGTCCCGCGCGACTTCGAGGGCAAGCCGCTGAAATCGCTGAGCCAGGGCGAGGTCGATTTCAGTCTCGTGCCGCTCGTGCAGGAGCCCGGCGGCCCGCAGCCGGAGCCGCCCTCCGCCGCCGTCGACGAAGGGGCGGTCATCGCCGCGGTGAAGGCGGCACTCGGCGAGCGGGTGTCGGAGGTGCGCGCCTCGCAGCGGCTGACCGACAGCCCGGCCTGCCTGGTGGCGGTCAAGCTCGGCTTCGATCGCGAGCTCGAGCGCCTGCTCGCCAAGCAGAATCGCGGGCTCAATGCCAAGCCGATCCTGGAGCTGAACATGCGCCATCCGCTGCTGCGGGCCGTGGCGCGGGCGCAGGCGCAGGCGAACGAGGCGGAGGTCGACGATCTCTCGGTGCTCCTGTTCGAGGAGGCGAAGATTCTCGACGGCGAGGTGCCGGACGATCCGGCGGCGTTCGCGGCGCGGCTCAACCGGCTGGTGGTGCGCGGCCTGCCTGCTTCTGCGTGACGGCAGCCGCCCCGGCGGTCCGGCGCAGGAGCGCCACCAGCTCCACGTGCGGCGAGTAGAGAAACTGGTCGATCGGGGTGACCCGGAGCAGACGGTAGCCGCCCTCGACCAGAATCCGCGCGTCGCGCGCGAAGGTTGCCGGATTGCAGGAGACCCCGACGACCACCGGCACGGCGCTCGCGGCAAGCGCGCGGGCCTGCGCCTCGGCCCCCTGCCGCGGCGGATCGAGCACCACGGCATCGAAGCGCTCGAGCTCGGCGGGCAGGAACGGGCGCCGATAGAGGTCGCGGGTTTCCGCTTCGAGCGGCTTGAGCCCGCCCGTTGCGGCGGCGGCTCGCTGCAAGGCCGCGATCGCCGCCGCGTCGGCGTCGGCGGCGGTGACGCGGGCGCGCTCGGCCAGGCGCAGCGCGAAAGGCCCCACCCCGGCGAACAGGTCGGCCACCGTTTCCGCACCCCGGCAGTGCTGCTCGACCAGCGCCGCGAGGGCGGCCTCCCCCGCCGCGGTCGCCTGCAGAAAGGCCCCCGGCGGCGGCACCAGCCGGGCCCGGCCCATCCGCACCGTCGGCTCGATTCGCTGCGAGACGATCTCGCCGTGGCGGGTGAGACGAGCGAGCCGCTGCCGCTCGGCGAGGTTCGCCAGCGCGGCGACCGAGATCGCCGGCAGTGGGCCCGATCCGCGCACGTCGATGTCGAGACCCGGCCCGGTCGCCGTCACCTGGATGTCGAGCGGCTTGCCGGCGCCGCCGATCGCCTCGCCGATCGCCCACGCCGCGGCGAGCGCTCCGTCGAGAGCGGGTGCGAGAATGGGGCAGCGATCGATCGCCACGACCTGGTGCGCCTTGAGCGCGCTGAAGCCGACCTCCAGCACCCCGCGGGTGCCGCGCCGCGCGTGGAAGACGGCGCGGCGGCGACCTTCGCCATGCGCATCGACGAGGTCGTCGACCGCGGTTTCGAGCCCGGCCCGGGCGAGCGCATCGATCACCAGGGCGCGCTTCCAGGCCCGATAGCCGGGAGTGGCCAGATGCTGCAGCGCGCACCCGCCGCAAACCGTAAAATGCGGGCAGACCGGCGCGATGCGTTCCGGGCTCGCCACCTCGATCTTGACCAGGTGCCTGCGATCGGGGTGCCATGGCTCGACCTCGACGGTCTCGCCGGGCAGTGCATAAGGCACGTAGAGCGGCCCCGCGGGGGTGAGGGCGATGCCGTCGCCGCGCCAGCCGAGCCTGGAAATGAGCAGCCGCTCCGCCATGGGCGTTCGATAGCGGGGGCGGCGGCAAGGGTCCAGAACACGCCGAAGCGCCCGCAGCGCGGCTTGCATACGCAGCGGGCAGATTATATCTTACTCGCGTCTTACGAGGACAGCGAATGGCACAGGGAAAAGGACCGAGCACGACCGTATCGACCAAGGGCCAGATCGTTCTACCAAAAGCCATACGGCACAAACGGCGCTGGCACCCGGGAACACAGCTCGTCGTGGAGGACACCGATGAGGGCGTGTTGCTGAAGGCCTCGCCGCTCTTTGCTCCCACCCGCCCAAACGACGTCTTTGGATCGCTCGGGCATTCTGGACCGCCGAAGACGTTCGAGCAAATGCAGGCGGGCATCGCCCGCGAAGCGAGGCGGCGGCATGCTCGGAATCGATACTAATGTGCTCGTCCGATATTTGACCGGTGACCACCCGAGAGAATCATCGAAGGCGAGGGCGCTGATCGACGGCAATGACGTCTTCGTGGGCACGACCGTTCTTCTGGAGACGGAGTGGGTTCTGCGCAGCGTCTACGGCCATCGGCGCATCCCGCTTGCCAAGGCGCTTGCTGCCTTCGCAGGCCTCGCGCGCGTCAAGTTCGAAGAGCCGGCCTTGATTGCAAAGGCGCTGAATTGGATGGGGAAGGGCATGGATTTCGCCGACGCGCTTCACCTTCTGAAGGCTCAAGGCTGCGAGGCTTTCGTGAGCTTCGACAAGCGTTTTGCAACGAGAGCCAATACGATCAGCGAGGTGAAGGTTCGAGTGCCTTGAGCACGTTACGCGCAGCTTGCGCCGCATGACGCCAGATGCCGGGGAATCCGTACGTGTGGACAGGCAGCACTGCGGCGGAGGCATCCCGATCTCGGATGTTTTCTATCGTCGAGCGCCGGTTCCTGGCGCAACACCGCATTGCTCATCTCGCCACTGCCGACCAGCGGGCGGTGCCGCACGTGGTGCCGGTGTGCTTTGCCGTTTCGCAGCACAACCTTTACAGCACGATCGATGAGAAGCCGAAACGAGATTCTGCACTGGCGCTGAAACGATTGCGAAACATCGCCGAGAACCCGGCAGTAGCGCTGGTCGTCGACCGCTACGATGAGGACTGGAACCGGCTCGGCTGGGTGATGCTGCGCGGGCGCGCCGAAATCCTGAGCGGCGGGGCGGAGCAGCGACGCGCGCAGGCGCTGCTGCGTTCGCGTTACCCGCAGCTCAGGCCAATGCAGATTTCGGGGTATCCGGTGATAGCCGTGCGCATCGAACGGGTGACGAGCTGGGGCAACCTCAGCCGCTGACGACCACCCGCGACGAGCCGCGGGTGGCGGCGACGAATAGCTCGCGGTTGCCGCCGGCGCCGGGAATGGGAGAGGGCAGGGTGCCGACAACGGTCCAGCCGAGTGACGCCACGAGCGAGCAGGCCTCCGCGCACACCGCGGCATGAACACGCGGATCGCGCACGATCCCTTTCCGGGCTCGCCCCGGACCTGCTTCGAACTGCGGCTTGACCAGCGCGAGCATGCCTGCGGCACGCGCCACAAGCGCGAGCGCCGGCGGAAGGAC
>DASXAP010000195.1:0-24578 GCA_036406655.1 Xanthobacteraceae bacterium | reverse complement strand
CCTGCCGTTGGAACCATTGCAACGAGCGCGGCTATCGGCTGGCTCGTCCTGGCGCATGCGAACCATCACCAGCGGGAAATCTTGTGACGATTTTCGGCAGCAGCAGAACCGGCCGGTGCCGCAACCGTTGCTGCGCCGCTCAGTTCACCGGCTCGAGCCGCATGTCGATGATCACGGGGTTCCCGGAGCTGAGCGCCTCGAGGCCCCGTTCCAGCGATGCGCGTACCTCGTCCGGATCCTCGACCGTCTCGCCGTAGCCGTCGAATGCCCGTGCGATGGCCGCATAGTCCGGGCATGGCGCTATTGAAGTCCCGACGAACGTATTCGTCTTCACCCCCCAACCCTGCGGATAGTGCAGTGGAACTCCTTGCTTTTGCGAAAGATATCCGTGATTGTTGAGAATGACGATCATCACCGGCATGCGAAATTCCTGGCAAAACCCCAGCGCCGCCAGCACCGGGTTGTAGTTGAAGGCGCCGTCGCCGATGAGCACGATCACCGGTCGTTGCGGAGCCGCGGACTTCACTCCAAGCGCTGTGCCCAGACCGGTGCCAAGACCGCCGACCGCGCCGGAGAAGAATTGGCCCGGCTTGAGACGGTCGAGGTGACGGTTGAGCGCGGCGCGATGCGTGATGGTCTCCTCGACGATTACCGCATCCGACGAGACAAGCTGGTTCAGCTCATGGAGCACCCAGCACTCGTCTATCGGCTTGCGGTCCTTGCGTGCGATCGCTTCCTGCCGCACAGCATGCTGTCGCTCCTCGTGGAGGCCCGCCCAGTGCCTGGTATCGCTTGCTCGTGCAGAGCTCGGTTGCGCCATTCGCTTTCTAAGCCCCTCCAGGATCCGGTTCAGCGTCGTGTCCACTCTTCCTGTCAGGCACAGATCGACCTGGTAACCCCAATAAGGGAGCTCCGGGCGGAGCGGGTTTTCGCCGACAAGGAGGACGCGGGCTCCCGGCCTGGGTCCGGCCGAAGGCGGGTGCCACGGCGCTATGGCCTCCACTACAAAGACCAGATCCGCGTCTTTGAGGAGCGCTCCGGGTTCGAACCCCGCATGCAGAAAATGGTCGCGCGGAAAATTCACGTAACCCGACGTGCGGGTTTCGACGACGGGAGCGGCGAGGAGCTCGGAAATTTCAACCAGACGCTCCACAGCGGCGATGCTGCGGCCACACTCTTCCGTCACGATGAGAGGACGGCGCGCCTCGACGAGCATTTGAACGAGCTGGTCGAGCCCGTGCGCATCAGCCGACGGCGGAAATGGAATGGCCGAGCTTGCCGGCGGATCGAGCGTCAGCGCCTGGAAAAGAAATTCCATCGGCAGCGAGACGAATACCGGGCCTTTGGGAGGCATCATTGCCAGCTGGCAGGCTCGCTGAATGGTGCCGGGAAAGACCGCGATGGTATTGACGGCGAAGCTCCACTTCACGCAAGGCGCGACGAGGCGGGCGGGTCCGCCGATGTCCGCAAGCTGCCCGAGCCAGTGGCTTCCCGGATCGGGGCCGGACTCCTCCCCGAAGCCGACCGATTCCCCGGCAAACACCACCATTGGGATGCTTTCGTGCAGCGCACCTCTGAGCGCCATGGATGCGTGCAATGCCCCCACCGTGGTGTGGAGCATGACTGCGGGCAGCTTTCCCGTCGACTTGGCATAGCCGCTTGCCATTGCCACCGCGATCTCCTCGTGCCGGGAAGAGAAGTAAGCGGGCCGGCTTTTCAGCTCGGGATTTGCCAGAAATTCCCATACCGGCGCCCACTCGGAACCGGGCGAAGCGAAGATGCACTCGACCGCCATGTCGGACAGCAACCGCAAGAAAGCCTCGGCACCGGCCATTCCTTTGGTGCGCATCGCTCGGTCTCCCTCCCTTCATGTGAAGCCACGCGGAGCTCCGCTCCTCACTTCTCCAGCAGACGGCGCAGGAATTCACGGGCGCGCTCGGTTTGCGGCCGGGTGAAGAACGGGTCGGGCTTGCCCTCTTCGACGATGACGCCTTCATCCATGAAGATCACGCGATCGGCCACGTCGCGCGCAAAGCTCATCTCGTGGGTCACCACCAGCATTGTCATTCCATCCTTTGCGAGATCGCGCATTGCCGCAAGCACCTCCCCTACGAGCTCGGGATCGAGCGCAGAGGTGACCTCGTCGAAAAGCATCGCCTCGGGATCCATCGCCAGAGCCCTGGCAATGGCGACACGCTGCTGTTGCCCGCCCGACAGCTCGGACGGATATGCGTTCTCCTTGGCAGTGAGCCCCACGCGAGCGAGCAGCTGGCGGGCGCGCGCTATCGCATGCTCCCGATGCTGCCTGCGGACCTGCACGGGGGCTTCGATGAGATTGCCCAGCACCGTCATGTGGGGAAACAGATTGAAGTGCTGGAAGACCATGCCGATCCGGGCACGAAGCGCATTGAGCTCGACTTCGGGCTGACGGATGCGCTCCCCCGTCGCATCGTCGATCTTGTAGCCTACCCACTGTCCGCCGATCCGGACCCTTCCTCCCTGGAACGGCTCCAGGAAATTGATGCAATTCAGCAATGTGCTCTTGCCGGACCCGGAGGGACCGATCACGACCACGACCTCTCCGTAGCCTACATCCAGGTCTATCCCGCGCAGCACCGTTTGATTGCCGAAGCGCTTCACCAACCCCCTGATCTCGAGCGCGGCAGTCCTCGGTTCGGCGCTTGCGCAATCGTCGCTCATGTGCCCGCCCGAACACGCCCTATGTGACCCGGTATCGCCTCTCGAGAAAGTTGTTGAGCGCCAGCAGCGGCAACGTGAGCGCAAGATAGCAAAGCGCCACGCCCGCAAACGGGCTGAAAGTATTCGCCTTCCAGGTCATGACCTCGAGGCCGGCACGCAGCAGGTCACCCAGAGCAATGGTGGACACGAGCGAGGTGCTCTTCAGCAGAGTGATGGATTCATTCGTGATCGGAGCGAGAACACGGCGCAGCGCCTGCGGCAGGATGATCCGCCGCATCGCCAATGCGTACGACATTCCGAGCGAGCGAGCCGCACGCATCTGGCCGGGATCTATTGATTCGATGCTCCCGCGCACGATTTCCGTGATGTAGGCTCCATTCGTCACCGACAGGGCGATGATCGCAACCGTGAATGCGTCGAGCTGGAGCCCGGCAGCAGGCAGGCCGTAATAAAGGAAGAGCAAGGTCACCAGCAGGGGCACCGCTCGAAACAACGTGACATAGGTCCACATGAGCGCGGACACGATCTTCACGTTGGATAGGCGGGCTACACCGCCGATGGTGCCTATGACGATCCCGATTGCAATCGAGATGACCGACAGCTCAGCCGTGATGATGCAGCCTTTCAACAGGGACGGCAGCGAAAAGACGAATATGTCCCAGCTGAAATCCATGGCAGCAGGGTATCAGGACGAGATCCAGCCATCGCGGAGGAAACGCCCGCCACCGCCGCATGGCCGAACCCGCCCGATATTCGTGAGAAGCGCCCTTCGCATCGCCTTCTCTCATCAGGAGCCGAACCATTTGCTGACCAGCTTGTCGTAAGTGCCGTCACCCTTGATCGAGGAAAGCTGCTTGTTGATCTCGGCGAGGAGATCCTTGTCTTCCTTCCGGGTGTTGACGGCCTGGATTCGGCTGTCCCAGATGGCGGAGGCCCTCAGACTGGGCATGTTCCGCATGATGTATCGCATCGGTGCGACGGACCCGACGAAGGCATCCAAGCGCCCGTTCTCCAGGTCCTTGAGCCCGAGAAAAACCGTGTCGTACGTCTTGATCTCCACGCGTGCTTCGTACTTCTCCCGAACGAACTTGTCGCCCGCGCTGCCGATCTCCACGCCGATCCGCTTGCCGACGATGTCGTCTGGCCTCGCGACCGGCTTGTCCGAGCGGAAGCCTGCGGCAACTCCGCCGTCGAAGTAGGGCTGCGAGAAGTCGATACGTTGCGCACGATCGGGCGTGTAGACCATCCCGGTGATGAGCACGTCCACGCGTCCCGAGGTCAGGGCCGCGATGATTCCGCGAAAATCGATCGCCTCGAATGTCAGCCTCACTCCCATTCGTCTGGCGATCTCGTTTCCGAGGTCGACATCGAACCCGACCTGCTTGCCGTCCTCGATGAAGCCGAACGGCGGGTACGTGAAGGTATTGGCGGAGGTCATGACGCCGGTTCGCTTGATCTTCTCCAACGTGGTCTCGGCAGACGCCGTCGTCACCAGCACTGCCAGCGCAAGAAAGGCGAGCAAAGGCCTGAACGACAGGAGCATGTTGGTCCTCTCCATCACTTCGGTCGGGAGCCGCTCCGCCAGGGCAGCGCCGGCTCAATACCTGTAGTGGTCCGGCTTGTACGGCCCTTCGACCGGGACACCGATATAGGTGGCCTGCTTGTCCGACATCCTGGTGAGCCGGGCGCCGACCTTGGCGAGATGCAGCCGTGCCACCTTCTCATCGAGATGCTTGGGCAGAGTGTAGACCTTCCGCTCGTACTTGCTCGGGTTTGTCCACAGCTCGATCTGGGCGAGCGTCTGGTTGGTGAAGGACGACGACATCACGAAGCTCGGATGGCCCATGGCATTGCCGAGGTTCACGAGGCGCCCTTCCGACAGGAGGATGATGCGCTTGCCGTCGGGAAACTCGATCTCGTCGACCTGCGGCTTGACGTTGTGCCATTTGTAGTTGCGCAGGGCGGCCACCTGGATCTCGCTGTCGAAGTGCCCGATATTGGCGACGATGGCGCGATCCTTCATCCGGCGCATGTGCTCGATGGTGATCACGTCGAGGTTTCCGGTCGCGGTGACGAAGATGTCGGCGCGCGGGGCGGCGTCCTCCATGGTGGTCACCTCGTAGCCCTCCATCGCCGCCTGCAGCGCGCAGATGGGGTCGATCTCCGACACCATGACCCGGCAGCCGGCCTGCCGCAGCGAGGCGGCCGAGCCCTTGCCGACGTCGCCGAAGCCCGCGACCATGGCGACCTTTCCTGCCATCATCACGTCGGTGCCGCGGCGAATGCCGTCCACGAGCGATTCGCGACAGCCGTAGAGATTGTCGAACTTCGACTTGGTCACGCTGTCGTTGACGTTGATCGCCGGCCACAGCAGCGTTCCCCGCTTCTGCATCTCGTAGAGGCGGTGCACGCCGGTGGTGGTCTCTTCGGTCACCCCGCGGATCGCGCCGGCGTTTCTTCGGTACCAGCCCGGCTTGTCCTTGAGCCGCTGGTGGATGGCGGCGAAGAGGATTTCCTCCTCGTCATTCCTCGGATTGCCGATGAGCGCGGTCTCGCCCGCTTCGGCGCGCACGCCGAGATGGATGAGCAGCGTCGCGTCCCCGCCGTCGTCGAGAACCATGTTCGGGGTGCCGCCGTCGCCCCATTCGAATATCCGATGCTGATATTCCCAATAATCCCGCAGCGTCTCGCCCTTCACGGCGAAAACCGGGGTGCCGCCGGCCGCCACCGCCGCGGCGGCATGGTCCTGCGTCGAGTAGATGTTGCAGGAGGCCCAGCGCACCTCGGCGCCGAGCGTCTTGAGCGTCTCGATCAGCACCGCGGTCTGGATGGTCATGTGCAGCGAGCCGCAGATGCGCGCTCCGCGCAGCGGCTGCTCAGGGCCGAATTCCTCGCGCGTCGCCATCAGGCCGGGCATCTCGGTCTCGGCGATGGCGATTTCCTTGCGGCCCCATTCGGCGAGACCGATGTCCCGGACCGCATAGTCGGCAGCAGCGGAGGCAACGCTGGTTTTCGAAGCAGCCGTCATGCAGGGTCCTTCGATGATGATGTCAGGCACAGACGGGCAGAGGCTATAGCAAGGGTTGCCCACCCCTGCAACGCGGACATAAAGATTCCCTTATGTTGGAGGCGAGAACCCGCCCGGAGCGCGCGCGTTGTGATTTCAGAGGCCAGCCCGGTCCGGCGGCAGGCCCTGCCGGGGTGCGAATACAAGGCTAGCTTGCGCATGCCGCAACGCGCGAGACGACAGAACCCAAGCCCGGGCGGCCTCGTCCCCGTCCTCACCTCCCTGCGCGAGCTCGCCAGGGCCGAGCAGGAATGCACGCGTTGCCCGCTCTACAAGGAGGCGACCCAGGCGGTACCGGGCGCAGGAGCGAGGCACGCGAGGCTCATGCTGGTCGGGGAGCAGCCGGGCGACAGGGAAGACCTTGCCGGCAAGCCGTTCGTAGGGCCTGCCGGGCGCATTCTCGACCAGGCACTGGCGGACGCGGCCATCCCCCGCGAGGAGGCCTTCGTCACCAACGCCGTCAAGCATTTCAAGCACGAGATGCGCGGCAAGCGGCGGCTGCACAAGCGGCCGAATGCCTACGAGATCGAGCGCTGCAGGATTTGGCTCGAAACCGAGCGCGCCATCGTCAAGCCGGCGGCTGTGGTCGCGCTCGGGGTGACCGCATCGCGCAGCGTGCTCGGCCGCAGCGTGACCATTGCCGCAAGCCGCGGCCGCGCCTTGCGGCTCGCGGACGGCACCGCGGTCTTCGTCACCATCCATCCCTCGGCGCTGCTTCGAATCGAGGACCGTACCGAGAGAGGGCGTCAGTACCGCAACTTCGTCGAGGATTTGCGGCGAGCGGGGACGGTGCTCGCGCAAGCGGCGGCATGACGGCGGCTTCCCGCCGGGCGCCTATTCTTCTTCGGTGAAGCGCCCGCTGACCAGGGCAGCGAGCGCCTCGATCACCTGATGCGCCTCGGCCCCGCTCGCTTCCACGGTTATCGTGGTTCCAGGGCCCGCTGCGAGCATCATCAGCCCCATGATGGAAGCGCCGCCCACCACCTCGCTGCCCCGCCTTACCCTCACCTGGGCCTTGAAGCGCTCGACGGTCTGCACGAACTTGGCCGAAGCGCGCGCGTGCAGGCCCTTCTTGTTGCAGATTTCGAGCACACGCACGACCGGCGGCTGATCCAGCACTTGCTCACCGGAACCGTCCTTGGCGTGGGCGGGCTCGCTCATTTGCCGGAGAGCACGCGGCTGGCGATGGTGATGTATTTGCGGCCGGAATCCTGAGCCGCTGCCACCGCCTCGGTCAGCGGGCAGTCGGCGCGCACCTTGGCGAGCTTGACCAGCATGGGGAGATTGATGCCGGCCAGGACCTCGACCTTGGGGCGCCCCATCACCGATATTGCGAGATTGGACGGAGTTCCACCGAACATGTCGGTCAGAATCGCCACTCCCTGACCGCTGTCAACGCGTTTGACCGCTTCGATGATGTCCTTGCGACGCTGCTCGACGTCGTCGTCGGGGCCGATGGTGATGGCCTCGATCTGCTTTTGCGGACCGACGACGTGCTCTAGAGCGGATCGGAACTCGACGGCGAGGCGCCCGTGCGTCACGAGAACGAGGCCGATCATGGAACTCCCCGCGGGCGCGTCCTGGTTGCACCGCACGAAAGGGCGACCATCATGACTATCCGAGCCCTTGAGGCAAGGGCCTTTTCAGCCACCCTTTGCTCTGCTGCATTGCGGCATTCAGGGTGGCGGTCGCGCGAGCGGGTGGCGGGCATGGCGACGGCTGGTTAGTTCTGCGCCCGCCGCCGCGGCCGCAAGGACCTGACGAAGGTTTAATGTCCTCGCAGGCTCAGGAGGATGCCGGGCAGGGGATCGGTGTCCGCCGGCACCGCAAGTCGCGGCAGCCGGACGCCGAGGATGACGGTCTCCGCGTGCTCCGGCAGCCGCTCTGCATCCGCTGTGCCGAGATCCACCACCAGTCCCACCGCGGCCACCGGCTCGTAGTCGAGCCGGCGGATGCCGAGGCCGCGGACCTCGATCAAGCCCGCGAGCACGGGCGCAGGCCGCACCAGCAATCGCCCATGCCGGGCTTCAATATGGACGCGGTCATCGCCGACCAGACGGGCGAAGGGGAGCAATCCGCTCTGCGCCGCGGCGAGCAGCGCCAGCACGAGCCGCGACTTCCCGCACCCGGACGGACCGCGGATCAGCACGGCGCGGGCACCGGCCAGCACCGCCGACCCGTGCACGGTCGGGCCGTCCGCCTCCATCACATGGCCGGCAGACGTATGATGAAGCGCGCCCCAAGCACCCGCGGCTCCTGCCCCGGGACCGTCGCTCCGGCCAGGCGGTTCTGCACCCAGGTGCGGCCGTCGTGGGCCTCGATGATGTGCTTGGAGATCGAGAGCCCCAGGCCCGAGTTCTGCCCGAACACCTGGTCGGGCCGGTGGGTATAGAAGCGCTCGAAGATCTTCTCGATCGCGTCCTCGGGAACGCCGGGACCGTCGTCGTCGACCGTGATCTCGATCTCCGACCGTACCCGCCGGCAGGTGATGCGAACCGTCCCGCCCGGCGGCGAGAAGGAACGGGCATTGTCGATCAGGTTGTCCACCACCTGGCCCAGGCGGGAGTCGTGGCCGAGGACGTGGAAGGCGGCGGGACGAGCTTCCTCGAATGTGAGCTTCACGGTCACGTAATCGTCGTGGCGCTCGTTGGCGACAGCAACGACGGTGGTCAGAAGCTTCGCCAGGTCAACGGGCTCCGCTTCGTGCCGCTGCATCTCGCCGTCCAGCCGGCTGGCATCGGAAATGTCCGAGATCAGCCGGTCGAGCCGCTTCACGTCGTGCTGGATGACGGCGAGAAGACGATTGCGGCTCTCCTCGGTCCTGGCGAGCGGCAAGGTCTCGACCGCCGAGCGCAGCGAGGTGAGCGGATTCTTGAGCTCGTGGGCCACGTCGGCGGCAAAGCGCTCGATCGCCTCGATGCGGCTGTAGAGCGCATTGGTCATGTCGCGCAGCGAGCCGGAGAGATGGCCGATCTCGTCACGGCGATGGCTGAAATCCGGGATCTCGACGCGGGAGCGAATACGCCGCCGCACCAGTTGCGCGCCCTCGGCGAGCCGCCGCACCGGCCCGGCAATGGTTCCGGCGAGCAGAAACGACAGCACCACCATGACGCCTGCGGCAATGAGGAACAGCTTGAAGATGGCGAGTCGCTCGGCCGCGAGCGTGTGGTCGATATCCGCCCCTTGCGTCGAGAGCATGAGCGCGCCGCGCACAGCGCGGAAGCGCTGCACCGGCACTGCCACCGAGACGATGACCTCGCCGCGCTCGTTGATCCGCACGATGCTCGACTTGAAGCCTTGCAGCGCCTTGCCGACCTCCGCGTAGCCCTTGCCGCTCTGCGGCGGGAGCTCGCGATAGAGCGGGAGCGTGCCGCGACTGAACCAGGTGCGGATGGCGACATAGGCGCGCTCGAGCATGCCCGGTCGCTGCGCCGGCGCCGGCAGGTCCAGCCGCAGCACGTCGTAGAGGTTGCGGCTGTCCAGGACCAGGATGCCGTCGCGATCGTAGATGCGCGCCCGGGTATTGGTCGGCGACACCAGCCGGCGGAGGACCGGCGCCACGCGTTCCGGATTGATCGGGAACTGAAGCCCGGACAGGGCCTCCTCAGTCGGCCCGTAGCTCTCGCCCGCCTGCAGGTCGAGCAGTCGCTCGGGATCCATGGTGATGGTGTCGGTCTCCACCGCCGCCGAGGCGGCGATGGCGCCGGCGATGATCTCGCCTTGCACCAGCAGGCTTTCCTTGCGCGCATCGATCAGGCCGGCGCGAAACTGCGAAAGGTAGAGGATGCCGATCACCAGCGTGAGCAGCCCGGTGACGTTGAGGAAGATGATCCGCCGCGTCAGGCTGGAGAAGCTGATGCGGATGAAGAGATGCCAGCCTTGCTGCAGAAGATCGGCGAGCGGGCGACGCCTGGATTCCAGCGGCGCCGGGCTCGCGTCGAGCCGCTCAGGCTCGAGCTGAGCATTGAAGCTTTCCGGCGTTCGTTCGAGCACGTTCTTTCCAGGAACTAGCCGGTAATCAGGGCCTCGCCCCGCTGTCGGCCGTCGGTGACCGGAGCGCGCAACCGCCTCCTTGCCTGCGAGGCGGGCCCCCGTTACTGGCACCGATCACTGAGCCCCGATGCTCACATCTCCTTGAAGCGATAGCCGACGCCGTAGAGCGTTTCGATCATGTCGAAGCTGTCGTCGGTTCCCTTGAACTTCTTGCGGAGACGCTTGATGTGGCTGTCGATCGTGCGGTCGTCGACGTAGACTTGATCGTCGTAGGCGGCGTCCATGAGGGCGTTGCGGCTCTTGACCACTCCCGGGCGGCTGGCCAGCGCCTGCAGGATCAGAAACTCGGTGACGGTCAAGGTCACCGGCTCGTTCTTCCAGGTGCAGGTGTGGCGCTCAGGGTCCATGCGCAAGAGCCCGCGCTCGAGTACCTTCGCGGCGTCGGTCTCCTTGGGCGCGCTGCCGTCCTTGGGCACCGCCCGCCGCAGCACCGCCTTCACCCGTTCGACCAGCAGCCGCTGCGAGAACGGCTTCCGGATGAAATCGTCGGCTCCCATCTTCAGCCCGAACAGCTCGTCGATCTCCTCGTCCTTGGAGGTGAGGAAGATCACCGGCATGTCCGACTTCTGCCGCAGCCGACGCAGCGTCTCCATTCCGTCCATGCGCGGCATCTTGATGTCGAGGATGGCGAGGTCGGGCGGCGAGGTCTTGAAGCCGTCGAGCGCGGAAGCGCCGTCGGTATAGGTCATGATGCGGTAGCCTTCAGCCTCGAGCGCAATCGAGACCGAGGTCAAGATGTTGCGATCGTCGTCGACGAGAGCGATAGTCGGCATGAAGCCCCTGTCCCTGGCGGTTCGCCTTTGTGCCTTGAAGCCCCCAAAGCTAGGCCGAAATGTGACAAATCCCTGACAAAGCCGTGATTCGTCGAGGGTTTGGCCAGCATAGCGCGCCTTCGGCTCCGGCACCAAGGTCAAGCTGGCGCACCGTCGGCGGCGTAAGGCGTGTCCGTGCAAGGCTGGTTGCCGACTTAGACCTTTGGAGCCGCGAATGCAACCGACGGCCGATTTCAATCCCGCAAGTGCCGCCAAGAAGCTCCTGCGCGAGGCGCGTTCGGGGGCGCTGGCGACGCTGATGGCCGGCTCCGGGGATCCGTACTGCTCGCTCGTGAATGTGGCGAGCGCGGCCGACGGCTCGCCGCTGCTCCTGATCTCCACGCTCGCGGTGCATACCAGGAACATCGCCGCCGATCCGCGGGTCTCCTTGATGGTCGACGAGCGCAAGGAAGGGGACCCGCTGCAGGGCGCGCGCGTCATGCTGATGGGGACCGCCGCGGCCACCCGCGATCCACAGGCGCGCCGGCGCTATCTCGAGCGGCAGCCGGAGGCGGAAATGTTCGCCGGCTTCGCCGATTTTGCGTTCTACCAGGTCGCGATCAGGGGTGCCCACCTGGTCGCCGGCTTCGGCCGCATCGTCGATCTCGCACCGGATGGCATCCTGACCGACACCACCGATGCCGGTGAGCTCATTGCCGCCGAGCCGGAGATTCTCGCGCACATGAACACGGAGCACGCCGACGCGCTGCGGCTCTATGCCACCAGGCTCTTGGGTGCGCCCGAGGGCGCGTGGCGGTGCGTCGGCTGCGATCCCGAAGGGCTCGAGCTGCAGCTCGATCGCACCGCGTTGCGGCTGGCGTTCCCCCAGCGGGTACGCGCCCCGGGCGTGCTGCGGCAGGTGCTCAGGCAGATGGCGGACACGGCGCGCGCCGCCTGAGCTTCAGCCAGGCACCACAGCGGAGGAGGGGACAGGAACATGCAGCGGATCCTGAGCGCCGGCCTGCTGAGCTGTGCCGTGCTGGTGTCCGCGGCGCTCGCCGAGGACGACATCGTGCTGCGCGGGATGGGCTCCTTTCACGTCGGCGGCCGGATCGCCGAGGTGAGCGGCAAGCCGGTGCGCGAGATCGTCCGCATTCCGGGTGGGCCGCCCTCCAAGCTCGATCCCAACGGGCAGTTCATGGTCGAGCAGATGTACGTGCAGTACTTCCTCCCGAAGAGCCGCAAGGGCAGGTTTCCGCTGCTGATGTGGCACGGGGGAGGGCTCACCGGCGCGACCTACGAGACCACGCCCGACGGCCGCGAAGGCTGGCTCAACATGTTCATCCGGCTGGGCTGGGACGTCTACATCTCGGATGCGGTCGAGCGCGGGCGCTCGGGATTTGCGAGCCCCGACATATGGCCCGGAGAGCCGATCTTCCTGAACTATGCCGATCCCTTCGAGCGCTTCCGCATCGGCGACGGGGCTGGCTCCTGGAGCCCCGACCCGGCGCGGCGCAGGGTGCTTCCGGGAAATCAGTTTCCGGTCGAAGCCTACGACAATTACATGAAGCAGACGGTGCCGCGCTGGCTCTCGACCGATCAGGCCGTGATCGATGCCTATGTCGCGCTGGTCGACAAGGTCTGTCCGTGCGTCCTGCTGCTGCACAGCCAGGGTGGCTCGTTCGGCTTCAAGGTGGCCGAGCTGCGGCCGGACCGGATCAAGGCAGCGGTCGCGGTCGAGTCGGCCACCGCCGGCCACCTCGGCAAGGCCGCCGCGATCAGGAATACGCCGGTGCTGATGCTGTTCGGCGACTACGTGGAGCAGCATCCGCGCTGGGCGGCCTACAAGAAGACCGATCTCGAATATGCCGCGGCGGTGCGCGCCGCAGGCGGCAGCGTCGAGGTGATCGATCTGCCGGCGATCGGGATCACGGGCAATTCGCACATGATGATGCAGGACAAGAACAACGCCGAGATAGCCGGCGTGATCCAGAGATGGTTCGTGGGCAAGGGCCTCGTCGACTGAGCCACGGTCGCCGCGTCTTGCTGCGGCGCAGCACGGAACTCGCTGCCGGGCATCAAGGTTAGTGCGGCATCCGCCTCGTTCCGCGCACGGCACTCCGTACCATCGATTTCATGCGGCGAACGGCATAAGCTCCAGGCTGCGTGTCGCCTTGGCAGGCTGTTCGATCCACACTATACGGTCGGCGGCATGCGCGGCACGTGGCAGCGGTATCTGCCGGGAGCAGGTTCGCCCCGCGGCGCGCGTTGTGGAGGTGTTCCGTGCAGGAGACTGGATTGCGCAACGGCGCCTGGGGTGCCGACAAGTTCGGGTTTCGCGACCTTGCTGCGGTACATTGGAATCACACCGCCCCCGGCCTGTACGAGCACGCGCTGAGCCGCGGCGAGGCCGCGATCGTCCAGGGCGGCGCGCTCTGCGCGGAAACCGGCGTGCACACCGGCCGCAGCCCCAAGGACAAGCACATCGTTGCCGATGCGCTGACCGAGAATACCGTCTGGTGGGACGGCAACCGCAGGCTGACACAGGCCAGCTTCCAGCTGCTCTACGAGGACTTCATCGAGCATGCGCGGGGCAGGACGCTGTTTGCCCAGGATCTCTACGGCGGCGCTCATCCCGGCTTCCGCATCAGGACGCGGGTCTTCACCGAGCTTGCCTGGCATTCGCTGTTCATTCGCCAGCTGCTGATCCGGCCGGTCGAGCCCGAGCTCGAGGATTTCGTGCCCGAGCTCACGATCGTCGATCTGCCCTCGTTCAGGGCCGATCCCAAGCGCCATGGGGTGCGCACCGATACCGTCATTGCCGTCGATTTCAGCCGCAAGATCATCCTGATCGGCAACTCGTCCTATGCCGGAGAGATGAAGAAATCGGTCTTCACCACGCTGAACTTCTATCTGCCGGCGCGGGGGGTGATGCCGATGCACTGCTCGGCCAATGTCGGCAAGGACGGCGACGTCGCGCTGTTCTTCGGGCTTTCCGGCACCGGCAAGACCACGCTTTCCGCCGATCCCAACCGGGTGCTGATCGGCGACGACGAGCACGGCTGGGGTCCGGACGGGGTGTTCAACTTCGAAGGCGGCTGCTACGCCAAGTGCATCAACCTGTCCGAGGACGCCGAGCCCGAGATCTACGCCGCCACCAACCGTTTCGGCGCGGTGCTGGAGAACGTGGCATTCGATCCGCGCAGCCGCGTCCCCGACTATGAGGACGCTTCCAGGACCGAGAACACCCGTTCGGCCTATCCGCTCGACTTCATGCCGCGTGCTTCGCGCACCGGTCGCGCCGGGCATCCCAGGAACATCATCTTTCTCACCGCCGATGCCTTCGGCGTGATGCCGCCCATCGCCAAGCTCACGCCGGCGCAGGCGATGTATCATTTCCTGTCCGGCTACACGGCGAAGGTGGCGGGCACCGAGAAGGGCCTGGTCGGCGTGCAGCCCGACTTCTCCACCTGCTTCGGCGCGCCGTTCCTGCCCCGGCCGCCGGCCGAGTACGGCAACCTCCTGCGCGACTACATCTCGCGCCACAATGTCGACTGCTGGCTCGTCAACAGCGGCTGGACCGGCGGCGCCTACGGGGTCGGCCGGCGCATGCCGATCAAGGTGACGCGGGGGCTCGTCACCGGTGCGCTCGACGGCTCGCTGCGCGACGCGAGCTACCGCACCGATCCCTATTTCGGCTTCTCGGTGCCGACCTCGGTTGCCGGCATCGAGCCGCACATCCTCTACCCGATGAAGACCTGGAAGGAGAAGGCGGCCTTCGACGAGACCGCGCGCAAGCTCGTGCGCATGTTCCAGGAGAACTTCGTCAAGTTCGAGAAGCACGTCGATGCCGAGATACGCTCGGCGGCGCCCGAGGTGCGGATCGCGGCGGAGTAGTCAGGCTCGAAGCTCGCGTGATGTCGTAGGGTGGGCAACGGCGCTCTATGGGATCTCTGAGCGTGTCGGATTGCCAACGCGCCGTTGCCCACCACCACGGTCATGGTGGGCAAAATCGCCTACCCGGTGTTTGCTGTCTGCACCCTCACGAGGCGATTTTGCCCACCCTACGCCTTACGCGAAGGGCGTTCAGCTCTGCGCCGGGCTCAGGCGGTTGAACCGCTCCTTCTGCTCGTCGCTCAATGCGCCATAGAACTTCTCCAGCGCCGGCTGCACCGTCTGCACCGCCCGCAGCATCGTGTCGAGCCGCTGCTCCATCGCTTCGAGACGGCCGACCGGCGTCAGCGCGCGGTAGGTGGGACAGCTCGAATGCAGGAGATCGACCGCCTGCGCGGTGGCGTCCTGCAGCTCCTTGAGCGCGACGCGCTGGGTCTCATCGGGCCGGACGGTGCGCTCGATGCGCGCGAGCGGGAGGCTCGCGATCCCGGCGGCGCGCTCGCCGCAGAGCTGGGCGAGATCGCGCTGCGACTGGCGCTGCCCGTCCTCGCCCTCCTCGGGGCCGAGCGCGTTGAAGCGCGCCTTCTGCTCGTCGCTCAATGATTGATAGAGCTTGTCGAGCGCCGGCCGCACGGTGCGGACCGCCGCCAGCATGGCGTCGAGCCGCTGGTGCATCGCATTGATCCGCCCGGTCGGCGTGCTCGGCAGGTCGGTGGGGCAGGCGGCGCGGAGGATGTCGACGGCCTTGGTGGTCGCATCCTTGAGCTCGCCGAGCGCGGTGCGCTGGGCATCGTCAGGGTTGATGGTCTCGCTGATGCGCTCGATCGGCCAGTCGGTCAGCCCGGCGGTCTCCCCGGTGCAGACGTCGGTTTCGACGCTGCTGCTGCCGTTGCCGGTTTCGATGCTCCGGCTGCCGCCGCCGGCGCGGGCCACGCGCGGTCCGGCACGGCCGCCGCGCGCGTCCTGCGCATAGGCGCTGTAGCCGTAGCCGTAGGGCCCGAACATGCCGAAATAGACGTCGTCGTAGGCGTAGGGCCAGAACACGTCGTAGGCATAGGGATAGAAGGTGTAATCGAGGAAGTCGTAATAGGCGTAAGGCCAGAACAGGGGGCCGACCCAACCGACCACGAAGACCGGAAAGAAGAAGAAGCGATTGAAGTGCCGGTGGTGGGTGAAGAAGGCCCCGCGGAAGGTGGCGCTGGCGAGCGCGCCGTGGTGGAACCGGTTGGCGAGCACCGGGTTGCGCAGCACATGCGCCCCCTTGGCGCCGGCAACCGCCGAGTGCATCGCCTGACCGGAAACGGCATGCGCCGCGGGATTCTGCGTGCCGACATGATTCTGCGCGGCGAGATGCGCCCCGCCGGCTGCGGCCACGGCCGCCGCGCCGTGCCGCGCGGCGGTGACGCTTGCGGGGTGATGGTTGGCGAGGCCGCCGATCCGCGGGCTCGAGGCGATCCGCGGCGCGGAGAAATGCCGTGGCGCGGAGAAGTGCCGCGACATCCCGGACATGTGCGGGGCGGCGAAGCCGCGGGACATGCCGCCGAAACGCATGCCGCCGCCGCCGATCCGCATGCCGCCGCCGCCGATCCGCATTCCCCCGCCGCCGCCGCCCAGCCGCATTCCGCCCCCGCCGCCGACATGCATTCCGCCGCCGCCCCCGCCGCCGACATGCATGCCGCCGCCCCTCGCCGCGGCGCCGGCGGTGGCGAGCGCGATCGAGAGGAACGAGAGCGCAGCAATGTGTAAACGCGAGTGCAGCATGAGAGACCTCCCCTCGTCGTCCGCACCACGTTGAGATGGCGGATGTGTCGCGTCGGCGCAAGCCCTGCGAGGATCCGAATGCATCGATGAATGCCCGTTCAGGCTGCGCCCGGTCTGCGGCGCGGCGGAACCGCTCAGCGCCGCATCAGCGTACCGGCGCCGTGATCGGTGAGCAGCTCGAGCAGGACCGCGTGCGGCACCTTGCCGTCGAGGATGACCACGCCTTCGACCCCGGCCTCGAGCGCATAGATGCAGGTCTCCACCTTGGGGATCATCCCGCCGGAGATGGTGCCATCGGCGATCAGGCGGCGCGCGTCGGCCGGCGACAGCTCCTTGATCAGCGTGCCCGACCGGTCGAGCACGCCGGGCACGTCGGTGAGAAGCAGGAGCCGCTTGGCCTTGAGCGCGCCGGCGATGGCGCCGGCGAAGGTGTCGGCGTTGATGTTGTAGGTGACGCCTTCCTTCGAGGTGGCGAGCGGCGCCAGCACCGGGATCAGATCGCGGCCGAGGACCTGGTCGAGCACGGTGATGTCGACCTTCTCCGGCTCGCCGACGAAGCCGAGATCGACGACCGTCTCGCGATTGGATTGCGGATCGAGCATGCTGCGCCGCGCCTTGCGCGCCAGCACCATGTTGCCGTCCTTGCCGCACAGGCCGATCGCCTTGCCGCCCGCCTCGTTGATGAAGCCGACGATCTGCTTGTTGATCGAGCCGGCGAGCACCATCTCCACGATCTCGATGGTGGCGGCGTCCGTCACCCGCAGCCCGCCGGCAAACTCGGACTTGATGCCGAGCCGCGCCAGCATGTCGCCGATCTGCGGCCCGCCGCCGTGCACCACCACCGGATTGATGGCAGTCTGCTCCATCAGCACGATGTCGCGCGCAAAGCTCCGGGCGAGCTCCTCCTCGCCCATCGCGTGGCCGCCGTATTTCACCACCACCGTCGCCTCGTCGTAGCGCTGCATGTGCGGCAGCGCTTCCGACAGCACGCGGGCAATGTCGTGGGGCGAGATGCTCATCGATCGGCTTTCCTCCGCCGCGCCTTGTAGCGAGCCGGGGCCGCCGGTGAAAGAGGGCGGCGTGCGGGGCGGGCGTCAGCGCCCGCGCTCCTCGAGCAGGCGGGCGATCGACGCGCGCAGCTCGGGGATGCCGTCGCCGCTGCGCGCCGATGTGACGAGCAGCTCGGGATGCGCCGCGGGGTGCCCGGCGAGCGCTGCCGCGGTCGCAGCCGTGTGCGGCGCGAGCTCGCCCGCCGCGACCGCGTCGGCCTTGGTCAGCACCGCCTGGTAGCTCACCGCCGCTGCGTCGAGGGTGGCGAGCACGCGATCGTCTGTGGGCTTGAGGCCATGGCGGGCATCGACGAGCAGATAGACCCGCGCGAGACTGGCGCGGCCGCGCAGGAAGGCGTGGATGAGCGCGGTCCAGGCCGCGACCTCGGCCTTCGGGGCGGCGGCGTAGCCGTAGCCGGGCAGGTCCACGAGCGTCAGATCGCGCGGGCCGCGGAAGAAGATCAGCTCGCGGGTGCGCCCCGGCGTGCTCGAGGTGCGCGCGAGCGAACGCCGCCCGGAGAGCGCGTTGATCAGGCTCGACTTGCCGACGTTCGAGCGCCCGGCAAACGCGACCTCGATCCCGCGCATCGGGAGCAGCGCCGCGACCGATCCGGCCGCGGCGGCGAACTGCCAGTCGCCCGCGAACAGCTTTCTGCCGGCCTCGAGCTCGGCGCGGGTGAAGGGTGCGGGCGACATGACGCCGTCGAGAGTGTCATGTCCGGGACTGCGGTGTCGACGGAGCTTTCCGATGAGATTGGGTTCGCGAGGGATGCGACTGCTCCCCCCTTCTTGCGCGGAGAGGGAGCAGTGAATGTTGCGGCCGAGATTCGCGTGGGGTGGGCAAAATCGCCCTCGCGATGGTGTCGGCACGGGAACCGGTGACGGCGATTTTGCCCACCATTGCCCGGAGCGGCGGTGGGCAACGGCGCACCAAATGTTCGATCTGGTGGCGAGATTGCGTGGCGCCGTTGCCCACCCTACGCGGGCTGACTCCGTCCGCTCAGAACGTGCTCTGGACCGGCGCTCACGAGGAGGAGACGCCGGTGCTGCCCTTCTTCCTGACGAAGAGGCCCTTCAGGCCTTCGGCGGCGCTCTTGACATTGTCCCACAGCTCGATCTTTGCCCCGTGCCGGTGCATGATCACGCTCTGCTGCGCCACCGACAGCGTGTTGTTCCAGGCCCAGTAGATCACCAGCCCGGCCGAGAAGTTGGCCAGCATGAAGGTGAAGATCAGCGGCATCCAGTTGAAGATCATCGCCTGCGTCGGGTCGGGCGGCGGCGGATTGAGCTTCATCTGCAGCCACATGGTCACGCCCATGATGAGCGGCCAGGGCCCCAGATGCAGGAACGGGCCGATCAGGGGCACCACCGTGGGGTCGAACGGGATCAGCCCGAACAGGTTGAAGACGGTGAGCGGATCGGGCGCGGAAAGGTCCTTGATCCAGCCGAAGAACGGCGCCCCGCGCAGGTCGATGGTGACGAACAGCACCTTGTAGAGGGCGAAGAAGACCGGGATCTGGATCACCATCGGCAGGCAACCGGCAACCGGATTGATCTTCTCCTTGCGGTAGAGCTCCATCATCGCCTGCTGCTGCTTCATCTTGTCGTCGGCGAAGCGCTCGCGGATCGCCAGCATCTCCGGCTGCACCGCCTTCATCTTTGCCATCGAGGCGTAGGACTTGTTGGCAAGCGGGAAGAAGAAAATCTTGATGATGACGGTGATGATGAGGATGGCGATGCCGAAATTGCCGACCTTGTGGTAGACCCAGTCGAGCGACAGGAACATCGGCTTGGTGATGAAGTAGAACCAGCCCCAGTCGATCAGCCGGTCGAACTTGTTGAGCCCCAGCTGCTCGTTGTAGCCGTCGACGATCGAGACCTCCTTGGCGCCGGCGAACAGCCGCCGCTCGGCGGCGCCGGTCGCGCCGGGGGCGATCGTCTGCGCCGGGGCGAAATAGCTGGTCTGATAGGCCTTCAGCCCGTCGATCTGCTCGGCCTCGAAGCGGGCGGCGATCTGCAGCTTCTGATCCGGGATCAGGGTTGCGCCCCAGTACTTGTCGGTGAAGCCGAGCCAGGCATTGGTGGAGTTGAAGGCGATGCTCTTCTGCTTCTCCACCTCGGCGTAGCTCTGCTCCTGCAGCTTGTCGCCGAGCACCCCGATGAAGCCCTCGTGCAGGATGTATCCGTAGCCGACCGAGGTCGGCGTCCCCAGCCGCGACAGCGAGCCGTAGGGATAGAGCGTCACCGGGGCGTCGCCCTTGTTGGCGACCTCGTCGCGGATGCTGAACATGTACTTGTCGTCGACCGCGATGGTGCGGCGGAACTCGAGCCCCTCGCCGTTGTCGTAGACGAGCGTCACCGGGCGGCCGACCTCCAGCGCCCCCGATCCCTGCTGCTGCCACAGCGTGTCGGGGCCCGGCACCTTCACTGCCGTGCCGCCCTGCGCCGGCGGCGGCGCCGACCAGCCGAACTCGCCATAGAACGGGTGCGGGCTGCGCGAGGGCGCGAGCAGCACGATCGGCGGCGAATGCGGGTCGGCCGTCTCCCGGTAATGAATCAGCGAGAGATCATCGATGCGCGCGCCCTTGAGCGAGATCGAGCCCGTGAGCGTCGGCGTATCGATGCGCACGCGCGGGGACGCCGCCAGCGCCGCTTCCCGCGACAGCGCTCCCGCCGCGCCCGCAGCCGTGCCGCCTCCCGCTGGCGTCGGCCCGGCGGGAGGCGGCGCGGCGGTGCCGGCTTGCGGTTGCGTCGGCTCCCTCTGCTGCTGCGCCTGTTGTTGCGGCGGCTTCTGCTGCGCCTGCTTCTGCTTCTCCATCGACGGCAGGCCGAAATAGAGCTGCCAGCCGATCAGCACCAGAGCCGACAGGATGATGGCAAGCAGGGTGTTCTTCTGATCGGTCATCGCTTCACTCGCAGCCGCCCCAGCGCGCGCCTGAAATCCTCGGTGATCTGCTCGAACGGCAGCGACAGGGACGCGCGCCGCCCGACCAGCACATAATCACGGCCGGCGGGAAGACCAGCCGCGCCGGACAGCCGCACGACCTCCCGCAGCCGCCGGCGTACTCGGTTGCGCTCGACCGCGGTTCCGACCTTCCTCGATACGGTGAAACCGACGCGCCCCGGGCCGCCGTCGCCCCGCTCGCGCGCCTGCAGCACGAAACCCGCGGTCGATACCTTCAGCCCGCCGGCCGCGGCCAGAAAATCGGCGCGGCGCCTGAGCTTCTCCATCGAGGCGAGGCTCGGCCGCCGGGCGCCCGCATCAGGCGCTCAGCCGCTTGCGCCCGCGCGCCCGCCGCGCCGCCAAGACCCTGCGGCCGCCCTTGCTCGCCATCCGCGCTCGAAACCCGTGCCGGCGCTTGCGCACCAGCTTGCTCGGTTGATAGGTCCGCTTCACGGGGTCGTTCTCCGCTCCCGGTCCCTGCCCGGCCGCGCTCCCGCGCGGGAGCAAGGCTGCTGGTCAGGGGCGGTTCAGGGTTGATATTAGAATCGATGCCGGATGCCCGCCGCCGGGGTATGCCGATCGCGCCGTTGCGCTGCCGTCCAGGCATGGCATGCCCGGCGTCACCGCCTGGAAAAGTCCGCGGCTTATAGGGACCGGGCTCCCGCTCGTCAATGCGACCCCCCGACCGGGCGCCGGTAAAACGCCGTGCTCGACCGCGACTACGCCACGCGGCATTCCCGCGCCGCGCCGGCGGCGCGGGCCGCCGTCAAAAGACGGTGAAAGCGCGCCCGCCTGCGCCGGCGCGGCCCGGAGCTGGGCTAAGATCGAGCATGATCCCCGAGAGCAGCCGGCCCTCCGCCGCCGCGGGGCCGCTCCACCCGAGGCTGCCGCTGCGGCTCCTGCCGCTCGCGGTGCTCGTCGTCGTCGCTGCCGCGATCGTGGTGACGGGCTCGCACCGGCAATTCTCGTTCGCGATGCTGGTGCGCCATTATGCGGCCCTGCGCGCCTTCATCGCCGACCACGAGCCCGCTGCGTTGGGCGGCTATGTCGGCCTCTATGTCGCGGCGGTCGGGCTGTCTGTTCCGGTCGGGATCTATCTCACCCTGATCGGCGGCATCCTGTTCGGCGCCGTTCTCGGTGGGGTGGCGGCGCTCATCGGCGCGACCCTCGGGGCGATCTGCATCTTCCTGATCGCCAGGAGCGCGCTGGGCGAGCAGCTCGTCCGCCGCGCCGGGGTGGCGGCGGGAAAGCTCGGGCAGGAGTTCCGCGCCGACGCGTTCCACTATCTGCTGTTCCTCCGGCTGGTGCCGATCTTCCCGTTCTGGCTCGTCAATCTCGTCGCTGCGCTCTCGGGAGTGAGACTTGCGACCTTCGCCGCGGCGACCGCGCTCGGCATCATTCCCGCGAGCTTCGCTTTCGCCTTTGCCGGGGCAGGGCTCGACAGCGTGATCGCCGCCCAGGAGACCGCCTTTCGGCTCTGTCTCGAGAGCGACCGCGCGGACTGCCGGCTCGAGTTTCACCTCGCCGAAGCGCTCACCCCGCAGCTTCTCCTCGGCCTCGCCGCGCTCGGCATCGTCGCGCTCCTCCCGGTGGTGGGCAAGCGAATCAGACGACGGAGGACAGATGCCGGATGCCCGTGTCAGATGTCAGAGGACAGATGCCTGATGACAGATGTCACAGAACAGACAAAAAAATGAATCTGCCTGCGCTTCGATCCCGGCGAGGCGCCGCACTGGTTCGCGTGCCTGACCTCTGACTGTGACCTCTGACCTCTGACATCTGATGTCTGAACTCCTCACCCCCGACATCTGCGTCATCGGTGGCGGTTCGGGCGGGCTCTCGGTCGCCGCCGCTGCCGCTGCTTTCGGCGCCTCGGTGGTGCTCGTCGAGAAGGGCAGGATGGGCGGCGAGTGCCTCAACACCGGCTGCGTCCCCTCGAAAGCGCTGCTCGCCGCCGCCCGCCATGCCCGCGCGGTCGCCGAGGCGCGTGCCTTCGGCATCGCGACCCGCGCCGTCGAGGTCGATTTCGCCAAGGTCCGCGAGCACGTGGCGGGCGTCGTCGCGGCGATCGCGCCCAACGATTCGAAGGAGCGTTTCACCGCGCTCGGCGTGCAGGTGATCGAGGGCGCCGCCCGCTTCAAGGACGGCGCCACCGTCGTGGCCGGCGAGGGGACCGAGATCCGGGCCGGCCACTTCGTCATCGCCACCGGCTCGCGGCCGTCGCTGCCGCCCGTGCCCGGGCTGGAGGCGGTGCCCTTTCTCACCAACGAGACGGTGTTCGAGCTCTCGGCGCGGCCCGAGCACCTCCTCGTGCTCGGGGCGGGCCCGGTCGGGCTCGAGCTCGCGCAGGCGTTTCGCCGGCTCGGCTCGGAGGTGTCGGTGCTCGACACCGCCGAGCCGCTCGCCGGCGAGGATCCCGAGTGCGCCGCCGTCGTCCTCGATCAGCTCGTCCGCGAGGGCGTGGCGCTCAAGCTCGGCGCCTCGATCGTCCGCGTCGAGCCGGTTGGCGAGGGTCGCGGCGCCAGGATCAGGGTCGTCGCGCGCGAGGAGGGCGGGGAGCAGTCGATCCTCGTTAGCCATCTTCTGGCCGCGGCCGGCCGGCGGCCGAACGTCGAGGATCTCGGCCTCGAGCACGCCGGCATCCGCTACGACGGCGGCGGCATCCTCGTCGACCACATGCTGCGCACCGCCAACAAGCGCGTCTATGCGATCGGCGATGCGGCGGGCGGCCCGCAGCTCACCCACGCCGCCAATTACCACGCCGGCATCGTGGTGCGGAACGCGCTGTTCCGGCTCAACGCGCGCGTCGATGCCGACGCGATCCCGCGCGTGACCTTCACCGACCCCGAGCTCGCCCATGTCGGGCTCACCGAGGCCGAGGCGCGGCGGCGCGGGATGCGCTTTCAGGTGCTGCGCTGGCCCTATCACGAGAACGACCGTGCTCAGGCCGAGCGGGCGACCGCCGGTCACATCAAGGTGGTCGTCGGCCGCCACGGCCGCATCCTGGGCTGCACCATCGTCGGGATGGCGGCAGGCGAGCTGATCGCGGCCTGGACGCTCGCGGTCGGCGAGCGGCTCAATGTCGGCGCTTTCGGCGGCATGATCGTCCCCTATCCGACGCTGACGGAGATTGGAAAACGCGCCGCCATGGCCTATTTCACCCCCGTCGCCGCGAACGTCTGGGTGCGCCGGATCATGGCCTTGCTGCGCGGTAAGAGACGCCGATGACGAGCGCGCCATCCGCCGAGGGCGCGCAAGCCGGCCGCCCGCATCTCGGGCTGTCGGGCAAGCTGCTCGTGCTCACGCTGCTCTTCGTCATGCTCGCCGAGGTGCTGATCTACGTCCCCTCGGTCGCCAATTTCCGCGAGAACTGGCTGCGCGACCGGCTCTCCGCCGCCTATACCGCGGCGCTCGTCTTCGAGACCGTGCCGCCGGGCACCGTGCTCGACCCGGCGGTGCGGCAGAGGATCCTGCAGAGCATCCACGCGCATGCGGTGGCGATGAAGATGGGGGAGCGGCGGCTGCTGCTCGCCTCGCACGCGGTGCCGCCGGTCACCCAGACCGTCGATATGCGGCATCTGCCCTGGTACCGCTCGATCGTCGAGGCGTTCGAGACGCTGCTCAGCGGCGAGAGCGACGTGATGCGGGTGATGGGGGATGCACCGATGGGGGGCGAGTACGTCGAGATCCTGCTCGACGAGGCGCCGCTGCGCGAGAAGATGGTCGAGTTCTCGGTGCACATCCTGCTCTTGTCGCTGGTGATCTCGGCGATCACCGCGGCGCTGGTCTATCTCGCGCTCTCGGTGCTGCTGGTGCGGCCGATGCGGCGGATGACCGCCAACATGGTCGCGTTCCGCGCCGACCCGGAGAATCCCGCCCGCGTCATCGCCGCCTCCGACCGCAGCGACGAGATCGGCACCGCCGAGCGCGAGCTCGCCGCCATGCAGGGCGACCTCGCCTCGCTGCTCGCGCAGAAGACCCACCTCGCCGCGCTCGGGCTCGCGGTGTCGAAGATCAATCACGACCTGCGCAACCTGCTCGCCTCGGCGCAGCTCTTCTCCGAGCGGCTGGCGAAGGTCTCCGACCCGCACGTCGAGCGCTTCGCGCCGAAGCTGATGCGCGCGCTCGAGCGCGCCATCGCCTTCTGCCAGTCGACGCTGTCCTACGGGCGGGTGCAGGAGCCGCCGCCCGACCGCCGCATGATCGCGCTCGAGCCCTTGGTCGAGGACGTCCGCGAGACGCTCGGGCTCGACCACGAGACCTCGGTGCGCTGGATCACCGCGGTCGAGCGCGGGCTCATGGTCGAGGCCGATCCCGAGCAGCTGTTCCGCATCCTGCTCAACCTCGCGCGCAACGCG
>DASXAP010000194.1:0-2876 GCA_036406655.1 Xanthobacteraceae bacterium | reverse complement strand
GCACAACTGAATCGACGTACGCGTGGATCGCCGGCTCGGGCACGCTCGCCAGAGCCTGGCCAAGCGAACGTTGTAGCGTCGGATACCGCACAGGGTATGCATTGAAGACCTGCATCCAACCCTGCCACCGGGTCATCTCAGTGGCGACCTGAAGCAACACCTTGTTGAGCAGCGAGGCTTCAGGACCAGACAGTTGCTGCGCGTGGCGGCCTTCCGCAAGCCCGGCCCGGCCGATTTTCCGGGCATGAAACCGGGCACGTTGCGGATGCACCCGGTTTCCTCTCGTCTTCTCGCCCGGTCATCGCCGGGCTCGTCGCGGCGATCCTGACACAACGGGCTTGCCACATCTTGCGCAATCGAGCCGGCCGACAGGCTCGCCCGTCACCGACCCATCACCGGGGTCAACCCAGCCGGGACGAGCCGAGAATCAGCGCAATTGGCCTGGGCAAGCTAACGAAGGCTTAATGCGCAGCCCGCAGTCTCGGCTCACCGTCGAGACTTCACCGATGCTGCAGCATCTGCAAGATCACTCCGTCCAGATCGTCACCGGCGTGTCGTTCTTCCTGTTCGGCTTCTTCGTCGTGGCCAACGCGCTCGATCTGACCGATCGCGAGATCGCGGTCGGCTTGGTCGCCGGGTTCATCGGCGGCCTCACGATGCTGCTCACCGTCATGCACGAGGAGCGCGGCCTTACCCACGCATAGCGGGCAGCCGGCGCGAGGACCGGCGCGCCGCCGCTGCGCCACCCGCCGATCGCCGTCTGCTGCTCCCCCTGCCCGCTCCCCCACTCGACGCAGTCGCGACGCCGTGCTCGAATGACCGCGCCGAGCAAGAGCCGGGCGGGAGAGGGGTGGTGCTGCGCGTCGTTCAATGCTGCCTGCTCGTTTGCGTCCTGCTCGCCGCCTCCGGCCTCGCCCGGGCACAGCATCCGCCCGCCTATCCGGATCGGCCGGTTCGGCTGGTGATCGCCTTCCCGCCCGGCGGGGCGACCGACACGATGACGCGGCAGATCAGCCAGGAGCTGGGCGAGGCGCTCGGCCAGCCCGTGGTCATCGAGAACAAGCCGGGGGCCGGCGGCTACATTGCCTGGAACCACGTCGCCGCCGCGGAGGCGGACGGCTACACGCTGCTGATGGCGGAGAACGCCGTCGCGATCAGCCAGGCGCTCTACCGCAAGCACCCTTCCAGCTTCGATCCGCTCAGGCAGTACGATCCCGTCGCCATGGTGGCGACCGCGCCGCTGGTGCTCGCGGGCGCGAGCCGGCTGCCCGCCGGCTCGTTCGCGGAGCTTCTCGCCTATTCGCGCACGCTGCCGGAGAAGCTTGCCTACGCGTCGGCCGGCATCGGCAGCGTCTCGCATCTGACCTTCGAGGTGATCAAGGCCGCGACCGGAATGCAGACGCTGCACGTGCCGTACAAGGGCGGCGGGCCGGCGATGAACGACCTCATTGCCGGCCATGTCGCGCTCAACATGGCATCGATCCAGGTTGCCAAGGGGCTGATCGACAGCGGCAGGATCAAGGGATTCGTGGTGACCAGCACGGCGCGCTCACCGGTGCTGCCGAACGTCCCCACCCTGCGCGAGGCGGGGATCGAGACGGCTGCCGTGGATCTGCGCTTCTGGTTCGCCGTTTTCGCTCCCAGGGGCGTTCCCGACGCCGCGCGGGCGAGGCTCGAGCAGGCGATTGCGGCGACGCTCGCCCGTCCGCGCGTGCGCGAGCGGCTGGCCGGGCTCGATAGCGAGCCGGCCTATGCCGGCGGCGCCGCGCTCGGGGCCAAGCTCGAGAGCGAGATCGCCAACTGGACGAGATTCATCGACGAGCACGGCATCAGGCCGGAGTGAGAGCCGGGGAGCAGCGCCGATGCCGAACAACATGCTCGACGGCGGTCAGGTGATCGTCGACTATCTCGTTCGCGAGCGCGTGCCTTATGTCTTCGGCCTGTGCGGCCACGGCAATGTCGGCTTCATCGACGCGCTGCACGAACGCGCGAGCGACATCAAGACCATCTCGGTGCATCACGAGAGCGTCGCCGGCTTCATGGCCGACGTGTACTACAGGGTTTGCGGCAAGCCCGCGGCAACCTTCACCTCGTGCGGACCGGGCTCCGCCAATCTGCCGATCGCGCTCGCCAATTCCTACCTCGATTCGGTTCCCTTCCTGGCGGTGACCGGCAACGTGCCGACCGGGCAATTCAACCGCGGCGCCTTCCAGGAGCTTTACCGCCATTACCAGGCCGACTTTCCCTCGACGGTGCGGGCCTGCTGCAAGCGCGTGTTCCAGCCGACCCGCGGCGACATGGTGCCGCTGGCGATCCGGCAGGCCTGGAAGACGATGCTGACGGGACGGCCGGGACCGGTGGTGCTCGACGTTCCGTTCGATATCTTCAAGGAGGCCGCCGCCGAGGAGACCCCCAGGCCGGAGGACTGGAACGCGAATATTTCCAGCCGCTGCGGCGCCGATCCCGAGGGCGTCAAGAAGGCAGCCGACATGCTGCTCGCGGCCGAGCGCCCCGTCATCCTGGTCGGCCAGGGCGTCAAATACGGGGGCGCGGGCGCGGACCTGCTGCAACTGGCGGAGCGGTTGCGGATTCCGGTGGCCTGGTCGGCGAGCGGCACCGGCGCCATCGACTCCCAGCATCCGCTCGCGCTCGGCCTCATCGCCCGCAACGGCCCCTATCAGGCCAACCACGCCGCGCGCACGGCCGACGTGCTGATCGCCCTCGGCGTGCGCTTCGACGACCGCACCTCGAGCTCCTGGCTGCCCGGCTATTCGTTCACCATCCCGCCGACCAAGCTCATCCACGTCGACATCGATCCCGACGAGATCGCCCGCAATTATCCCGTCGCGCTCGGGCTGATGGCGGATGTGCGCACC
>DASXAP010000193.1:0-7186 GCA_036406655.1 Xanthobacteraceae bacterium | reverse complement strand
CGGCCGCATCGGGCGGGCGGAGGAGTTCGCCAACGTCGCCTGCTTCCTCGCCTCCGACGCGGGCTCCTACGTCACCGGCACCGCGATCAACGTCGACGGCGGGCGCTCGCCGGTGGTTTAGGCGGCGCCCGGCCCGATCGCCCCGCCGCGGCGGCCTGCGCTTGCAACCCATTTTGTGCGCACAGATAGATGCAAAAAGTAGTTGACTTCACCGCGCGAGTCAGCTATGAGCGGCGCATGCTGATGGGTCGTGCCGACAAGGGAGCCTCGGATGCGCCGGAAGGTGCCGGAGCGAAGCCGCGGGCGCTGGCGGGCGCGGTTTGGCCAGCGTTACCGACGGCGGGCAGGCGCCCAACAGTTGGACCGAAGTCGCCGCTTGGGGGCAGGGCCATTGTTTTTTCATTGTTCACTACAATGAATGCGCGGGCTCGAGCCGCCGAGGCGCCGGAAGTTGGGCAGCTGCCCCAGTCAATTGATCCTGAGATCGATCGCCTTGACCACGGGTGCCCAGCGCGCGACCTCGCGATCGATCACGGCGCGGAACTCGGCCGGCGTGTTGCCGATCGGCTCCATCAACTGCGTGGCGAGCTTGTCGCGTGCCGCGGGGGCCTTGATCACCTCCACCACGGCGTCGTGGATGCGCGCGATCACGGCGGCGGGCGTCCCGCCGGGCGCGATCAGCCCCATCCAGGCGTCCGCCTCGACGTCGATGCCGGCCTCCTTCAGGGTCGGGATATCCGGCAGCAGCGCGGAGCGCTTCCCCGTGGACACCGCCAGGATCTTCACCTTGCCCGAGCCGAGGTGCGGGGTCACGGCAATGGCCGGCAGGCAGGCCATCTGCACGTCGCCGCGCAGGACGGCAGTCATCGCCTGCGGCGAGCCGGGATAGGGCACGTGCACCATCCGCGTGCCGCTCTTGAGCGCGATCGCCTCCATGGCGAGGTGCGACAGCGAGCCGTTGCCGATCGAGCCGAAACCGTACTTGCCCGGCTCGCGCTTGAGCAGCGCGACGAGCTCCGCCACCGAGTTGACGCCAAGGTCGGCGTTGACCGCCAGCGCGCTCGGCTGCGTGATCAATTGCGTCACCGGCGCGATGTCCTGCGCCGGGTCATAGGGCAGCTTGGAGAACAGCAGGGTGTTGATGGCGAGGGGCCCGCCGATCGAGACGCCGATCGTCGCGCCGTCGGGCTGCGCCTTGGCGACCGCGTCGGTGCCGAGATTGCCGCTCGCGCCCGGCTTGTTCTCGATCACGAAGCTCTGGCCGAGCTTCGACTGCAGGCGGTCGGCGATCAGCCGCGCCACCATGTCGGGGGTCGAGCCGGCTCCGAACGGCACGACGATCCTGACGGTCTTCGTCGGCCAGTCTTGCGCCGCGGCCGGCGCGAGCGCCAGCAGCGATCCCGCCAGAGCGATTGCCAGGCTTGTCTTCATTCGGTCCTCTCGCGCTCCTCGCTGTCGCATTCGGCCCGCCTCGCCGGGAGCGAACGCTCCAGCCATCACCAGCGACAGGATTATTGCAAGCGCGGAATCGAGCGAATGCCGACTTGCCGCGGACCTGGCCGTCGTCCGCCGCGAGCGCGACCGCCTTGCCTATGGGCCTGCCATGGCCTCTACTGCGCCCGCTTGGAGCGCTTCCAGAATACGGAAGGCATTGACAGCGCGTCGGCGGGGAGCAGCCATGGGCATGCTGGTGATCGGACTGGTGCTGTTTCTCGGCGCGCATGTCTTCGTGACGTTGCGCGCGCCGCGCGCGGCCGTGATCGCCCGCATCGGCGAATGGCCCTACAAGGGGCTGATGGGCGTGGTCTCGCTCGTGGGGCTCATCCTGATCGGCTACGGCTTCGGCCGCTATCGCGCGACCGGATGGATCGACGTTTGGTCGCCGCCGGGTTGGACCTATTACGTCACTCAGCTCTTGATGTGGCCGGCGAGCATTTGCGTCGTCGCCGCCTATGCCCGCGGCGATATCTGGCGCACGCTCAAGCATCCCATGCTGGTCGGGGTGAAGACATGGGCCGTGGCGCATCTCATCTCGAACGGCGATCTCGGCTCGATCGTGCTGTTCGGCTCCTTTCTCGCCTGGGCGGTCTACGACCGCATCACGCTCAAGCGCCGAACCGATCCCGGCGCGCCGGCGATCCCCGTCGGCGGGCGGCGCAACGACATCATCGCGGTGGTGGTCGGCACCCTGCTTTATCTCGCGCTCGGCCTCGTCTTCCATCCCCTGGTGGTCGGGGTTTCGGTTTTCGGCACGCCGGCGTATTAAGTCTGCGACATGTCGGTACAAGACGAAATCAAGCGGCTGACCGCGCCCGATATCCGCGCCCGCAAGGGCGGCGAGCCCATCGTCTGCCTGACCTCCTACCACGCCCATACCGCGCGCCTGCTCGATCGCCATTGCGATCTCATTCTGGTCGGCGATTCGCTGGGCATGGTGATGCACGGGCTCGAGACCACCGTGCCGGTCACGCTCGACATGATGATTTTGCAGGGGCTCGCAGTGATGCGCGGATCGAAGCGCGCTCTGGTGGTGGTCGACATGCCGTTCGGCTCCTACGAGGCTTCCAAGGAGCAGGCGTTCGCGTCGGCGGCGCGGGTGTTGAAGGAGACCGGCTGCGGCGCCATCAAGCTCGAAGGCGGCCGCCGCATGGCCCAGACCATCGCCTTTCTGGTCGAGCGCGGGGTGCCGGTCATGGGGCATATCGGGCTCACCCCGCAGTCGATCAACACCATCGGCTCGTTCCGTGCGCAAGGGCGCGACGAGGCGGACTGGGGGCCGATCGAGGACGATGCCCGCGCCGTCACCGACGCGGGCGCCTTCTCGGTGGTGATCGAGGCGGTAGCCGAGCCGCTCGCCCGCCGGATCACAGGGAGGGTCGCGATCCCCACCATCGGCATCGGCGGCAGCGTGGCCTGCGACGGCCAGATCCTCGTGCTCGAGGACATGCTCGGGCTCTCGCCGCGCGTGCCGAGGTTCGTCAAGCGTTACGGCGAGGTCGGCCCCTCCATCGAGTCCGCGGTCAAGGCCTATGCGGCAGATGTTCGCGCCCGCGCCTTTCCTGGCCCCGAGCACGTCTATCCGCTCCGGACCAAGGGAAAATAGCGCCATTCCTCAATATGTTAGCCGGAGGTTCCCGAGGCGGCTTTGCCTTGCCTATGCCACATCGCTAGGGTAGCTCGGATCGGGGTGCATGGGGCGGGGACGGTTCGTGTCCGATATCTTTCAGGAAGTCGACGAGGAAGTCCGCCGCGAGCAGCTCAAGAAGCTGTGGGAGCGCTACGGCAACTATGTCGTCGCGGCCGCCATCGTGATCGTCGCCGGCGTCGGCGCGTGGCGCGGCTACGAATGGTGGGAGGCGAGGAAGGCCGCGGAGGCGGGCGCAGCCTTCGAGGCTGCCGGCGCGCTCGCGGAGGCCGGCAAGCGCGGCGAGGCCGAGGCCGCCTTCGCCAAGATCGCCGCGGACGGGACCGTGGGCTATCGCCATCTCGCGCGCCTGCGCGAGGCGGCCGAGCTCGCCCAGACCGATCCCAAGGCCGCCATCGCGGCCTACGACAAGATCGCCGCCGACGGCGCGGTCGGCCCGGCGCTGCAGGACCTTGCGGCGCTGCGCGCCGGCGCGCTGCTGATCGACGCCGGTGCGTTCGCGCAAGCGCAGCAGCGGCTGGAGCCGCTGGCGGCGGCCGATCGCACGTTCCGCTACACCGCCCGTGAATTCCTGGTGCTCGCCGCTTGGCGCGCCGGCGATGCGGCGGCCGCGAAGCGCTGGTCCGACATGATCATGACGGATGCGCAGACGCCCGCCGCCACCCGCTTGCGGGTCGAGCAACTCATGGCGCTGGGCCCCACCGAGAGCAAGAGTTGAGGGGGCACAATGAACCGTTTGACGCGCGCCACCTTGACCGCATCGGCGCTGTCGCTCGGCCTTGTGCTGGCGGGCTGCGGGAGCTTCGATCCCTCGAGCTTCGATCCCACCTCGATCTTCGATCTGGAGATTTTCAACACCAAGAAGAAGCTGCCGGGAGAGCGCAAGCCCGTCTTTCCCGAGGGAACGCCGGGCGTGCCGCAGGGGGTGCCGCCGGATCTGGTCAAGGGCTACAAGCCCCCCGAGCAGACCGAGGCGTCCACTCAGCAGGCGGAATCGGCCGAGTCCAAACCGGAAACCAAGCCGGAAGCCAAGACGGAAGCCAAGCCGGAAGCCAAGCCGAAACCAAAGCCGAAACCGAAGCTCGTGGCCAAGCCGAAAGACGAGTCGCCCCCGACCCCCGTCACCGTTCGGCCGTCGCAATCGCAGCCCCAGGCACAATCGCAACCCCAGGCGCCGGCACAGTCTCAGGTCCAGTGGCCTGATCCTCCGCCCATGCAGCCGCGGCAGCCGGCGGCCGCATGGCCCAACTCGGCGCAGCCGTCCGGCGGCGTTGCCTGGCCCGATCCGCCGCCCGCCGCGCCTCGCTGATTGCGTCCATTGCCGCCGCCCGGGCATAGAGCGGCATCCACGACGCTGCGCCGCTCATGAGCTTCACGGTCGCCATTGTCGGACGGCCGAACGTCGGCAAGTCGACCCTGTTCAATCGCCTGGTCGGCAAGCGCCTTGCGCTGGTCGACCATACTCCCGGTGTCACGCGCGACCGACGCGAGGGCCGGGCGAGGCTCGGTGACCTCGCATTCAAAGTCATCGATACCGCGGGCCTCGAAGCAGCTGCGCCCGAGAGCCTCACCGGCCGCATGCAGGAGCAGACCGAGGCCGCGATCGCGGCCGCCGACGCCGTTCTATTCCTCATCGATGCGCGCGTCGGCACAACTCCCGCCGATCGCGCCTTCGCCGACCTCGTGCGCCGATCGGGCAAGCCCACCATCCTGGTCGCCAACAAGAGCGAGGGCCGAGACGCGCAGGCGGGCGTGCTCGAAGCCTACGAGCTCGGGCTCGGCGAGCCGGTCGCGATCTCGGCCGAGCATGGCGAGGGCCTCGCCGATCTGTACGAGGCGCTGCGCGCCGCGTTGCCCGATGCTACCGCGCCTCCGGCCGACATGGAGCGACGCGACGGTGCACAGCCGCCCGAACCCAGTCCCATCCACATCGCGGTCGTGGGCCGCCCCAATTCCGGAAAGTCGACGTTGGTCAATCGGCTGCTGGGCGAGGAGCGGCTGCTTACGGGGCCCGAGGCCGGCATCACCCGCGATGCCATCGCAGTCGATCTGACCTGGGCCGACCGGCCCTTCCGCATTCACGACACCGCCGGGCTGCGCCGCCGCGCCCGGATCGAGGAGAAGCTGGAAAAGCTGTCGGTGGCGGACGCGCTCAACGCCGTGCGCTTTGCCGAAGTGGTGGTGCTGTTGATGGACGCGCAACAGCCGTTCGAGGAACAGGATCTTCGCATCGCCGATCTCGTCGAACGCGAGGGGCGCGCGCTGGTCATCGGCATGAACAAATGGGATCGCGTCGAGCGCCGTGCGGGCGCGATCAAGCAGCTGCGCGATGAGACCGACCACTGGCTGCCGCAGGTCAAGGGCGTGCCGGTCGTCGCCGTTTCAGGTCTTACCGGGGAGGGGCTCGATCGGCTGATGCGAGCCGTTGTCGACGCGCATGCGGTGTGGAACCGGCGCGTGGGGACGAGCGCGCTCAATCGCTGGCTCGCCAAGGTCGTTGCATCCCATCCGCCGCCGGCGGTTTCGGGGCGGCGCATCCGCCTCGACTACGTCACCCAGCCGAAGAGCCGGCCGCCGACCTTCGTGCTGTTCACGAGCCGCGCCGACGCCGTGCCTGACGCCTACCGGCGGTACCTCGTCAACAGCCTGCGCGACAGCTTCGATCTGCCGGGCACGCCGATCCGGCTCACGTTGCGCGAGAAGAAGAATCCGTATGCGAAGACGAACGCGCGAGGGCCGCTCCGCCGATCGCGAAGGGGTCGTAGACAGCGGTCTGAACCGGGTCGGTCGACCTCATGAGGGTGGACGGAACTCCAGGAACCGGCCTTTCGGATAGGCGTAGAGCTTGCCGCTCTCCTGCAGGCTCGGCAGGCACAGGTCGACGATCTTCTCCGCCACCTTGTCCGGGGTTTCCAGCGTCATCGGGTCCTCGCCCGGCATCGCCTGCGCGCGCATGCGGGTGCGGATCGGGCCGGGTGTGAGCACGTTCACGCGCACATTGGTGGTGGCCGTTTCCGCCGCATAGGTGCGGGAGAGCACCTCGAGCGCGGCCTTCGAGGCGGCATAGGGGCCCCAATAAGCCAGCGCCAGCGCCGCCACCCCCGACGAGATGAACACCACGCGCCCGGCGTCGGAGCGCTGCAACAGCGGGTCCATGGCGCGGATGAGCCGCCAGTTGGCGGTGACGTTGACCGCCATCACCTCGTCCCACGCCGCGGCCTCGACATGGCCAAGCGGCGAGAGCGGCCCGAGGATGCCGGCATTGCCGACGAGCGCGTCGAGCCGCCCGAAGCGCTCGTGCAGGGCGAGGCCGAGCCGGTCGATGCCGGAGTAGTCCTTGAGGTCGAGCGGCACGAGGGTGGCCGAGCCGCCCATGCCCCTGATCGCGTCGTCGAGCTCCTCGAGCCCGCCGACCGTGCGCGCGACCGCGACGACGTGCGCGCCGGCCTTCGCCAGCGCCAGGGCGGTCGCATAGCCGATGCCGCGCGAGGCCCCGGTGACGAGCGCGATCCGGCCGGCGAGGGGAGGGGGCACGCCGCGCGTCAGCTCGCCTCGGCGAGCAGCGACAATTGCCGTGGCGAGGCATCCTGCCCAGTCTGGTCGGTCAGCGCGGTCGGATAGTCGCCGGTGAAGCAGTGATCGGTGAACTGGGGCCGCTGCGGGTCGCGCTGCTCATAGCCCATGGCGCGATAGATGCCCTCGACCGAGAGGAACGCCAACGTATCGGCGCCGATGAACCGGCGCATGCCTTCGAGGTCGTGGGTCGCGGCCAAGAGCTTGTCGCGCTCCGGCGTGTCGATGCCGTAGTAGTCGGAATGCGTGATCGGCGGGGAGGCGATGCGGAAATGCACTTCCTTGGCGCCGGCGTCGCGCATCATCTGCACGATCTTCACCGAGGTCGTGCCGCGCACGATGGAGTCGTCGATGAGCACGATGCGCTTGCCGCTGACCACGGCGCGGTTGGCGCTGTGCTTGAGGCGGACGCCGAGCTGGCGGATGTGCTGGCTCGGCTCGATGAAGGTGCGCCCGACATAGTGGTTG
>DASXAP010000192.1:0-33140 GCA_036406655.1 Xanthobacteraceae bacterium | reverse complement strand
TGAAATGCCTGCAGGGCAAGGCGGTGGTGAACTCGATCTCGCTCAAGGAAGGCGAGGCTGCCTTCATCGAGCACGCCCGGATCGTGCGCCGCTACGGCGCTGCGGTGGTGGTGATGGCGTTCGACGAGGCGGGGCAGGCGGACACGCTCGAACGCAAATGCGCGATCGCCCGACGCGCCTACGACCTCCTCGTCGACAAGGCGGGATTCCCTCCCGAGGACATCATCATCGACCCGAACATCTTCGCGATCGCCACCGGGATGGAGGAGCACAACGGCTACGGGGTCGCCTTCATCGAGGCCGCGCGCTGGATCCGGGAGAACCTGCCCGGGGCGCACGTCTCCGGCGGAGTCTCGAACCTGTCGTTCTCGTTCCGCGGCAACGAGCGGGTGCGCGAGGCCATGCACTCGGTCTTCCTCTATCACGCCATCAAGGCCGGGATGGACATCGGCATCGTCAACGCCGGGCAGATCGCCGTCCATGACGATCTCGATCCCGAGCTGCGCGAGGCCTGCGAGGACGTGGTGCTCGACCGCCGGCCCGACGCCGCCGAGCGGCTGCTGGCGCTCGCCGAGAAGCATCGCGGCGAGCGCCGGGAGCGGAAGGAAGTCGACCTCGCCTGGCGCGAGCGGCCGGTCGGCGAGCGGCTCACGCACGCGCTGGTGCACGGCTTCACCGAGTTTATCGAGGCCGACGTCGAGGAGGCGCGGCGCGCGGCGGCGCGCCCGCTCGACGTGATCGAGGGACCGCTGATGGACGGCATGAACGTGGTCGGCGACCTGTTCGGCTCCGGCCGCATGTTCCTGCCGCAGGTGGTCAAGTCGGCGCGGGTGATGAAGCAGGCGGTCGCCTGGCTGATGCCGTTCATGGAGCGGGAGAAGACTGACGGCGAGGCCGGCGGCAGGCGCTGCAGCGGCAGGATCGTCATCGCCACCGTCAAGGGCGACGTGCACGACATCGGCAAGAACATCGTCGGCGTCGTGCTCCAGTGCAACAATTACGAGGTGGTCGACCTCGGCGTCATGGTCCCGGCGGCGAAGATCCTCGAGGCGGCGCGGCGGGAGCAGGCGGACATCGTCGGGCTCTCCGGCCTGATCACGCCCTCGCTCGACGAGATGTGCCATGTCGCCGCCGAGATGGAGCGGCAAGGCTTCGACCTGCCGCTGCTGATCGGAGGAGCGACCACCAGCCGGGTGCATACGGCGGTGAAGATCTCTCCCAATTACCGGCGCAGCCAGGCGATCCACGTCAATGATGCGAGCCGCGCGGTCGGGGTCGCCGCGAGCCTGATGTCGCCCGCGGCGCGGCCCGGCTACGTCGCCGGCATTCGCGCCGAATACGCCCGCATCGCCGCCGCGCATGCGCGCGGCGAAGCGGCCAAGCAGCGGCTGCCGCTCGCGGCTGCGCGCGAAAACGCGCTCGCGCTCGATTGGTCGGGCAGCGAGCCGCCCGCCGCCCCGAGCTTCATCGGCGCCCGCATCCTCGCGGATTATCCGCTCGCCGAGCTGCGCGCTTACATCGACTGGACGCCGTTCTTCGCCACATGGGAGCTCGCCGGCAGGTACCCGGCGATCCTCGACGACGCCGCGTGCGGGGAGGCAGCGCGCAGCCTGTTCGCCGATGCGCAGGCGATGCTCGATCGCATCACGGCCGAGCGGTGGCTCACCGCGAATGCCGCGTTCGGCTTCTGGCCGGCCAATGCCGAAGGCGACGACATCCTCGTCTATGCCGACTCCCGCCGCAGCGAGCCGAAAGCGGTGCTGCACACGCTGCGCCAGCAGCTCGCGCGTCGGGAAGGCCGCGCCAATCTCGCGCTCGCCGATTTCGTCGCGCCGCGCGCGAGCGGGCTGGCCGACCATGTCGGCGCCTTCGTGGTGACCGCCGGGCTCGGCGAGGACGCCGCGGCCGAGCGCTTGCGGCGGGCGAACGACGACTATTCCGCGATCATGGTGAAGGCGCTCGCCGACCGGCTCGCCGAAGCCTTCGCCGAGCGCCTGCACCAGCGGGTGCGCCGGGAGCTCTGGGGCTATGCGCCGGACGAGGCGCTCGGCAATGCCGAGCTGATCGCTGAGAAGTATCGCGGCATCCGCCCCGCGCCGGGCTATCCGGCGCAGCCCGACCACACCGAGAAGGCGACGCTCCTCGGGCTCGTCGACGGCGAGCGGCGGACCGGGGTCAGATTGACCGAGAGCTTCGCGATGTGGCCTGCCGCCTCGGTCTGCGGCATCTATTTCAGCCACCCGGCGAGCCGTTATTTCGGCGTCGGCAGGATCGAGCGCGACCAGGTCGCCGACTATGCCCGGCGCAAGGGCTGGACGCTCGAGGAGGCCGAGCGCTGGCTCGCGCCGGTGCTCAACTACGATCCGGCCGGCGTGCGGCAGGCTGCCGAGTAGACGGGTGCGCGAGCGTCTCGCCGGCAACGCCGCAGGTTGCCGGTCTCGGTCGGCAAACCCGTGCTAGCTTGTCGGGAAAGACCACGAGCACGGGTGCGCAGCATGCGACGGCGTGAATTCATCTGCCTCCTCGGAGGGGCGGCGGCGACCGCACGGCCGCTCACCGCACGGGCGCAGCAGGCGGGCAGGATCCCGCGCGTCGGAGCGTTGTGGTCCGGCCCCGAAAACCGCTCGACCGCCTCCAACGGGTTCGACCGAGGTCTGCGCGAGCTGGGCTATGTCGAGGGACAGAACATCGCGATAGAGCGTCGCTACGGAGGCTGGACCCAGGAGCGGCTTTACGCCACGGCGGCCGAGCTGGTCGGTCTCAAGCCCGACGTCATCGTTGCATGGAGCACGACTGTTGCGCTCGTCGCCAAGCGAGCGACCAGCAGCATCCCAATCGTCGGGGCGATCATGGCGGACCCGGTCGGCGACGGGCTGGTCGCCAGCCTTGCGCGCCCCGGGGGCAACATCACCGGCACGACCTTCCTCGGCCCGGAGCTGGTGGCCAAGCGCCTGCAGCTGCTCAGGGACGTGCTGCCGCACCTCATTCGCGTCGCGGCGCTCTGGCACCCCACCGCATACGGCGAACGCACCATGGCGGGCATACGCCACGACATCGAGGCTGCGGCGCGAACGCTCGGGATGCAGCTTCAGCTCGTGCCGGCGGCTTCCCCGGACGACCTTGCAGGCGCCTTCTCGGCAATGACGGCCCAGCGCGCCGAAGCCTTCATCGTGCTGCCGAGCCCGATGATGTTCAACCAGTATGGGCGGATCGTAAAGCTTGCAGCCAAGGACCGTCTGCCTTCCATGTACCAGTCGAGAGAGGCCGTCGATCTCGGCGGCCTCATGTCCTACGGAGCGAGCATCGCTGAGCTCGCCCGGCGCAGCGCGGGCTTCGTCGACAGGATCCTCAAAGGCGCCAGGCCGGCCGAGCTCCCGGTCGAGCAGCCGACCAGCTTCGAGCTGGTGATCAATCTCAAAACGGCGCGGGCGCTCGACCTGACGGTCAGCCGCGACCTCCTGCTGGTCGCCGACGACGTCATCGAGTAGTTGCGCTCGTGCAAACGGGCTCCCCTTGCATCGGCCCCGCGTCACGCCGGATGCGCGGGTTTGACATCGCCTTTGCGGCATGCCGCAATTGTCGCGGGGTGCGAAAACCCAGGGAGAAGAGCTAAGGTGACGCAGTCACTCGGTGCGCCGATCCGGCGCCTGGAGGATCCGGCGCTCCTGTCGGGGCGCGGCCGCTACGCCGACGACCTGCCGGTGCCGGCGGGGACGCTCAGCGCCCACGTGATCCGCTCCCCGCACGCGCATGCCCGGATCATCCGCATCGACGCCGCCCAAGCGCTGGCGGTGGACGGGGTGTGGGCGGTGATCACCGGCGAGGACGTCCGCAGGCTATCCGATCCGTTCCTCATCGCGCTCAAGGCGCCGGTCAACCAGTGGTCGCTCGCGGTCGAGCGGGTGCGCTATGTCGGCGAGGCGGTGGCGCTGGTGGTGGCGGAGAGCCGCTATCTGGCGGAAGACGCCGCCGAGTTCGTGCAGATCGACTACGAGCCGCTCGCGGCGGTGATCGACCCGCGGGCGGCGCGCGCCGCCTCCGCGCCGCTGCTGCATCCGCAAGCCGGGAGCAACGAGATCTCGGTGCGGAAGTTTTCCTATGGCGAGCCCGAGGCGGCATTCGCGCGGGCGCATGCGCGGGTTGCCCTCACCTCGACCTATCCGCGCAACTCCTTCACCCCGATGGAATGCTACGTGGTCGTCGCCCAGCATCGGCCGGCGGACGGCAGCTACGACGTGCTGGCGAACTTCCAGGGCCCCTTCAGCACCCATCCGGTGATGGCCAAGGCGCTGCGCGTCCCCGGCCCCAGGCTGCGCCTGCGCATCCCCCCCGACAGCGGCGGCAGCTTCGGCATCAAGCTCTCGGTGTTTCCCTATATCGTGCTCGCCGCGCTCGCCGCCCGCATCACCGGCCGGCCGGTGAAATGGGTCGAGGACCGGCTCGAGCATCTCGTCGCCGCGAGCTCAGGCCCCAACCGCATCACCGAGATCGAGGCCGCCGTGAGCAGGGACGGGCGCGTGCTCGCGCTGCGCCTCGACCAGCTCGAGGACTACGGCGCGTTCCTGCGCGCGCCCATGCCCGGGCCGCTCTACCGGATGCACGGCGCCGTCACCGGCGCCTACGACATCGCCAATGTCGAGGTGACCAACCGGGTCGTGCTCACCAACAAGATGCCGGCGAGCCTCATCCGCGGGTTCGGCGGGCCGCAGCTCTATCTCGCGCTCGGGCGGCTGATGCAGCGGATCGCGGTCGAGCTCGAGCTCGATCATCTCGAGGTGATCAAGCGCAATCTCATTCCCAGGGAGAGGTTTCCGTATCGCGCCGCGGCGGGAGCGCTCTACGATTCCGGCGACTACCTGCGCGCCGTCGAGACCGTGACCGGCGAGGGCCGGCTCGCCGAGCTCGAGCGGCGGCGGGAGGCCGCGCGCGCCGCCGGGCGCCGTTACGGCATCGGCTTTGCCGCCGTGGTCGAGCCGGGCATGTCCAACATGGGCTATCTGTCGACGCTGCTCACGCCCGAGGCGCGCGAGAAGGCGGGGCCGAAGAACGGCGCGGTGTCGATGGTCACCGTCAACGTGGACCCGCTCGGCGCGGTGTCGGTCACCGCCGACGTGACCGTGCAGGGGCAGGGGCACCAGACGGTGCTGGCGCAGATCGTCGCCGACCGGCTCGGGCTTTCCCCCGCCGACGTCAACGTCGTCCTCGAGATGGACACCGCCAAGGACCAGTGGTCGATCGCCGCCGGCACCTATTCCTGCCGCTTCACCCCCGGCACCGCGGTGGCGGCGCAGCTCGCCGCCGAGCGGATGGCCGACAAGCTCAAGGCGATTGCCGCCAAGCAGCTCAACGTGCTGCCGGCCGACATCGAGCTCGTCGGCGGCCGCATCCGCAGCCGCAGCAATCCCGACAACGCGCTCCCCTTCGCCCGCGTCGCCGGCACCTCGCACTGGTCGCCGGTGATGCTGCCCGAAGGCATGGCGCCGGCGCTGAGCGAGACCGGCGTGTGGAATCCGCCCGAGCTGACGCCGCCATCGGGCGACGACCGCATCAACACGTCGCTGACCTACGGCTTCGTCTTCGACATGTGCGGGGTCGAGATCGACCCGGTGACGCTCAAGCCGCGGGTCGACCGCTACGTCTCGATCCACGACGCCGGCCGGCTGCTCAACCCGATGATCGCCACCGGGCAGCTGCGCGGCTCGTTCGTGCAGGGGATCGCCGCGGCGCTGTACGAGGAGTTCGTCTACGACGACAACGGCCAGTTCCTGACCGGCACCTTCGCCGACTACCTCGTCCCCACCGCGGCGGAAATTCCGCCGGTGGAGATGCTGCGCCAGGAGACCCCCTCGCCGTTCACCCCGCTGGGCGCGAAGGGCATCGCCGAGGGCAATGTGATGAGCGTGCCTGCCTGCATCGCCAATGCGATAGCCGATGCGCTCGGCGTGAGAGACGTCGAGCTGCCGGCGACCCCGCGGCGCATCCATGCCCTCGTCGCCGGCCCCGAGCCCCCGCCGCCGCGCGAGCGAGCGGCCGCGAGCGGGGCGCGGTGATGCTGCTGGTTCGCAAGGGTGCGGCTGGTTGGCAAGCGTGCGGCACGCGGGATCTGCTCCCTCCCCCGCTTGCGGGGGAGGGCTGGGGTGGGGGGACAACCGCAATGGGCTCGCTTGTTGCGCCCCCTCCCTGTCCCTCCCCCGGCACAAGCGCGTTTACGCGCGTCTTCGACGCGCTATGCGGGGGAGGGAACGCTCGGCGCGAGACAGGCGGGGGAGGGAACGCTCGGCGCGAGGATGTCGAGCTGCCGGCTACGTTCGTTCGGGATGCCGCGGCACACGGGATCTGCTCCCTCCCCCGCTTGCGGGGGAGGGCTGGGGTGGGGGGACAATCGCGACGGGCTTGTTTGTTGCGCCCCCTCCCTGTCCCTCCCCCGGCACAAGCGCGTTTACGCGCGTCTTCGACGCGCTATGCGGGGGAGGGAACGCTCCCCCGCAGGATCTCGACGGCAACGCGAGCTTGCAGCCGCAGCGGAGCGGCGCCATGAAGCCGCGGCCGTTCGATTACGCCCGTCCCGAGACGGTCGAGGAGGCGCTCGCGCTCTTAGCCGAATACGGCGATGATGCCCGGGTGCTCGCCGGCGGACAGACGCTCGTGGCGATGCTCAATCTGCGCCTGCTCGAGCCCGCGCTGATCATCGACATCAACCGCATCGCCGAGCTCGACGCGATCCGGGAGCTCGACGGCGAGGTCGAGGTCGGCGCCGCCGTCACGCAGAACCGGCTGCTGGGCTGGCCCGCGCTCACACGCAGGCTGCCGCTCGTTGCCGCCGCGCTTCCGTTCGTCGGCCACTTCCAGACCCGCAACAAGGGGACCGTGTGCGGCTCGGTCGCCCATGCCGATCCGGCCTCGGAGATTCCGCTGGCGCTGGCGCTGCTCGAGGGCGAGGTGGTGCTGCGCTCGCAGCGGGGCACGCGGCGCGTTGCGGCAGCCGACTTCCAGCAGGGCATGCTGACCACGGCGCGCGCGGCCGACGAGCTGATCACCGCGGTTCGCTTTCCGCTGGGCGGAGAGCGCGCGGCGTTTCGCGAGGTGGCGCGCCGGCACGGCGATTTTGCCATCGTCGCGGTCGGCGCGCTGGCCGGAAACGGCGACGGCGTGCGCCTCGGCGTCGCCGGCATGGCCGACCGCCCGGCGGTGCGGCGCATCCGGCCCGGCGCCGGGCTCGGCGATGCCATCGAGCACCTCGCCTGGGAGCTCGAAGGCTACGACGACGTGCACGCCTCGGCGCGGATGCGGCGCGATCTCCTGCGCCGGCTCGCCCCGGTCGTGGTGGAGGAGGCCCGCGCATGCGCCGCGTGAGCAAGGGCGAGCGCGCCCGCATCAGCCTCACGCTCAACGGCCGCAAGGCCTTGGGCGAGGCCGAGCCGCGCATGCTGTTGAGCGACTTCCTGCGCCAGGTGCTGGGCGCGACCGGCACCCATGTCGGCTGCGAGCACGGCGTCTGCGGCTGCTGCACGGTGCTGATCGACGGCACCGCGGTCCGCTCCTGCCTGACGCTCGCGGTGCAGGCCGAGGGCCGCGCGGTGACCACGGTCGAGGCGCTCGCCGGGCCGGACGGCAAGCTCAATGCGCTGCAGCAGGCGTTCCAGAGCAATCATGCGCTGCAATGCGGCTTCTGCACGCCCGGCATCCTGATGTCGTTCACCGACTTTCTTGCGCGCAACCCCGACCCGTCGGAGGCGGAGGTGGTCGAGGTGCTGAGCGGCCACCTCTGCCGCTGCACCGGCTATGCAGGAATCGTCGCGGCGGTGCTGGAAGCCGCGCGAGGTGAACGCGAGCCCGACTAAATGATATCGTCATGGCCGGGCTCGTCCCGGCCACCCACGCCTTTCGTTACGCCACCAAGACGTGGATGCGCGGGACGAGCCCGCGCATGACGTTGAAAGATCAAGGTAGCGGCCATGACCAGCGTGTTCGGCGAGCATCAGCCGGTGATCCCGTATCAGCCGATAGCCGAGCTGCTCGCGAGCCATCGCGCGCGTCATCCCGACAAGCCGGCGCTCGTCGATCTCGATCAGGGCACCTCGATCTCGTTCGCTGCGCTCGAGACCGCCGTGACCGACACAGCCGCCGCGCTCGCGCATAGCGGCGTCGCCAAGGGCGGGCGCGTGCTGCTCCTTGCCGACGAGGTCCTGGAGAAGCTTCTCGTCTGGCTCGGCTGCTGGCGCATCGGCGCCATCGTCGCCCCGCTCAATATCGAGCTCAACGCCACGATGATCGGCGAGCTCGCCGCCGCGGTCGCTCCGGCGCTGACGCTCGTGCACAAGGGCCTCGACGGGGCGGCGCTGCTCGGCTCCCGGCCGTTCACCTGCTTCGGCCGCTACACCCCGGACGGCGCCGATGCCGAGCCGGATGACGATCTCTTTCGCCGGATGCCGCGTCGGGTTGCGCCGGCGACGCTCCTCCAGCGCAACGACGCGGCCGATCTCGCCGCCATCTTCTGCACCTCGGGCACCACCAGCCGGCCGAAGCTCGTCGTCTACGATCACTGCGCCTACTGGCTCAACGGGCTCTCGTCGGTCGACGCGCTCGGCCTCACCGGGGAGGACCGGACGCTGGAATACCGCTCGTTCGGCTGGAACTCGGCGCAGGTGCTGAGCCTGATGCCGTTCCTGCAGACCGGCCTCACGCTACACATCGCCCGCCGCTTCTCGCACAGCCGTTTCTTCGAGTGGGTGCGCGATCACCGCATCACCTTCGCCGCCGGCGTCCCGGCGGTGCTCAACATGCTGCTCAACAAGCCCTTGGGGTACAGCGCCAAGGACGTGCCCAGCCTGCGGCTTATGACCTGCAGCACCGCCCCGCTGACGCCCGAGCAGTGGCTGCGGTTCGAGCGCATGTACGGATTGAAGCTCCTGCCGATGTACGGCATGTCGGAAGCCGGGTGGATCTGCTGCAACCGGCACCACCGGCGGAAGATGGGCACGGTGGGGATGCCCGCGCTCTACCAGGAATTCGCCATCGTCGATGCGCAGGGTGTCGCCTGTCCGGCCAATGTCGAGGGCGAGGTCACGGTGGGGGGCCCGCACTGCGCGGTGGGCTATCTGGGCGACGACGGCAGCATCGAGCCGATCCGCGGCAACCGCATCAAGTCCGGCGATCTCGCCGTCCGCGACGAGGAGGGGTTCATCCGCGTCACCGGCCGCAGCAAGGACCTGATCATTCGCGGCGGCGTCAACATCGCGCCGCTCGAGATCGACGCGGTGCTGCTCAGCCATCCCGACGTGGTCGATGCCGCCGCGGTGGGGGTGCCGGACCCGACCTACGGCGAGGAGGTCGTCTGCTATGTGGTGGCGCGGCCGGGCTCGAACCTCAGCGAGGCGGCGGTGGACGAGCATTGCCGGGCAAGCCTGCCGCTGCCCAAGGCGCCCAAGCAGGTGTTCATCGTCGCCGAATTGCCCAAGAGCGATCGCGGCAAGGTGCTGCGCGACAAGCTCAAGGCCGATTGGCAGGCGCGCATGCAGCTGCCGGCGTGAGCGGGACGCGCGGACGACGAGAGGGTGAGAGCATGCAAACCGTGGGCTTCGTCGGCGTCGGCAGGATCGGGCTGCCGATCTGCACCAACCTGATCAAGAGCGGCTACCGCGTGCTCGGCTACCGTAGGAGCTCGCTCGCCGAGCTCGTGCAGGCGGGCGGCGTGCCGGCCCGCTCGCCGGCCGCGATCGGCGCCGAGGCCGACATCGTGCTCTCGTGCCTGCCTTCCGAAGAGGCGCTCGCGGAGGTCGTGCAGGGGCCGGAGGGGCTGCTCAAATCCGCACGTCCCGGCCAGATCATCGTCGAGCTCGGCTCGCACCGCGTTGCCGAGAAAGAGCGGCATGTGGGACCGCTCGCGGCAAAGGGGGCGATCTTCCTCGACGGCGAGGTGAGCGGGACGCCGGGCATGGCGGCCGAGCGCAAGGCGGTGATCTATCTCGCCGGCGAGCGGGAGGCCTGCCGCAGGATCGAGCCGGTGGTGGCGGGGTTCGCCGACAGCTGCCTCTATTTCGGGCCGTTCGGCGCCGCGAGCCGGGTGAAGCTCGTCAACAATCTGCTGGTTGCGCTCAACATCGCCGCCGCCGCCGAAGCCATGGCGCTCGGGCTGAAGGCCGGCGTCGACGTCGAGCTGATGATCAAGGCGATCGCCTCCGGCAGCGGCGGCTCGACCCAGTTCGCCATCCGCGCACCCTGGATGGCGCAGCGCCGGTTCCTGCCCGTGCAAGGCACGGTGCCGGCGCTGCAGCACTATTTCGGCATGATCGCCGAGCTCGCCGACAGCGTAGGCGTCGCCACGCCGCTGCTCGACCGCGCGGCGGAGCTCTACGACAAGTTCATCGAGATGGGCTTTGCCGACAAGGACGTCGCCGCCATGGTCGACGTCGTCGCGGCGCTGCCGCGAAGGCCGCGTTGATGCGGCGTGTCGGGTGCAGTTCGCGCCGCACCGGGCCGCACGGCGGGTCCGCCTGGGAACGCTGTGAGCCGGTCACGAGTCCCAGCTTCGCATGAACGGAGGTGCGCATGATTCGCATCAGGAAGATCGCCCACGCCGCCTACGAGGTTCCCGACGTGGAGATGCAGGTGGAATATTACACCGAGATAATGGGGCTCACCGTCACCGACAAAGGCGAGGGCGCGGTCTATCTCGCCTCGACCGTCGATCATCATTCCCTGGTTCTGCGCCGGGGTGCGCGCGCCGAATGCCTGCGGCTCGGGTTCCAGATCGGTCCGGACGACGATCTCGATGCCTTCGACCGGCAGGTCCAGGGGCACGGCATCAAGACCCAGCGCAGGAAGGACGCCGAGCCCTCGATCGCCGACCTCGTCACCTTCACCGACCCCAAGGGCACCACGATCGAGGTGTTCAAGCGCGGTGCGTTCGCCGGACAGCGATTTCCGAGCAAGGGCATCGTGCCGCACAAGCTCGGCCACGTCGCCTTTCACGTCACCGACGTCAAGCACGTCACCAGGTTCTATTGCGACGTGCTGGGCTTCCGCGAGTCCGACTGGATGGCCGACTTCTTCTCGTTCCTGCGCTGCGGTCCCGACCACCACACCATCAACCTGATGCAGACCGGCTCGAACCGGCACTTCCACACCGCCTTCGAGCTGCGCGACTGGGGGCACCTGCAGACCGCCTGCGATTATCTCAGCCTCAACGGCTACCGGCTCCTGTGGGGGCCGGGCCGGCACGGGATCGGCCACAACCTGTTCGCCTACCACCGCAGCCCCGCCGGGCTGATCACCGAGACCTTCGCCGAGCTCGACCGCATGAACGAGGAGCTCGGCTATTTCGAGCCCCGGCCCTGGCACCGCGACCATCCGCAGCGGCCCAAGGTATGGCCGAAGGATCCGGCGGCCGCCAACCTGTGGGGCATCATGCCGGGCGAGGAGATGATGCAGTAGTGGCCGCGGACGCCAGGGCAGATTGATGCACCTCGGTGCAACGCGACCGATCCGTGTGCCGCACGCTGCGAACCAACCGCGCGAGCGAAGGAGCCGCACCCTTGCGCCGAGGGGGCGCAACAAACGAGCCCGTCGCGACGATGCCCCCACCCCAGCCCTCCCCCGCAAGCGGGGGAGGGAGCAGATCTCGCGTGCCGCACGCTTGCCGTTCAGTCGCATCAGCGCGCTCGACTCTCGCCGCGGCTCGATCTCACCGGGACGTGCATTAATTTCTTTCGACCGGAATGCTCAAAATGCGCCGCGGATTTCAATGAAATCTTGATCCGTCTGCGGTAATGTCAAACCTCACTGTCGGTACGGTGCGAGCCGCACGGGGCGCTCGCCCGGGGCAATGACTGCATAATTCTATCGCCGAGGGAACATGTCATCCCTGCCGAAACGGCCGTTCGAGCCGCAGGAGGGGCGCCCCGATGCGCCCGCGCCGGAGCAGGCCGGACTTGCGCCGGAGCGGGCCGGCAGCTCCGGCGCCGTCCAGCCGGTTCCGCTGCCGCAGCGCCCGGACTCCGGCCTGTTCGCGCTCGCCACCATTGCCGGCCACTACCGGATCGCCGCCGATCCGTTCCAGCTCGCCCACGACCTCGGGCTCGGGACCCGACCCGCCCGGGGCGAGGACATCGTCCGCGTCGCCCAGCGCATCGGGCTGAAGGCGCGCCTGCTGAAGGCGCAGACGGTCAAGCGCCTCGCCAGTGTTCCCGTGCCCGCCGTCCTGCGCATGAAGGACGGCGGCTACCGCGTCCTCGTCCTGCGCCTGCCCGACGGCAGGCTGCGGATCGGCAACCCGCTCGACCGCACCGCGCGCGACGAAGCTCCCGAAGCGGTGGCGGCGGCCTGGGACGGCGAGATCGTGCTCATCACCCGGCGCTGGGGCGGCGCCGGGATCGATCCCGCCACCTTCGGATTCCGCTGGTTTCTGCCGTCGCTCTGGCGCTACCGCGCGCCTCTGGCGCACGTGCTGATCGCGTCGCTGTTCGTGCAGCTGTTCGCGCTGATCACCCCGCTCTTCTTCCAGATCGTGATCGACAAGGTCCTGGTGCACAAGGGGATGTCGACCCTGATCGCGATCGTCGTCGGGCTCGCCGCCATCGGCCTGTTCGACGTGACGCTGCAATATCTGCGCTCCTATGCGCTGAGCCACACCACCAGCCGCATCGACGTGGAGCTCGGCAGCCGGCTGTTCGACCACCTGCTGCGGCTGCCGCTCGGCTATTTCGAGACGCGGCCGACCGGACAGACGGTGGCGCGCGTGCGCGAGCTCGAGACCATCCGCGGCTTTCTCACCGGGCAGGGGCTTTCCTCGGTCATCGACCTCCTGTTCACGGTCGTGTTCGTCGCCGTCATGTTCCTCTACTCGACGACGCTCACGGTCATCGTGCTCGCCTCGATCCCGCTCTATCTGATCATCGCGCTGCTGATCCGTCCGGCGCTGCGCGAGAAGGTGAGCGAGCGCTTCAACACCGGCGCGGCGAGCCAGCAGTTCCTGGTGGAATCGGTGTTCGGCATCCAGACGCTGAAGGCGGCGGCGGTCGAGCCGATCCTGCGCAACGAATGGGAGGACCGCCTCGCCGCCTATGTGAAGACCTCGTTCCAGGCGGTGATGCTCAGCAATATCGGCCAGAACGCCATTCAGTATGTGAGCAAGGCCACCACCGCGGCGGTGCTGTTCTTCGGCGCCAAGGCGGTGATCGACGCCGATCTCACCGTCGGCGGCCTGATCGCCTTCTACATGATCATGAACCAGGTCACCGCGCCGGTGCTGCGGCTGTCCCAGCTGTGGCAGGACTTCCAGCAGGTGCAGATCTCGGTGGCGCGGCTCGGCGACATCCTCAACAGCCCGCCGGAAAGCCAGCGCCTCGCCGCCGCCCACCTGCCGCCCGCGCGCGGCGCGATCAGGATCAGCGGGCTGAGCTTCCGCTATCGCCCCGAGGCCGCCGACGTGCTGCGCGACATCAACCTTGAAATCCCCGCCGGCGAGGTGCTCGGGATCATCGGCCCGTCCGGTTCGGGCAAGTCGACCCTCACCAAGCTCGTGCAGCGGCTCTATCGACCCGACCGCGGGCAGGTCCTGCTCGACGGCGTCGATATCGGCCAGGTCGATACCGCCTGGCTGCGCCGGCAGATCGGCGTGGTGCTGCAGGAGAACGTGCTGTTCAACCGCACCATCCACGAGAACATCGCGCTCGCCAATCCCGGCATGCCGCGCGGGCACGTGATCGCGGTGGCGCGGCTCGCCGGAGCGGACGAGTTCGTCTCCAGGCTGCCGCTCGGCTACGACACGCCGATCGAGGAGCGCGGCGCCAATCTCTCGGGCGGGCAGCGCCAGCGCATCGCCATCGCGCGTGCGCTCGCCACCCAGCCGCGCATCCTGATCTTCGACGAGGCGACGAGCGCGCTCGACTACGAGAGCGAGCGCACCATCCAGGCCAACATGCGCGAGATCGTGCGCGGCCGTACCGTGATCGTGATCGCGCATCGGCTGGCGGCAGTGCGCCATTGCGATCGCATCATCGCCATCGACAACGGGGCGATCGTCGAAGAGGGCACGCACGCCTCGCTGCTGGCCCGCTCCGACAGCGTCTACAGCCGGCTCTGGCGCATCCAGGCGCAGGAGAGCAATGATTGAAAGCCCTCGGCAGGTCATGGCCGGGTGGTGAGGGGGTGGGTCGGATGCAAACCGGCAATGCGGGAGCGATACAGACGCCGGCAGGTGCGCAGCGCGGGAGGGCGGCGCCGCAGCCGGTGCCGGCGGCGAGACCACCGGCGGCGCGGCCCGCCGCGCCCGGCAGGCCGGCCGATCCCGAGTTCCTGCCGGCCGCGCTCGAGATCCTGGTGACGCCCCCGTCACCGGTTGCGCGCTCGCTCCTGCTGTCGATCTGCGCGCTGTTCCTGTTCGCGCTCGGCTGGTCCTATCTCGGCTGGATGGACATCCACGCGGTCGCGCCCGGCAAGGTGCAGCCGAGCGGACGCTCCAAGGTGGTGCAGCCGCTCGAAGCCGGCAAGGTCGTCGCCATCCACGTCGAGAACGGCAGCCGGGTGAAGGCCGGCGACGTGCTGCTCGAGCTCGACCCCACCGAGACGGCCGCCGACCGGGAAGCGCAGGCACGCGATCTCGAGGCGGCGAGCGCCGAGGCTGCCCGTCGCAAGGTGGCGATCACGGCGGCCGGCGCCGCCGGCCACAAGCCGCTCACGATCGAATTTCCCGAAGGGATCGCGGCCGGCATACGCCAGCGCGAGCAGAGCGTGCTCGTCGCCGAGCTCAACCAGCTCGCCTCGACGATCGCCAGCCTGAAGGGACAGCTCGCCGAGAAGGCGGCCACCAAGCAGCGGCTCATCGCCACCATCGCCGCCCGCGAGAAGCTCATTGCGCTGGCCAAGGAACGGGTGGCGATGCGCGAGGAGATCGACGCCAAGGGGGCGGGCTCGCGCGCGCAAACCATCGAGGCGCTGCAGCAGTACGAGTCGCAGATCACCACCGACGCCGGTGACCGCGGCCAGGTGATCGAGAGCGATGCCGCCATGACCTCGCTCGAGCGCAAGATCGACGAGACCGTGAGCCAGTTCATCGCCGAGCAATCGCAGAAGCTCGCCGAGATCGAGCGCAAGCGCGACCGGCTGGTGCAGGAGCTGATCAAGGCGCAGTCGAAGACCGACCGCACCCAGCTCAAGGCGCCGATTGCCGGCACCGTGCAGCAGCTCGCGGTCACCACCCTGGGCCAGGTCGTGTCGAGCGGGCAGTCGCTGCTCACGCTCGTCCCCCGTGACGCGCCGATCGAGGTCGAGGTGATGATCGCCAACAAGGACATCGGCTTCGTTGAAGCCGGGCAGCCGGCGGTGGTCAAGATCGAAGCTTTTCCCTTCACCCGCTACGGCACCATCGCCGGCGAGGTGGCGAAGGTGTCGCGCGACGCGGTCGACGAGCGCGATGCAACCAATCTGAGCGACGCTGCGACCGCAGCCAGGCCGCAGAGCGCAGCAGCGGCGCAGCCGCCGCGGACGCAGAACCTGGTGTTTCCCGCCACCATCCGGCTCGCGCAGCGGGCGATCGACATCGACGGCAAGGAAGTCCCGCTCACTCCGGGGATGGCGGTGACGGTCGAGATCAAGACCGGGCAGCGGCGCGCCATCGATTACCTGCTCTCGCCGCTGCGCGAGATCGCCGACCAGGCCGCGCGCGAGCGCTGATCAGCCGGCATCGGCGCGTCGGGCTGCTCGGGGCAAACACGCGCCCGTTTTATCTTTCTGCGGTTATTAAAAGCCCGGCGATGACATCGGACGGGTGCTCAGCGTGCTTTTGCGCACCGTAGGGCCGCTGTCGTTAACGAAGTGTCCGACCGCGACCAGGGCGCCGCGCGATGTTGGACACAGCGATGCGCGCCGTGGCCGGTTGCGCGCCCTCGCCCCGCCTTTGCCCGCTCGACGCCGCTGCTCTATAAGATTTCGTTCTCCGAGCCGAAGCGGGAGAGAAACCCTATGCCGGGCTGCCGCAACACCTTCCACCGTCTGGCGCTCGGGCTCGCCCTCCTGCTGGCGGGCCTCTGCGGCACCGCTGCCGCGCAGGATTACCCGTCACGTCCGGTGCGCTGGGTGGTGCCCTATCCGCCCGGCGGCGGCACCGACATCACCGCGCGCATCATCGCGCAATTTCTCGCCGAGCGGCTCGGCCAGCAGTTCATCATCGAGAACAAGCCGGGGGGCGGCAACAATATCGGCACCGAGGCGGCGGTCAACGCCGCGGCGGACGGCTACACCGTGCTGCTGGTCAATCCCGCCAATGCGATCAACACCACGCTTTATCCGCGGCTCGCGTTCAAGTTCCTGCGCGACATCACATCGGTCGCGGGCATCATGCGGGTGCCGAACGTGATGGAGGTCAATCCGCAGGTGCCGGCGCAGAACGTGGCCGAGTTCATCGCCTATGCCAAGGCGCATCCCGGCAAGATCAACTGGGCGACCTCGGGCACCGGCACCTCGGTTCATCTCTCCGGCGAGCTGTTCAAGCTGATGACCGGGGTCGAGCTCACCCACATCCCCTACAAGGGCTCGGCGCCGGCGCTGACCGACCTCCTTGCCGGGACCGTCGACGTCATTTTCGACAACATGCCGCCCTCGCTGCCGCATATCCGCGCCGGCAAGCTGCGCGCGCTCGCGGTCACCACCGCGACGCGCTCGGAGGCGCTGCCGGAGGTGCCGACGGTTGCCGAGACCGTGCCCGGCTACGAGGCGAGCGCGTTCTACGGAATGGGCGCGCCGAAGGGCACGCCGCCAACGGTCATCGCCAGGCTCAACAGCGAGGTCAACGCCGCCCTCGCCGATCCCAAGGTGAAAGCGCACCTCGCCGAGCTCGGCGGCATCCTCATCCCCGGCACCCCGGAGGATTTCGGCAAGCTCGTGGCCGGCGAGACCGAGAAATGGGCCAAGGTGATCAAGGCCGGCGGCGTGACCCTGGAATGACCGCTGCATGACCGCCGTTCGCAAGGAGCGGATGTCCGTCGACGAGTTCGTGCCGTGGGCGCAGCGCCAGGCCGAGCGCTGGGAGCTGCTCGACGGCGTGCCGATGGCGATGTCGCCCGAGCGCGTCGTGCACGGAGACGTCAAGTACCGGGTCGCACGGGCTCTCGACACGGCCATTGCGAATGCAAAGCTGCCGTGCCGGTTCGTCCTCGACAGCGCAGCCGTGCGCATCGATGCGCGCAGCCTCTACCAGCCTGATGCTCTGGTCTACTGCGGGGAGCCGGTTCCCAAGGACGCGCTGGAGGTCCCCAATCCGATTGCCGTCTTCGAGGTGCTCTCGCCGTCGAATGCAGCAACGGATCTTCGTGACAAGCTGCAGGGCTATTTTCGCGTGGCGAGCGTCCGCCATTACGTGATCATCGATCCCGACAAGCCGCTCGTCATCCACCATGCGCGCGGCGAAGCCGACCTGATCTCGACCCGGATCGTGAGCGACGGCATCATTCGGCTGCATCCGCCCGGCATCGAGCTCAGGGTGTCCGATCTGCTGCCGCCGCAGGCGAGATCGCCGGCATGACGCGCAAGCGCGCGCAGGATCTGCGCAGCCATCGCTGGCTCGGCGTCGACGACCTGCGCGCATTCGGCCACCGCTCGCGGCTGAAGCAGCTGGGCTACGATGCCGAGGACTTCGCCGGCCGGCCGGTGATCGGCATCATCAATACCTGGAGCGAGATCAACGCCTGCCACGCGCACCTGCGGTCGCGCGCCGGCAACGTCAAGCGCGGGGTGCTGCAGGCCGGCGGATTCCCGCTCGAGCTGCCGGCGATGTCGCTCGCCGAGCCGTTCGTGAAGCCCTCGACCATGCTCTACCGCAACCTCCTGGCCATGGAGACCGAGGAGCTCCTGCGCAGCCACCCCATCGACGGCGCGGTGCTGCTCGGCGGCTGCGACAAGACCACGCCGGGGCTGGTCATGGGGGCGATCAGCATGGGCATCCCGGCGATCTACGTGCCGGCCGGGCCGATGCTGCGCGGGAACTGGCGCGGGCAATATCTCGGCTCCGGGTCCGATGCCTGGAAGTACTGGACCGAGAAGCGCGCCGGCAATATCGGCGAGGATGCGTGGAACGAGATCGAGAACGGCATCGCCCGCTCGTTCGGCACCTGCATGGTGATGGGCACCGCCGCGACGATGATGGCGGTCGCCGAGGCGCTGGGACTGACGCTCCCCGGCGCCTCCTCGATCCCGGCGGCCGACGCCGGACACCCGCGCATGTGCACGAGCGCCGGGCGGCGCATCGTCGAGATGGTGTGGGAGGACCTCACGCCCGAGCGGATTCTCACCCCGGCCGCCTTCGACAATGCCGTCAAGGTGCACATGGCCATGGGCGGGTCGACCAACGCCATCATCCACGTGGTGGCGATGGCCCGGCGGGCCGGCATCGCGCTCGACATGCAGCGGTTCGATGCGATATCGCGCGAGATCCCGGTGCTCGCCAACGTGCGCCCTTCCGGCGGATACCTGATGGAGGATTTCTTCTACGCCGGCGGCCTGCGCGCGCTGATGCGGCAGCTCGCCGATCGGCTCGATCTCTCCTGCCGCACCGTCACCGGCAGGAGCGTCGGCGAGAGCATAGCCGGCGCCGAGGTCTATCTGCCGGACGTGATCCGCTCGCCGGCCGATCCGATCTATCCGGAAGGCGCCACCGCCGTGCTCACCGGCAACCTCGCCCCGCGCGGCTGCGTGATGAAGCCCGCTGCCGCCGAGCAGCGCTTCCTCCGCCACCGCGGACCGGCGCTCGCCTTCGAGGACTACAGCCACATGGCGCGCGAAGTCGAGCGCGACGATCTCGAGGTCACGCCCGACCACGTGCTGGTGCTGAAGAACGCCGGCCCCAAGGGCGGGCCGGGCATGCCGGAATGGGGCATGCTGCCGATCCCGCGAAAGCTCGTGCGGGCGGGCGTGCGCGACATGGTGCGCATCTCCGATGCGCGGATGAGCGGAACGAGCTACGGCGCCTGCATCCTGCACGTGGCGCCGGAAAGCTTCGTCGGCGGCCCCCTGGCACTGGTCCGCGACGGCGATCCGATCGAGATCGACGTGCCCGCGCGCCGCATCCATCTGCACGTCGGCGATGCCGAGCTCGACCGCCGCCGCGCCGCCTGGAAGCAGCCGCCGCCGCGCTACGCGCGCGGCTACGGCGCCATGTACTCGCTGCACATCGGCCAGGCCGACGAGGGCTGCGACTTCGATTTCCTCGCCGGCCGCGGCCAGATCCCCGAGCCGGAGATCCATTGATGCGAGAGCATGCGACACGATCGCGGGCGGCGGCGCGTCCGGCCGCCTTGGTTGCTTCCGCTCTGATCGGCATGGCCATGCTCCTCCTCGCACCCTCGGTGCGGGCGCAGGGCTGGCCCACGCGCAGCATCACGATGATCGTTCCGTTTCCGCCCGGCGGGCAGGCGGATCTCGCCGCGCGGCCGGTGGCGGCGGCGCTCGAACGGATTCTCGGCCGCTCGGTCGTGGTCGATAACCGCTCCGGCGCCGGCGGCATGCTCGGGAATGCGGCGGCGGCGCGCGCCGAGCCCGACGGTCACACGCTGCTGATGGCGCTCTCCTCGATGACGTTCCTGCCCGAGGCCGAGCGTCTCTACGGTCGCAAGCCGTCCTACGAGCTCGATCAGCTCACCCCGGTGGCGCGGGTGCTGGCCGACCCGGGCGTGCTCGCGGTGCGCCGCGATTCACCCTATGCCACCCTCGCCGATCTCGTGGCCGATGCGAAGCGGCGACCGGGACAGATCTCGTTCAGCTCGTCGGGAAATTACGGCGCCGCGCACGTTCCTTTCGAGATGCTCCAGCAGGCCGCCGGCATCAGGCTGCTGCACGTGCCCTATCGCGGCGGCGGGCCGGCGCTGACCGCCTTCCTCGGAGCGCAGGTCGATCTCACCGCGCAGGCGCCCGGCCCGATCCATCCGCACGTGCAGAGCGGCGCCGCACGCCTCCTCGCCAACTGGGGCGGCCGCCGCACCGCGGAGCTTGCCGACATCCCGACCATGATCGAGCTCGGCTATCGCGACGTCGAGTACTACATCTGGGCCGGCGTGTTCGTCCCCAAGGGCACGCCTGCGCCGGTCGTGACGCGGCTGCGCGAGGCGATGCGCGAGGTCATGGCGGATGCGCAGGTGACGTCGATCTTCGTCAAGGCCAACAGCCCGCCGGCGTATATGGACCAGCCGGAATTCGCCGCCTTCGTCGATGCGGACGCGAAGCGGCTCATCCCGGTGATCCGCAGGATCGGGCGACTGGACGAAAGATGAAGATCGGGCTGTTCGATCACGTCGAGAACGGACAGCGGCCGCTGGCTACGTTGTTCGACGAGCGGTTGGCCTTTGCCAGGGCCGCCGAGGAGGCCGGCATCTGGTGCCTGCACGTCGCCGAGCACCACGCCACCCCGCTCAACATGGTCCCGGTGCCGGGGGTCTATCTCGGTGCGGTCGCGCGCGCCACCTCCCGCATGCGGCTCGGGCCGCTCGTCTATCTCTTGCCGCTCTACTCGCCGCTGCGCCTGATCGAGGAAATCTGCATGCTCGATCATCTGAGCTACGGGCGGCTGGAGGTGGGCGTGGGCCGCGGCGTCTCTCCCTTCGAGCTCAAATATCACCGGATCGAGCACGAGGACTCGCGCGAGATTTTCATCGACGCCTTCAATTGCCTCAGCGCCGGCCTGACCTCGGACACGCTCACCCATGCCGGGCCCCATTACAGGTACGAGGGCGTGCCGATCGCGCTGCGGCCGCTGCAGCAGCCGCACCCGGCGTTCTGGTACGGCTCCTCCAACACGATCGGCGCAACCTGGGCGGGCGAGCAGGGGATGCATTTCGTCAGCCTCGGCCCCACTCCCTTCGCCAAGACCAATATCGACGCGTTCAAGGCGGCGCTGGCCCGGCGCGGCGGGGCGGCCCAGCCCAAGGCCGAGTTCCCCGGCGGCGCCGCGATCGGCGTGCTGCGGCACATCTTCGTCGCCGACACCGAGGCCGAGGCGAGACGCTTCGGCAAGCCGGCGATGGAGCTGCATCTCTCGCAATTGAACTGGCTGCGCGACAAGCACGGCGTCACCGGCCTGACCTCGCGCCTCAATGTCCCGCGCGGGGCGAGCTTCGAGGACTGCGTGGCGGACGGCTCGGTGATCGCCGGGACCCCGCAGCAGGTCACCGAGGAGATCGAGCGGCAGGTGGCCGAGCTCGGCGTGAACTACCTGCTCAGCTATCTGTTCCTCGGCGCGATGACGCTCAGCGAGGCATTGCGCTCGCTGGCGCTGTTTGCGACCGAGGTGATGCCGAGGCTCGCGAGGCTCTGAGCCGTGGGCGGTAGGATGGGTGGAGCCCGCGCAGCGGGCGATACCCATCAGACGATCGCGCGTGAGAGATGGGTATCGCGCGCGCAAGCGCGCGCTCCACCCATCCTACCGGTCCCGCGGCGCCGTTGCCGGGTTTTCCTCAATATGCGAGATTCGCTCACCAGCGACGGCAAGAGGTGCTTCCATGACGAACAGCAGGGTGACCGGCGTGCGCAGCATCGAGCTCGGGGTGCGCGATCTGCATCGTTCGGCGGAGTTCTACAGCAAGGCCTGGGCGCTGGAGGAGGTCGCGGCCGAGGGCGACAGCATGCAGTTTCGTGCGACCGGCAGCGAGCACCATGTGCTCACGATTCGCGAGCGGGCAAAGCCGGCGCTGCTCGGCGTGCACTTCGCGGCGCCGGATCGTGCCGCGGTCGACGCGCTGCACGGCAGGGCCAAGGCCTATGGCGTCGAGGTGACCGCGGCGCCCGCGGCGCTCCCGGCCGCGGCCGGCGGCGGTTACGGCTTCCGCTTCCGCAATCCGGACGGGCTGCCGATGAGCATCTCCTCGCACCTCGCCCAGCATCCGGACGCGGCGCTCGACCGCTCGCGGCCGACCAAGATCAGCCATGTGGTGCTCAACAGCGCGCGCACCGACGACCAGATCCCGTTCTTCATCGACGTGCTCGGCTTCAAGCTGTCCGACAGCACGCAGATGATGGAGTTTCTGCGCTGCAGCGCCGACCACCACAGCCTGGCGATCTTCCGCAACAACGGCCCCTCGCTCAATCACGTCGCCTACGAGCTGCCGAGCATCGACGGGCTGATGCGGGGCGCCGGCCGGGTCAGGCAGCGCGGCTACGACATCGAATGGGGGGTGGGGCGGCACGGCCCCGGCAACAACGTGTTCTCGTATTTCATCGAGCCCAACGGCTTCGTCGCCGAATACACCACCGAGCTCGATCAGCTCGATGACGCCACCCACGTTCCCATGGATGCAACCTACTGGAGCAAGGCCGTGCCCGGTCCGGATCGCTGGGGCACGGCCGGCCCGCCGTCGAATCGGATGCGGGCCGCCATGTCGGGCGCGCTCTATCTCGGCGAGGGGCAGAGCGGCGAGCGGTGCGAGGACATCATCGGCCGCAGGCTCGGCTGATCGGTGACTTCGTCATGGCCGGGCTTGTCCCGGCCATCCACGCCTTTCTGCGCAAGCCGAAAACAAGACGTGGATGCCCGCGACAAGCGCGGGCATGACGTGCGGAGGTGTAGGCTGGAATACGTCCTTGTAGCCTAATGTCCGATGACATCCCCTTCGACCGCAGCCTCGAGCTTGCCCCCGGGCAGGTCGAGGAGGTCGTGCCCGGCGTGCGGCGGCTCCTGGCCGACAATCCCGGGCCGTTCACCTTCAAGGGGACGCTGACCTACATCGTCGGCCGCGGCCGGGTGGCGATCATCGATCCCGGGCCGCTCGACGAGGCGCATATCGCGGCGCTGCTGCACGCGGTTCGCGGGGAAACCGTCACCCACGTCTTCGTCACCCATACCCATCGCGACCATTCGCCGGCGGTGCCGCGCATCAAGTCGGCCACCGGCGCGCTGGTCCTCGCGGAAGGACCGCACCGCCCGGCCCGGCCGCTCAACCTCGGCGAGGCGCCGCGCCTCGACGCCAGCAACGATACCGAGTTCCGGCCCGACCGTGCGCTCGAGGACGGCGAGGTCGTCAGCGGCGCCGGCTGGACCATCGAAGCGCTGACCACGCCCGGCCACACCGCCAATCACATGGCGTTCGCGCTGAAGGAGGCGGAGCTGATCTTCTCCGGCGACCACGTGATGGCGTGGTCGACCCCGGTGGTGGCGCCGCCGGACGGGGCGATGAGCGACTACATCGCCTCGCTGCACAAGCTCGCCCGCCGCAGAGAGCCGATCTATCTGCCGGGTCACGGCGGGGCGGTGCGCGAGGCGCCGCGCTTCGTCGCGCACTACATCCGCCACCGGCAGGCCCGCGAGGCGGCGATCCTGCAGCGGCTGGGCGCGGGTGAAACCGACATCCCGAGCCTCGTGCGCGCAATCTATGTGGGGCTCGATCCGCGCCTGACCGCGGCCGCCGGGCTGTCGGTGCTGGCCCACCTCGAGGATCTGGCGGCGCGCGGCCGCGTCAAGACCGACGGAGCCCCTGCGCTCGATGCCCGCTACCGCATCGCCTGACGCGACTAGCCGCTGATCAGGCGCGCCCCGCGTAGGATGGGTGGAGCGCGCGCTCGGCGCGCGCGATACCCATCGCCCCCCGGTTGCCGCGAACCTGATGGGTATCGCCCGCTGCGCGGGCTCCACCCATCCTACCGCCGGGGCTGGTCCTTTCTTGCCGGCGGCCCTTTCTTCGCCGACGGCGGCGGCCGCTCCGGGCGTTCCGGCTTCTGCGCGCGGATGGCATCCTCGATGTCGTTGATCAAGCCGCGGATGCGGGCGGCATTGGTGCCGAAATCGAAGCTGCCGTAGCGGGAGGAGGAGCGCGCGTCGATGCGTGCCCCGTCGGGCTCGGCGCGCACCCGCACCACCACGTCGTCGCGAAACCCCATGATCGGTGTGCGCGCCACGGCCTCGATGCGGCCCTCGCGGCGGCCGGGCTGCGGCGCCCGCGCCTCGACCACCCGCCATCGCCGCTTGTTGACCGCCGAGAGAACGGCCTCGTAGGCGGCCGCCGGCGTGGCATTGGTCCCCAGGGGGCCGATATCGGGATAGGCTGCGCGCTGCTGCTCGGCGGCATAGAGCCCGGCATAGGTGATCGGGTTGCCGTCGCGCGGACGCAGCCGCGCCAGCGCCTCGTAGCGCGGCGGGTCGATCGGGTCGGTCGTGATGTCGTAGATCCAGGGCAGCCGCGCGGCCCCGAGCGCGAGATAGGCAGGATAGGCGAGCAGCGCGAACGAGATGGCGATGGCCGACAAGGCCTTGCCGATGCCCGCCAGGCCCTCCATCCAGATGACGGCGAGTGCGGCAAGCGCGAGCAGGACCGCGAGCACCGCCAGCAGGAGCGCGCCGGCAAAGGTGGCGAGCGCGGGCTTGAGCTCGAGCAGCCCCGACCGCACGATGATCACCGCAAGAACGCAGGCGACGAACGCAAAGCCGGCAACGCGGCGCGACCAGATGGCGAGGCGCGAGGTCGGCTCGGAGGGGATGTAGCGCCGCTGCATCGTCGTCTCAGCTTCGCACGCAGATGGACTTGAGCGCCGCCCATTCCGCGGGATCGAGCAGCGCTCGGCTCGGCGCCGACGGCGTCAGCGCCGCCAGCGCGTCGATCGCGGCAACGCGCTGGCGCGTCTCGGGATGATCGACCAGTATCCGCGGTCCGGGATGGGTGGCTCCGGCGATCCGCAGCAGGATCCTTCCGAGCGCTCGCATATCGCCGCCGAGGATGGCCATCAGCCGCACCCCATAGGCATCGGCGGCGGCTTCCGCCTGACGCGAATAGCTGGTCTTGAGGATGGTCGTCGCCGCGAGCACGACGGCGCCGCCGCCGACGAAATCGCCGAGCAGGAGCCCGAACAGCACCGAGAGACCCGCCCCCTCGATGATCGATTGGGTGCCGTCGCGGCGAGCGACGTGGCCGATCTCGTGACTGATGACGCCGGCGAGCTCGTCCGGGCTCCCGGCCTCTCCGATCAGTCCTTCGAAGACGTAGATGCGCCCGCCGGGGAGCGCGATGGCATTGGCTTCGGGGCGCCGGACCACGCTGGCGTCGAAGCGCTGCGGCAATGCCGCGGCCGCCTCGAGTTGCTGCATCAGCTTGCCGAACGCCGCATTGGCGGCGCCGGCGGAATCGCCGTGCCCGCACTCGAAACCGGCGCCGAGGCGGCGGTTGTCGAGCGCAGCGTGCACCTGCGCGTCGATCGCCTGCCCGAGCTTGCGCTCGAGCCCGTAGGACACAAGCGCGGTGAGGCGGGTGGCGATCAGCGGCAGCCCGACAGCGCCGACCAGGATCAACGAGGCGACCGCGGCCATGCTCCAGAGGACGATGCGGCGGCGAAAGCGCCGCTCGCCGCGGCCGCTGCGGTCGATGGGGAGCGAAACCGCGTCGATGGCGGCGGCCAGATCGGGGTCGCGCACCTCGAGCCGTGCGAGCACCGGGTTGCCGGCCTTGCCGATGCGCAGCAGGTGTTCCGGCGCCGACAGCGCCTCGATCCGGTCGTAGGCCCATTCCGCCAGCACCGCCCCGCCGGCAGCGCGCACCCGCAGCGCCTTCTCGCCGAGCTCGACGCTCACGGGGTGGCGTGCGGTGGTCAGGCCGTCGAAATAGATGCCGGGTCCGGATGTCAGCATGGCGGGCGCGATCAGGATCGGTTCAGGCGCCGCCGACGCTCAGCGCGTCGGCAAGCCCCTCGCCGACCGGCGAGGCCGCCTCGCCGGCGGCCGAGACTGCTTCGAGCACCGCCAGGTCGGAGACCTCGAGCGATTCCACGAGGCAGCGCCAGAGTCCGAGCCGGACGGTTGCCCGATAGATCGTCGAATAGCCCAGCGCACATCCGACATAGGCGATCACGATTGCGCCGGTCGCGACGATCTCCTTGAAGATCGAGTCGAATTCCCCGACTGCCTTGTCGATGACGAAGGCGCCCAGGGCGACGACCGCGGCTGCGAGGAGCGTGAACAGGAAGGCGCAGCCGAGAAAGCGGGCATAGAGGCCGAGCACCTGCCCGGTACGCAGGCGCGACGAGACGCAGATGCTGCCGAAGCGCAGGCCCGACGCCCACCAGCGCAGCACCATCGCCTGGAAGCAGGGATAGAGGAACGCCAGCGCGACGAGCAGCCAGATGCCGCCGAGCACGGCGTAGATGACGGCGCGCTCGATGCCGCTCGCCTCGAGCCGATCGAGGAGATCGTCGCCGCCGGTGCTCCCAGCGATCGCGCCCCAGTCGAGCCCGAGGACGGTGGCGGTCACGGCCGCGAAGAACGGCCCCAGTGCCACAAGCCACAGCGAGACGCCGCGCAGGAACAGGCGCAGCCCCGAGCCTGCGAAGCGGCCGGGCAGATTGCCGAAGAAGGTGTTGGCCATCTTGAAACGCTCGAGCCGCGCCTGCGCGAAGGGATAGGCGAGCCCGAGCGTGAGCGCGGTCAGCATCCACCAGAGCAAGGCGCAGACGGCATAGCGCCATGCCGAGCCGGTCTGGTGGAAGCGCACTCCGCGGTAAACCGTCCGGGTCAGCCGGTAGCGGCGCGCCCGATAGACCGCGTATTGCCCGAGCAGCGTCAAGCCGAGCAGGGCCGCCACGTTCGACAGTGCGGTGAGCGCTCCGAGGCTCAGCGTCGCCAGGAAGAAGCCGGTGTAGAGCGGAACGAGGATCGCGACCGCGATGACGAAGCCGAGCAGCAGCTCGCGGGCGGTGCCGGCATATTCGAAGCTGTCGCCGGCGAGCTCGGTATTCGACCACAGGAATCGGCGGACGTCGGTGGTGAGCCAGAACCGGTACAATCCCAGCGTGAACATCAGCAGCACGGCCCCACGCGCCAGCAACTGCCAGAAAGCCCGCGGCTCGCCGCCGAAGCGAGCCGCCTTCTCGGCGGGCACAGCCGCAACAGCCGGCGCGGCCGAGGCGGCCGCCTCGAACGTGCTCATGTGGCACCGGCGGCACTTGGGCAAACGCGCTCCAGATTCTGCATCACGCAATATTCTCCGGGCGCGCTCACCCACCCTGCGGCTCCTGCAATGTTACAGCACCGTGGCCGAAAGATGGGAGTAACCGGGAATCAGCCGGCCGGAGCCGCGGCCGCCGGCAGGACGAAATCGGCATAACGCTCCCGCAGCGCCGTCTTCTGGATCTTGCCGGTCGCGGTATGCGGGATCTCGTCGACGAAAACCACCTCGTCGGGCATCCACCAGTCGGCGATCTTGCCGCGCATGAAGCTCAAGAGCTCGTCCTTGGTCGCCGACTGATCCTTCTTCAGCACGACGACGAGCAGCGGCCGCTCGAGCCATTTCGGGTGCCGCACGCCGATGACGGCGGCCTCCGCCACCTTGGGATGCCCGACCGCGAGATTCTCCAGATCAATGGAGGAAATCCACTCGCCGCCGGACTTGATGACGTCCTTGGCCCGGTCGGTGATCTGCATGTAGCCGTGCCGGTCGATGGTCGCCACGTCGCCGGTGTCGAAGAAGCCGTCGCGATCGAGAATCTCCGCGTCCTCCCTGTAGTAGGCGCGGGCCACCGCCGGTCCGCGCACCTTCAGGCGGCCGAAGGTCTTGCCGTCGTGCGGCAGCTCGTTGCCGGCGTCGTCGCAGATCTTCATCTCGACGCCGAACGGCGAATGCCCCTGCTTGACCTGAACGTCGAGCCGTTCCTCGCCGCGCAGCCCGGCATATTCCGGCTTCAGCGAGCCCAGCGTGCCGAGCGGCGACATCTCGGTCATGCCCCAGGCGTGGCAGACCTCGACCCCGTAGTCGTCCTGGAAAGTCTTGAGCATGGCGCGAGGACAGGCGGAGCCGCCGATCACCACCTTCTTGAGATACGGCAGCTTTGCCTTCTTGGCTTCGAGATGCTGCAGCAGCATCAGCCAGACCGTGGGCACGGCGGCGGTGAAGCTCACGCGATGCTGCTCGAGCAGCTCGTAGATGGAGGCGCCGTCGAGCCTGGCACCCGGCATCACCAGGGCGGCGCCCTGCATGGGGGTCGTAAGCGCCAGTCCCCAGCAATTGGCGTGGAACATGGGCACGACCGGCATCACCACGTCGCGGGAGGAGATGCCCATGGCATCGGGCGTGCTCGCGACCATCGAGTGGAGCACGTTGGAGCGGTGCGAATAGACCACGCCTTTGGGATGCCCGGTGGTCCCGGACGTGTAGCACATGCCGGCGGCGGTGTTCTCGTCGAAGCTCCGCCAGGCAAAATCGCCGTCGACCTCGGCGATCCAATCCTCGTAGGCGACCGCATTCCTCAGCTGCGTGGGCGGAAGGTGCGCCGCATCCGTCAGCACGACGTAGCGCTCGATCGAGGGCAGCCGGCCGGCGAGCTTCTCCAGAAGCGGCAGGAAGGTGAGATCGACCATCATCACCCGATCCTCGGCGTGATTGACGATCCAGACGATCTGCTCGGGGAAGAGGCGGGGATTGACGGTGTGATAGATGGCGCCGGTGCCGGTGATGCCGTACCAGGCCTCGAGATGCCGCCAGGTGTTCCAGGCGAGCGTCGCCACCCGGTCGCCGAGCCTGATGCCGTCGCGGTCGAGGCGCTGCGCCACCTTGAGCGCGCGGGCGCGGACGGCGGCGTAGGTGGTGGAATGAAACGGCCCCTCGACCGAGCGCGTCACGACCGGCCGCGCGGAATGATTGCGGGCGGCGTGGTCGATGACGCGGTGGCAGAGCAGTGGCCAGTCCTGCATGAGCCCGAGCATGGCGTTCCCTCCTGTTCCCGGAGCCTGCGCTGCGCGTTTCCTGGTGCCAAGGTTAGCGGCCCGGCACGATCATGACGAGCCTCCAATGCTTGCTCCAATGCTTGATGCCGGTCCGGCCGGAGCTTCAGCGGAAGCGGTCGAGCCGGAACCGACTGATGTCGTGGCGGGTGCTGCCGCCGGTGACGAGCTCGGCGACGATCTCGCCGATCACCGGCGCAAACTTGAACCCGTGGCCGGAGCACGCGGAGACGACGATGATCTGCGGCGAGCCGGGCAGCCGGTCGATGACGAAATCGCCGTCCGGCGTCATCGTGTAGAGGCAGGTCCCGGCGGCGATGAGCCGGCCGTTGGCGCCGGGAATGTGCTCGGCGATGGCACGGATCAGCGCCTCGTCCTCCGCCCCTACCGTGCGGTCGTGCTCGTCGGGGTCGACGCTCTCGTCGCGGTGGTGATGCCTGGCGATCTTCAGGCCGGCACCCCCATGCGGCGGGATGCCGTAATGCAGGCCATGCCGGCTTTGCAGCATGAATACCGGGAAGCGGTCGGCGGCGAACAGATGCGCGTCGGCGCAATCGAACCAGCCGGCGACCTGGCGGGTGGCCCGCAACGGAACGGGAAGGTGCGGGAGCAGCGAGCTGGTCCAGGGACCGGCAGCGACGACGGCCTGCTCCGCCTCGACCACCGACCGCTCGGTGACGATGCGGACGAATCCGGCACGCGGCTCGATCGCGCGCACCGCCTCGTTGCTGCGGATTTGCGCCCCTGCCGCGGCGGCGAGCGCGAGGCTCGCCGTGATCGAGGGCTCGACCTCGACAAATCCGCCGTCCGGCTGGAGCACGGCAAGGTAATCGGGGGGCAGCGTGAACACCGGGAACCGCCGCATCGCCTCGGGCGCCGACAGCACCTCGTGCTCGAGGCCGTGCAGCTCCATGCTCGCGAGCGTGCCCCGCACCAGCTCGCCGCCCCGCGATCCGATCTCGGCGATGCCGGTCACGTGCAGGAGCCGCCGCCGGCAGCGCCCCTCCAGCTCGCGCCAGAGCGCATAGGCGTGACGCACGAGCGGCACGTAGGACGGATGCTCGAAATAGCCGAGCCGGATGATGCGGGTGCGGCCGTGCGAGGAGCCGCGGTCGTGGCCGGGTGCGAGCCGCTCGAGGCCGAGCACGCGTCGGCCGCGGCGCGCCAGCTGCCAGGCGGCTGCGCTCCCCATCGCGCCCAGGCCGCAGATGACGACGTCGAAGCGGGCCATGCTCTCCTGTCTCCCGCACGGACCCGTGGCTAGGCCGCTGGAACGGATGTGCGAAAAGCGGCATTTTCCACTCTGCGCGAGCGAGGATGCAATCGAATGGAGCAGGCGGCTTGACCAGGTTCGCTGCCGTTGCGGCCGGTGGCTGCAGGATCGAGTCGTCGTGGCAAGCCGCCGCGCTGCACGCATTGTCCGGCGTTGCCATCCTGCTGGCGCTCGGCGCGGCGGCGGCCGCCGAGAGCGTGCCTTTGCCGCGACCGCGACCGGCACAGATCGTGAGCGGAAACGGCTCGCCCAAGGAGGCGGAGACGGCGGCCTCGGCCTGCCGGCTGCGGCTCAATGGCGGTTGGGCGGTTGCAGCCCCGGCCGAGATTCCGCCCGGTCCGGGCGAATGCGGCGTCGAGGACGCGGTGCGACTCGAGGCCGTGCTGCTCGCGGACAGGGCGCGGGTGGCGGTGAGCCCGCCCGCGATCCTGCGCTGCAGCTTCGCCGAGGCGATCGCCCATTGGCTGCGCGAGGACGTCGCGCCGGCGATCCACGTCCTCGATGCCGGGCTCGGCGGCATCGACGACTATGCATCCTACGACTGCCGCGGCCGCAACCGCGTCGTCGGTGCCAAGGTGTCCGAGCACGGAAAGGGCAACGCCCTCGACATCCGATCGCTCAAGCTCAGCAACGGGACGGTGCTCGGCCTCACCGATCCCAAGGTGCCGCGGCAATTCCGCGAGATGGTGCGCGCGAGCGCCTGCGCCCGGTTCACCACCGTGCTCGGTCCCGGGTCCGACGGCTATCACGAGGACCACGTCCACGTCGATCTGGCCGAGCGGCACAGCGGCTACCGGATCTGCCAGTGGGACGTCCTCGAGCCGGCCGAGGATGCGCCCGAGGCGGCCGCGGCGGTGCCTCTGCCGCGGCCGCGGCCGGCAGCGCCGCGCGGGCGTTGAGCGGCAGCGGCGCCGCTTGCGATTTGGCCGCACATGATCCATGCGTGGCGCTCGTGGAATGCACGTCCTCGAGCCGGGGCGGCGGGCGCCGGCGAGCGCGGGGCATTTCTCCGCCGCGGACGAGCCTCCGCAGGAGCTGCCGACCGGAAGCACAGTCATGCCCCTGAGCAATCTCGCGGTCCGCGACATCGAGACGCTGGTCCACCCTTACACCAATCTCGCGAGCTTCCGCGAGAGCGGCCCGCTCGTGCTCGAGCGCGGGCAGGGGGTGTTCGTCTACGACAGCGAGGGCAGGCCGTACCTGGAGGGCATGGCCGGGCTCTGGTGCACGGCGCTCGGCTACGGCAACGAGGAGCTGATCGAGGCCGCGGTTGCGCAGATGCGCAAGCTGCCGTTCGCGCATCTCTTCACCGGCAAGAGCCACGATCCCGCGATCGAGCTCGCCGAACGGCTCAAGGAGATCGCGCCCGCTCCGACCTCCAAGGTGTTCTTCGCCTCCTCCGGCTCGGAGGCGAACGACACCCAGATCAAGCTCGTCTGGTACATGAACAACGCGCTCGGCCGGCCGCGCAAGAAGAAGATCGTGAGCAGGATCAAGGCCTATCACGGCGTGACGGTCGCCGCCGCCTCGCTCACCGGCCTTCTTCCCAATCATCGCGACTTCGACCTGCCGATCCCCGGCATCGTGCACACGAGCTGCCCGCACCACTATCGGTTCGCGCGCGACGGCGAGAGCGAGCGGGAATTCGCCAAGCGGCTTGCGGTCGAGCTCGAGGAGCTCATCTTGCGCGAGGATCCGGAGACGGTCGCCGCCTTCATCGCCGAGCCGGTGATGGGGGCGGGCGGCGTGATCGTCCCGCCGCAGGGCTATTTTCCCGAGGTCACGGAGGTCTGCCGCAGATACGACCTCTACATGATCTCGGACGAGGTGATCTGCGGCTTCGGCCGGCTCGGCAGGATGTTCGGCTGCACGGCGCTCGATTTTGCGCCCCACTCGATCTCGATCGCCAAGGCCTTGACCTCCGCCTATGTTCCGCTGGCGGCGGTGACCGTGCCCGAGGCGATGTACCAGGCGATGCTCGACGAGAGCCGCAAGATCGGCACCTTCGGCCATGGCTTCACCTATTCTGGACACCCGGTCGCCGCCGCGGTCGCGCTGAAAGCGCTCGACATCTATGCGCGCGAGCGCATTGCCGAAGCGGCGGCGCGCAAGGCGCCGCAGTTCCAGGCCCGCCTCGCCGCCCTCGGCGGACATGCGCTGGTCGGTGAAGCGCGCGGCCTCGGGATGATCGGGGCCGTCGAGCTGGTGGCGGACAAGACGGAGAAGCGCTCGTTTGCCGCCAAGGCCGCCGTGGCGGCGCGGGCGGTGCGCTTCGCCGAGGAGGAGGGGCTCATCGTCCGCTTCATCGCCGGCGACATCGTCTCGCTGTGCCCGCCGCTCATCATCTCGCCAGCGGAGATCGACGAATTGTTCGATCGGCTCGGTCGTGCGCTCGATCGCACCCTCGACTGGGTCACCCGCGAGCGGCTGCGGGATGCCTAGCGGCGGCAGCTTCAGTTGTCGCGGCCCTGGAACATGGGCAGGCCGCCGGGTGCTTCCGCGTTTGCCATCCGCGGACTTGCGCCCAGCGGCGAGTCGCCGTTCCGCGGCGCCAGCACGACCACGATCGCTCTCATCTTCACCCGATTGTAGAGGTCGATGACATCCTCGTTGGTCATGCGGATGCATCCTGACGAGATCGCCTGACCTATGTATTCGGGCTGGTTGGTCCCGTGGATCCGGAACAGCGTGTCCTTGCTGCCCTGATAGAGATAGATGCCGCGAGCTCCCATCGGATTGGCCGGGCCGCCCTCGACGAAATCGGGAAGATTGCCGATCCGCTTCTTGATCTCGGCCGTCGGCGTCCAGCTCGGCCATTCCTCCTTGCGGCCCACCCTGGCGATCCCGTACCAGGACAGCGCCTCCTCGCCGACGATCACCCCGTAACGGATCGCCTTGCCGTCCGGCAGCACGTAATAGAGATATCGGGCGTCGGTATCGACGACGACGGTGCCCGGCGCTTCCTTGCGGTGATACTGCACGATCGCCCGCTGATAGGCGGTCGGGATGCTCACCTTGGCGTAGGGCGCATTGGCCAAAAGCTTCCTGTCGCGGGCGGTGAAGTTGGCCTCGGAAGCCTGCTCCAGCGTGGCTTGCACGCAGCCGCCGAGCAGGAGCCCGATCAGCACAAAGGCGGTTCCCCATCTCACCATGGCTGCCCCTTTTTTCCGCTTCTGGCCGGCCCACTCCCGG
>DASXAP010000191.1:0-20777 GCA_036406655.1 Xanthobacteraceae bacterium | reverse complement strand
CCTTCGCACATGGTCCGCGATCGATCTGTCGGCAAGGGCCGCAAACCGGCCGCTTGAACCGGTGAGGCAGCCCTCTTAAAGCTACGGAATTGCGGGAATTGGTCGGCCGATGCTGCCCGAAGCGGGTCCGAATCTGTTGCGGGGCTGGATCAGGAGAGCGGCGCAGCGCGATCCGGCCAAGCCGTGGATCGTCTGCGCCAACGACGGAAGAGCGCTCTGCTACGGTGAGCTGCAGGAGGCGGCGAGCCGCATGGCCGGCGCGCTGCACAGCCGCGGGCTCGGCAGGAACGATCGCGTGGCGCTGCTCGCGAGCAACTCGGTCGAGCATCTCCTCTGCTACTTCGGAATCATGGCTTACGGGGCGACCGTCTGCACCGTTCATGTCGAGACGAACCGGAACCAGCTCGACGACGTCCTTGCGCGGCTCAAGCCGGCACTCGTCCTGCACCAGGACGGGCTCGGGCTCGACGACCTCCTGGCCGGCGTTGCAGCACCGCGAATGCGGCTCGGAACCTGGGGCGGGCCGGAGACCGGCACGTTTCTCGCCGAGGTGGCCCGCAGTGCGCAGAGCGATGTGCTCAGCGGCGCGGGGCCGGACGACGACGCGGTGATCCTCTTCACCTCGGGCACCAGCGCGCGGGCAAAGGGCGTGGTGCTGAGCTATCGCGAGCACCTGGCGAACATCGAGCCCGCCGCCGAAGGATTCGGCATCGGCGCGGACGACCGGCTGTACGATTTCCGCTCCTTCAACTGGGCGTCGGCGCAGCTCCTCGGCGCGCTCATCCCGGTCAATCGCGGGGCCACCCTGGTCATGGCGGAAAGGTTCTCGGCCAGCCGCTTCTTCCCGCACGTCCGCGAGCACCGGGTGACGGTGGCCGCGGGCAATCCGACCACCATCAACATCCTCGTCAATGCCGACACCACCGCGCACCGCGACAACCTGCCGAGCTTGCGCTTCGTCACCTCGAGCTCGGCACCGCTCACCATCGAGGAGTGGCGGCGGTTCGAGCAGCGGTTCGGGGTGCCGATCGCGCAGGGCTACGGCTCGAGCGAGACCGGGTGGATTGCCGCCATGCCCGGCGAAGCGCGGCGCCTGGGCACGGTCGGACGGCCGTTCGCCTATCACCGCCTCGCCATCGTCGATGCCGATGGCAGGCAGCTGCCGCCCGGCGAGATCGGCCAGATCGAGAGCGGCGGCTTCGCCGGCCATCCCTACCGCTACCTCGCCGAGGACGGGAGCGTGCGGACCAGCAGCCGCGGTCGCATCCGAACCGGCGATCTCGGCCTGCTCGACGGCGATGGCTTTCTCTGCCTCACCGGTCGCGAGAAGGAGCTCATCATCCGCGGCGGCGTGAACATCTCGCCGGTCGAGATCGACAGCTTCCTGATGCGCCGTCCCGAGCTGATCGAGGTCGCCACCGTCGGGGTGCCGGACGCAATCTACGGCGAGGAGGTGGTGAGCTACGTGGTCGCCCGGCCGGGCGTCACGCTCGACGCCGACGAGCTGCTGCGCTACTGCAGCGACGGCTTGCCGGCCTTCAAGGCGCCGAAAGAGATCGTGCTGAGCACCTCGCTGCCCAAGAGCGAGCGCGGCAAGCTCGACCGCCGGGCGCTTGCACAACGGTGGATGCAGCTCAAACGGTAGATCGACCGGCTATTTGTTCACGTCATGCGCGGGCTTGTCCCGCGCATCCCGATTGCCGGTGCACCATGGTGCCTCATATATCGGGATGGCCGGGACAAGCCCGGCCATGACGATTGATTTGACTCGATGGGAACAATGCTCTGGGCTACCGCCCGGTCCTGGCGAGCGAGTGCACCCAGCCGGCCATGCGCGAGCGCGCGTTCTCGATGTCCTTCTGGCTGAAGAAGTCCTCGGGCTTCACCCGATCCACCGGATAGACCGGGCGCAAGAAGTCGCTCTCGTAGCCGAAAGGCACCGTCGCATCGATGCCCATGCCGCCTTCGAACTGGGTGTTGGAAGCAGTCCACTGCTTCTCGCCCGCAGTCATCCGCTCGGCCGGCATGAAGGTCTGCCCGCGCCCGCCGGGGATCGGATTGAGGATATCGGTCCTCGGATTGACCCGCGTGGTGAGGCACCACATCACGTCATCCATGGAGTAGGGATCAACGTCCTCGCTCACCGCGATGGCGAGCCGCATGCCCTGCGAGCAGGTCAGCGCGGCGGCCAGGAAGTTGCGCTGCCAGCCCTCATCGAGCTGGTGGCGCTTCTTCACCTGGATGATGCAGCCGCCCCAATCGGTCATGCAGTAGGGGATCACCACGTTCTGCACGATCCCCGGCTGCAGCCGGTTGCAAAGCTCGTAGATCGCCGCCTCGCGGACCGTGGTGTCGATGTTGTGGTCGTCGAGCGTGTGCACGCCGAGGGCGAAGATGATCGGCTTGCTGTCCGGCCTGCGCATGGTGACGGCGGTCACGTGGAAGGTCGGGGCCTTGTAGGCCTTGCCCATGTAGCCCGCCCACTCCGGGTGGAAATGGAAGCGCCCCTGCACCCCGGCATCTTCCGATTCTTTGGTCTCGAACCGCCGGTCGCGCGGATTGACGTAGCCTTCCAGCACCAGCTCCGAATCGGCGAGCGCCATCGCATTCACGGTGCGCGCCTTGACCAGCCGGATCGGCGTGCCCTGCACCGCGCCGGCGATGCCGATCTCGTCGCAGCCCATCGGCAGCACTGCGTAATCGAAGCCCGCGCCGGCGAGCAGCGTGCAGGCCGGCGGCACGCCGAAGCACATCGTGATCGGCACCGGCTCGTTCGCCTTGTAGTGCTTGTTGACGACCTGCCACATGTGCGAGCCGGGCGATATCTGGAAGGTGCCGACATTTCCCCAGCGGAAGTTCATCCGGTTGTAGCCGAGGTCGGAGCCGCCATCGAACTCGGCTCCGGTCACGCAGCGGATGCCGGAGCCCACCGTGAGCTCGGGCTCGTAGGTGGTGTGCCGGATCGGCACCAGATGCTCGTTCACGTCCTTCGGCGCCCTGATCACGTGCTCCTGGCAGGGCGCCTGCTCCTGCGGGATTTCCACGGCCTCGAGTGGATGACTGAGCGCGTAGGCGAGCTTCCTCACCCGCTCGGCGTCATCCTTCCAGCCGAACATCTTGTTGATCACCTTCATGTCGCCGAACAGGTTGGTGAGCACCCGGTGCTGCGGCTTGCCCTTCACGTTGTTGAACAGGACAGGACAGCCGCCGTCCATGTGCTTCTGCAGCCCGGTGACCTCGAGATCCGGATCGACCGGCTTGGCGGTCTCGATCAGGTCCCCGCTCTGCCGCAGCCAGTCGAGCGTGCCGCGCAGGTCCCTGACGTCCTGCCTCGCCGCCTCGGCCTTTTCCTGACGAAGTGGTTTCTGCATCGGGTGAAGCCTCCATCCTGTGCGGCACAGCCGGGCCAGGGCTGCCCGGCGCCGTTCCTGCGGCTCGAGCCGAGCACCGGCCAATCCGTTCGGGCGGCTGATCGGTGCTATTCGGACGTTGCCGGTTCCACCGCATACATTTCTAGTCGGCAGCAAAGCTTGTCAACGGCGGACCGTGCTCGCCTTTTTCGAAGGCCTCAGGGCTGCCGGTTCTGCGCGTTCCAGTAGCGCTCGAGGTTGCCGATGAGCGCGGGGCTGAAGTGGCAATAGGCCTGCTCGCGCGCATAAACGGCGAAATAGGCGCGGAAGCTGTCGAGCGGCTCCTGAGCGATGCGGAAGGCGCGGCGGTTGCCCGCGGCGCTCACCACCCCGGAGCTGGTCAGCCCCGCCACCGCGTGCTCGATCGCTGCGTCCATGCCGCCGGGCTCGACGAGCTCGTCGCAGATGAGCCGGCCCTCGGCGCTGTCGCACTCGATCCGCCGCTCGTATTGCACCGCCTGGCGGGCGACGCGATCGCCGGTGAAGCGCGGCATGCGCATGTTGGCGGCACCGGGAATGATGCCTTCCTTGCGGGCCGGCAGGGTGAGGAAAGCGGTGCGCTCGGCCAGCACGTAATCCATCACCAGCAAGGCCTGGCAGTGGCCGCCGATGGCAAAGGCCTCGACCGCCGCGATCCAGGGCTTCTCGATCGAGCCGCCGCCGAGCTCGTCGGGCGGCGGCTCCTCGGCCATGGCGAGGCCGCGGTAGATCTTGTTGACCCAGCCGAGATCGCGCTGCAGGTACCACACGAACGGAATGCGCCCGTGATAAAGATGGGTGAGATTGATCCCGGCGCCGAAGACTCGCCGGCCGGCGTATTTTGGATGCTCGACGGCGGCGCCGCGCAGCACCGCGATCTCGGTCGCACGGTCGAGCAGCGCGAGGTCGACGCAGACTTCCAGGGCATCAAGCGTGGCCTGATCCTCGGCATTCAGGAACCGCGGATTGCCGTGCGTCACCAGCGCGGCCTTGCCCTGGCGCTCGACCGCGGCACCGTCGAGCCTGACGATGCCTGCGCGCTCGAATTGCGGCAGGAGCTCCTGCGCCTGCGGGCGCGGCAGCAGCATGGCGTGGCACAGATGGCGACCGCTGCGCGGGCTGCCGAGCACCGCGGAAAGAAACAGCCCCTGATCGATCTCGAGACCGTCCTTGTCGCGCTGCAGCAGGCCCTCTTCGGCGGCGATCTCCTGCGCTGTGGGAACGAGTCCCGGCACGACGCCGGCGGCCCGCGTCGCCAGATCCTCGACCCGCACGAAGCGGGACCGTCGCACGGTGAGCGCGTCATAGACGGCTTCGGCATGGCGGCGCAGGAAGCGGACCCGCACCTTTCGGGCACAATCCTGGATCAGCGCCGCGCCGGCGCGCTCGGCCTCGCTGCGGCGCGGCTTCGACGGCAGCAATCCCAGCAACCGCGATGATTTTTGCCAATATGCGGAGAACTTTCTGCGATCGGCCGCAAAGTCCGTGGTCTCTCCCGGCTCCGATTGCAGCCACTCGCGCGCTTCCCGGGCGTGCAGCCCGGCCCGCGTCAGGCATTCGAGAGCCGTGGGATCGAGCACGACCATTTCGCTGTCTCTCCCTCGCGCCCGGCGCACCCCCGCCTCGTCCGGCGGGCTCAGGCTGCCTTTCCCAGATACGGCTGCAGATTGGCGCGGATGCGCGCCAGCGGCGGCACGGAGAGGTCGGGCAGGACGAGCTGCTGGCCGGTAAGCTTCTCATAGACGCCGACATAGGTCGCGGCGGCCTGCAAGATGACGTCGGCAGGAATTTCGGGAATGGGATCGCGATAGGGATCGCAGCGTTGCGCCACCCAGCGCCGGACGAAGTCCTTGTCGAGGGTGTCGGGCGGCTCGCCGGCCGCGAAGCGCGCAGGATAGCTCTCGGACAGCCAGTAGCGGCTGCTGTCGGGAGTATGGACCTCGTCCGCCAGGATCATCGACCCCCGCTCGTCGAAGCCGAACTCGTACTTCGTGTCCACCAGCATGAGGCCCCGGCGCGCCGCCATCTCGCGCCCGCAGGCGAACAGGGCGAGCGCCTTTGCCGACACCTCGCGCCATTGCTGCTCGGTCAAGAGCTTCTTCGCCACGATCTCCTCGGCGCTCAGCGGGGCATCGTGGTCTCCCTGTGCCGCCTTGGTGGTCGGGGTGATGATGCTGCGCGGCAGCTTCTCGTTGTCGCGCAGCCCCTCCGGGAAGCGATGGCCGTACATGTCGCGGCCACCCTTCTTGTACATCTGCAGGATCGAGGTGGAGGTGGTCCCGGCAAGATAGTCGCGGACCACGATCTCCACCGGCATCATCGCCAGCCGCTTGCAGACCAGGACGTTGGGATCGGGGTAATCGACGACGTGGTTGGGGCAGAGGTGCCTGGTCGCCTCGAACCAGAACCGCGCCGTCTGCGTGAGCACCTGCCCCTTCAGCGGGATGACGGCCAGGTTTCGATCGAAGGCGCTGATGCGGTCGGTGGCGATCAGAATCCGCGTGCCGTCGTGGAGATCGTAATTCTCGCGCACCTTGCCCGCATAATATCCGGGAAGCTCGGGAATGACGGCGTCGGGGAGCGTATAATGCGCGTAGGCCAGAAGTTCGGCGGGATCGGTCATGACGGTGAGGTCGGTAGAGCGGCTGCCTAGGTCAAGTCTAGCCGTTGATCTCGGGTGCCTCAATGTTCGATGTTCTCCTGTCGACAACTTCTGCAATGATGGATGGAGACAGGCATGAAATCGACCCTCCGCCCCGGCGCCACCAGGATCAACCGGTTTCCCGTGGGCCGCGAGCGCACGATCGGCTTCATGGGCGAGGAGGCGCGCACCTATGCGACCCCCTCCATGCTTCTCGATATCGAGCACACCTGCCGCGAGCTGATCATCGAGCATGCCGATCCGGGCGAGGACTCAGTGGGCATGGAAGTGGCACTGAAGCATCTGGCGCCGACGCTCATGGGCATGACGGTCGAGATCACGGCACGCGTCGCTGCGGTCGAAGGGCGCAAGATCGCATTCGAGGTCGCGGTCAAGGACGAGCTCGAGGAGGTCGGGACCGCCACCCATACCCGCTTCGTGGTCGACAAGGCGAAGACCCTGGAACGCCTGAAGGCGAAGGCCGCCCGCTTCGCCGCGCGCTCGACATAGCGGCGATGGCGGCGGCAAGCCGAGACCGGAGCTTACGATCGGATCGCACCAGAGGGTTCTCGCCGATGCCCGAAGAGCAGCTGATCCTGGTTGACGAGAGCAACCGCGCCACCGGATCGGCTGGCAAGACCGCGGTGCATCGCGCCGGGCTGCTGCACCGCGCCTTCTCGATATTCATGGTCGACCCGCGCGGACGCATCGTGCTGCAGCAACGTCACCGCGCAAAGTATCATTCGGGCGGGCTGTGGGCGAACTCCTGCTGCGGGCATCCTCGTCCGGGGGAGCGGACCGTTGCGGCAGCGCGTCGGCGACTTGCCGAGGAGCTCGGAGTCGCCGGCAAGCTCTCGTTCGGCTTCTTTGCCCGCTACCGCGCCGAGCTCGACAACGGCATGCATGAGAACGAGCTCGTCTACGTCTATTTCGGCCTGCTGAGAGCCCCGCCGCGACCGCATCCGAATGAGGTTGCCGACATTGCCCTGCTGTCGTGTGCGGACATCGGCCGGCGGATCGAGCAGGACCCGCACTCCTTCGCCGTCTGGTTCAGACACTATTTCCGCAATCACCGCACCGATATCGTGCGCCTGACGAAAGAGGTATCGGGATGATCGCGCGTCGGCTGCGCCGCGCGGAGCCTCCTCACGTCCGGCGCCAGCATCGACAATGCCGCGTCCGCTCCATGCTTTGTGCCCTGTCGCGGCGCCGCCGACGGAGCGGATTACTCCGGCATTGACAGCGGTGTGGCTGCGCGCCAAGCATTGCTCGATCGGCGCGGAAGTGCCGCGAGAAGATGAAGGGGAGGAAGCGATGATCTCGATACGGGCAGCAGCGGGAATTGCGGGGGCACTCGCGCTCGCGCTTTCGGCGAGCCAGACGGCAGTGGCGCAGCGAGCCAAGCAGGAAGCTGCCGCCGCGGCGGGCCCGCCCACCGTCACTCAGGAGATGCTGGATCGGGCGGCCAACGATCGGAGCAACTTCCTGCACACGAACGGTGACTACACGCAGAAACGCTACCATCCCGCCGCGCAGATCAATCCCGGAAACGTGCGGCGGCTGCGTCCGGCCTGGATCTTCCAGACCGACGTCAAGGAATCGATGGAGACGTCGCCCATCGTCGTGAACGGGGTGATGTATGTGACGACCTCGTTCAGCCACGTCTACGCGCTCAATGCCCAGACCGGCGAGGAGATCTGGCACTACAAGCATCCGCTCGGCCCGGTGACGACCTACTGCTGCGGCCCCAACAATCGCGGCGTCGCGGTCTACGAGGACAAGGTCTATCTCGCCACGCTCGATTCCAAGCTGGTCGCGCTCGATGCCAAGAGCGGCAAGATGGTCTGGCAGTCGGACATTGCCGACCCGGAGTTGGGCTACAGCGAGACGATGGCTCCCACCGTGGTGAAGGGCAAGGTGCTGATCGGCACCAATGGCGGCGAGTACGGAATTCGCGGCTTCGTGAAGGCCTATGACGCCAAGGACGGGAAGCTCATCTGGACGTTCGACACCATTCCGGAGAACTCGGTCGGGGTCTGGGCGGAGAAGGACGCCACCGGCCGCGACATGCACCGCGACATCCAGGCCGAGAAGGATCAGCTCGCCAGGAACGGCGACCCCTACAAGACGCTGGGCGGCGGGGTCTGGCAGAATCCGGCAGTCGATCTCGCCACCAACCGCATCTACTTCGTGGTCGGCAATCCATCTCCGGATCTCGACGGCTCGCTGCGTCCCGGCGACAATCTCTATACCGACTCGCTGGTCTCGCTCGATCTCGATACCGGCAAATTCGTCTGTCACTTCCAGTACATCGCCCACGACGTCTGGGACCTCGACGCGGCTAGCCCCGCCATTCTCGTCGATGTCCGCGACAAGAGCGGCAAAGTCATCCCCGGCGTCATTCACGCCGGCAAGACCGGGCACGTCTACGTGCACGATCGCAAGGACTGCAGCCTCATCCGCTTCTCCGACGCGATGGTGCCGCAGGAGAACATGTGGACGCTGCCGACCGAGCAAGGCGCCCGCATGCTGCCGGGGGCCAACGGCGGGGTCGAATGGTCGCCGATGACCGTCAATCCGCAGCTGGGGCTGACCTACGCGATCAACCTGCACCAGCCGATGACCTATCATGTGCAGAGCACGCCCTACCCGAGCGGCAAGCTGTGGCTGGGCGGCGCCTTCAAGGTGATCCCGACCGAGGAGCAGGCGGGCAACATCACCGCGGTCGACTACAATACCGGCAAGATTCGCTGGCAGGTGAAGACACCAAAGCCGATGATCGGCGGCATCCTCGCCACCGCGGGCGGCCTCGTCTTCACCGGCGAAGGCAACGGCCGGTTCCGCGCCTACGACGCGCGCAACGGCAACGTGCTGTGGACGTTCAATGCCGGAGCCGGGGTCAATGCGCCGCCCTCGTCCTACATGGTGGGGGGCAAGCAGTACATCGTGGTCGCGGCGGGCGGCAACGTTCAGCTCGATTACAAGCGCGGCAATACCGTCATCGCTTTCACGCTGGAATGAGGGCTGCGCCCGCGCTCCCGGGCGCGCCCGCGGGCGGTGGAGGGCGAGCCACGGGCTGATGCGAGGACGGGACCGCGCGGTCCCGTCCTTTTTTGATCGCCCCCGGCAGGACGACAGGATGTGCGAGACGAGCCGGGCGGCCAGGACGCTCGCATCCCGCTCCGGCCGCTGCAGGGTGCCGAGCCGACGCGGACGACGGCTCGCGATCCTCGCGCTCGTGGCGGCGATGACGTGCGCGCCGCGCTCGCCGGCCCAGACCATCGAGGAAAAGGCGCAGCTCTGCGCCGGATGCCATGGCGAGAACGGAATCCCGCAGCAGAAGACCGTGCCCGTCATCTGGGGACAGCACCAGGGCTACACCTATCTGCAGCTCCGCGATTACAAGAGCGGCACGCGCAAGAGCGATGTCATGTCGCCATTGGCGCAGAGCCTCGAGCGCGAGGACATGCTGCAGCTGGCGCTCCATTTCTCCCGGAAGCGCTGGCCCGACCTGCAGCAGCCGCGCGCGCCCGCGGATGTCGCCGCACAGGCCTTGCGGGCGAACACCGCGCTGGGCTGCACCGGTTGCCATCAAGGCGAGTACCAGGGCGAGGGAACCCAGCCCCGGCTCGCCGGGCAAGACCGGGATTACCTGCATCGTTCGATGCTGGACTTCCGCAGCCGCCGCCGCGGCAACAATCCGGGAATGTCGGACCTCATGCTCGCGATCTCGGAGGAGGATATCGCGGCGTGCGCGCAATATCTCGCCGGGCGCTGAGTCCCTTTGCGCAGTGATTTTGACTATTTGAACTTGTATCAGCTGCTGGCATCGAGTCGGGCTCGGGCGGGACACTCCAATCCCTCCCCGCGTCGCGGGGAAGGTGGCCGAGCGTAGCGAGGCCGGGTGGGGAGAGCGATGATGACAGCAAAGCAGCTTCCGCGGTCATGGCCGGCCTCGTGCCGGCCATCCCGATCCTGAATCGGGATCGCCGGGACAAGCCCGGCGATGACAGCGACAAAGCTCCGGCCATCCGCGATCAGGCGCGGGCAGGACGTTCACCTCACGGCGAGCTTCGCGCGCATGCCGTCGTCGGCGGCGAGATCGAACGCGCGCCGGCCGCCCTTGTCCGTGATGGTCCGATCCGCGCCGCGCGCGAGCAACAGCTCGACCACCTCGCCGCGACCGCGCTCGGCGGCGATCATCAGCGCCGTGCGGCCACGGTCATCGACGGCATCGATCGGGGCGCCGGCATCGAGCAGAACGCCGGCGACCTCGACGGCGGCTTGCGGCGGCACGCCGTCGGCGTGGCCGGCCGCCCACATCAGTGCGGTCAGATCGTTCCCGTAGCGGCGCGCGGCATCGACCCCGGCATCGAGCAGCCGGCGCACGATCCGGGCAGAACCGCGCGAGGCGGCGTAGACGATGGCGGTTTTCCCGGTCGCATCAACCGCGTCCGGATCGGCCGCGCGGGCGATGAGCGCATCGACGATGGGCCCATTGCCTTTGAACGCTGCCGCCGCGAGGGGGGTGACGCCGGACCGTCCTGGAAGGTTGGGATCGGCACCCTTGGCGAGCAGCGCCGCCACGCTCGCCTCGCGCTCGTTCTCCACCGCGGCATAGAGCGCGGTTGCGCCGGCAAGATTGCGCGCGTCGACCGCCGCGCCCTGGGCGAGGAACAGCTCCACCAGGGCGGCCTGCCCGGCGCGGGCCGCGCGCGCCAGCGGCATGGCACCGAGCCGATCGCGCGCCGCGAGCGAGGCGCCCGCGCCCAGGAGGCGCCGGGCGAGCGGTGCACAGCCGGCCTCCGCCGACGCGAACAGCAGCAGGTTCAGCTGCGCGGGCGAAATGCCGGTCTGAAGCATCTGGTAGCGGTCTTCGAGGTCGCGGCACTTCGCGGCACCCGGGTCGGGAGCGCCGGTCACGGCGTTCACCCCGGCCAAAGGGCCGAGGAGGAGGAGGACGCATACGGATCGAAGCAGGCTTGCGACGCGGGTCATGAACACGGCTTGCTCGTTGATCGGGATGGCAAGACTATGGTTTATCGGCGTGGGCGAGTCATCTCACGTTTCGGCATCGGCATGCCAGGCATCCCGCTTCTGTCCACCCAAGGCGGCGCGTATGCGAGCGGCCTGGCGCATGGCCGCCGCTTTGCAGCGGAGATCGCTGCCAATGTGCAGACATATCTGCGCCGCTTCGCCGCCTCCGGGCTTGGCCGGGAGGCGGCATTCGCCGAGGCGGAGAAGTGGCTTGCGGCGATCGCGACGCAGGATGCGGACTATGCCGAGGAGATGCGCGGCATTGCCGCGGGCTCCGGGCAGAGCGAGGAGACCGTCGCGCTGCTCAACGCGCGCTATGAGCTGGCCTTCACCCTGTTCGGCCAGGAGGCGCGGCGGCACGGCGAGGTCACGGGCGGCGAGCAGCTCGAATTCGTGCCCGACGGCTGCACCACCTTCGGCTTGCTGCCGGCCGCCACCGAGGACGGTCACACCTGGCTCGGCCAGAATTGGGACTGGCTCGAGGGCATCCACGGCCGCACTTTCGTGCTGCACGCGCGGCGCCATGACAAGCCGAGCTTCGTCTGCCTGACGGAGGCCGGGATCGCCGGCGGCAAGATGGGCGTGAACGAGTGCGGGATCGGCCTGGTGGAGAACGGCCTCGCCTCGAGCCACGATGGCCGCAATCCCTATCACACGCCGTTTCACGTGCGGTGCCGGCAGGTGCTGGACGCGGATGATTTCCGTCTGGCGGCGCGGCCGGTGACCGCGAGCGTGCGCACCTGCTCGGCCAATTTCGTCATCGGCGCACCCGGGACCATCGTCGCTCTCGAGGCGAGCCCCGATCATGTCAGCCGGCTCGAGCCGGATGAGGGCATCCTGACCCACTCGAATCATTTCCTGACGCCGGGCCACGGCGACTCGCTTCTCGAGAAGATTTCTCCGAACACGCTCTACCGCGCCGACCGCATGCGGCACCTGCTGGAGGCTGCGGGCCGGAGAGCTGCGGGAGGGGGCGTCGGCTTCGAGCAGATGCGCGCCGCGGCGAGCGATCATCTCGGCGCGCCCTACGCCATCTGCCGGCATCCCGACCCGGACCAACCTCCCGCGAGACGCAGCATGACGGTGGGCGCGGTGCTGATCGATCTCGAGGCAAGGACGATGCACGTCGCCAACGGGCCGCCCTGCAGCAACGAATATGCGGCATTCGTGCCGTAGTTTCCGCAGGGTGGCGCAGCTTCAGCCGCGTCTGCCCGCCTAGACCATACCCCGCTCACTCCCGCGTCATGCGCGGGCTTGGGCCGCGCATCCACGTCTTGCGAAGGTCGTGCAAGGCGTGGATGGCCGGGCCAAGCCCGGCCATGACGGGGCCCTGATTCGATCCGATCAAAACATGCTTTATGGCAGCCACATCCGCTGCTCGGCTTCGGCGGCGGCATCCTCCATGGTCATGAACACCGCCCCCGCCGCCTGCAGTCTTGTCAGCAGCTCCTCGAACGCGAGCATGCGGTAGCCGCGGCCGATCACATACGGGTGCATCGTGTAGGTCAGCACGCCCCAGTCGACGCTCTTGCGCATGTAGCGGAACTCGTCGAACCAGCTCTCCATCACCGTTCGCGCGGACTGCAGTCCCGGCAGCACCGTCGTGGGAGTGCGGGTGAACTCGAAGTGGGGGTAATCGTCGAGCGACCAGCTGATGGGCATCTCGATCAGCGCCGTCTCCTCGCCGAAGCCGTAGGGCTTGCCCGGCTCGGCGCGGTCGCCGCGCCGCGCCCGGTACGGCCAGTAATCGGCGCCCATCAGGCTCGAGTCGTAGCGAAACCCGTGCGCGAGCAGGAGCTCGACCGTGCTCTCGCTCAGATCCCAGGACGGGGAGCGATAGCCGCGCGCCTTGCGGCCGGTGAGCCGCGCGATCGCCCCGTTCGCGCGCACCAGGTCGGCCTCCTCCTCGTCCCGGCTCTGCTGCGCCGGCGGCACGTGCGCCCAGCTGTGATGCGCCACCTCGTGTCCCTCCTGCAGCACCGCCTCACAGGCGTGCGGATGGCTCTCGATGGTGAATCCGGGAATGAACCAGGTGGCGCGCAGCCCGAACGACTTGAGCAGGGCGAGAATGCGCCGCGCACCGACGAGCCCGAACTCGCCGCGCGAGAGCGGCGTCGGCGTGACCATGCCGCGGGCGATGAACCCGGACTGGGTATCGAAGTCGAAGCTGAGGCAGACGATGTGGCGCGGCACCTTGCTCGCCTCCGACGTGGACACGACCGCGACCGGCATAGCATAGTGCGGCGGCTTCGCTCCGCATCGTCATGGGCCTGTGCCGGGCTTCCCTGTCTTTCCTTGCCGAAGGCAAGGCGTGGCTGGCCGGGGCAAGCCCGGCAATGACGGCGGAACGACACCTGCAGGGCTCCCACTCTGGCGATCCGGACAATCGGCATCATTGTCAACGGCGCGACCGGGCGCATCGGCTCGACGCAGCACCTCGCCAACGCGCTCGTTCCGATCAGGGACGAGGGCGGGCTGCCGATTGGCGATGATCGCCTGCTCCCGCGCCTTCTGCTGGTCGGACGCGACGCCGGACGCCTCGCGGCGATCGCCCGCTCGCACGACATCGCGGACTGGACCACCGATCTCGATGCGGCGCTGGCCGACGGGAGCTACCCGCTCTTCTTCGATGCCGCGGCGACCGAGCAGCGCGCGGCCACGCTGGAGAAGGCCGTCACCGCCGGCAAGCATATCTACGCGGAGAAGCCGGTGGCGCCGAGCGCGGCGGCGGGGCTCGCGCTCCTGCGCAGGATGCAGGCGCTCGGTCGCAAGCACGGGACGGTCGAGGACAAGATCCACCTGCCGGGCTTGCAGAAGCTCGCGCTCCTCACCGGCAGCGGCCGGCTCGGACGGATCGTGGGCTTCCGCCTCGAATTCGGCTGGTGGGTGTTCGACGGCAGCGAGCGTCCCTGCCAGCGGCCGAGCTGGAATTATCGCGCTGCCGGCGGCGGCCTCCTCCTCGATATGTATCCGCACTGGCGCTATGTGATCGAGACGATCGTCGGCCGGATCGCGGCAGTGGCGTCGGCGCAGTGGACGGCCATTCCGAAGCGCGTCGACGAGCGCGGCGATCGCTATAGCGTGACGGTCGAGGATTCGGCGGCAACCTTGATCGCGATCGAGGGCGGCGCCTTCGGCACCGTGCTGAGCTCGTGGGCGACGCGGGTACGCCGCGACGACCTGTTCACGCTGCAGGTCGACGGCACCGAGGGCTCTGCCGTCGCCGGCCTGCATCGCTGCCGGATTCAACCGGCGTCGCAGACGCCGTCGATCTCGCATTTCAGCGTGATGACCGACATCGCCGCCGACTATCGCGACGGCTGGACCGAGGCGGCGCCGCTCGCCTCCTATTGCAATCCTTATCGCGTGGGCTGGGAACGGTTTCTCCGCCATGTCGCCGCCGGCGCGCCTCTCGCCAGCGATTTCGCGGCGGGAATCCGCGACGTCGCCTTTGCCGAAGCCTGCCAGCGCAGCATGACGGAGCGGCGCTGGATCGAATTTCCGTCCGGGCCGTGCCCGTGACTCTCATTTACGCGCTCACGCCGCGGCCGCCGGGCGGCCGATCGCCGCGTTCACGCGCGGCATCACCTCCTCGGCCATCAACTGCATCGAGCGCTTGTTGAGAGCGGGGTCGACCCAGTCCATGCCGGCATAGACCAGCTCGCCGAAGTCGCCGATCTCATCGCGCAAGGCGAGGATCCGGTCGACCACCTTGTTGACGGTCCCGTAGATCACGCAATGGTCCATCACCCAATCGAGGGTGATGTCCTCATCCGGCTGGTCCTTGTAGGCCTTGAACACGTAGAGCCGGTTGCCCCGCATCATCTTGCGGCGCATCTGCTCGTAGTAGAACCGGTACGGGCTGTTCTCGTCGAAGCGACCGTAGCGCGCGGCGACCTTGTCGTCGTCGGCCACGAATATCGCCCGTGCCACGCGCCAGTCGCCAGTGCTGGCCTCGGCGCCGGCCTCGGCCTTGCCCTTGCAATAGTTCTGCCAATGCGATCGCAGGTGCTGCGACAGCAGGAAGTTCGCCGAGAGCGGATGGAAGTCGCGCTGGCCCATGAGCACAACGCCGGGCGAGAACGGTGCCACCACGGTGCCGACGATTTCCGGCCGCGGCTTCTGATAGGGCTTGTGCAGGAAGCCCACGCCGAGATCGAGCGTCATCGTGCGCGCGGTCGACACCTTGTAGCGGTTGTCGGGGAAGGCGATGTCGTAGGGCGGCTCGCCCTCCCAGATGGCGAGAATGACGTCGATGGCCTCGGCGAACATCTTGTTGCGGTCCTCCTCGAGCGTGCCGAGTGCCTCGGCGTCGCTGGTGAGGGCGCCCGGGCTGATGCCGAAGACGAAGCGGCCCTCCGCCAGGTGATCGAACATCGCTGCGTGCACGGCGATCAGCACGGGATGCATGTGGGAGAGGTTGGCGGTGCCGCTGCCGAGCTTGATGCGGCTGGTATGATGAATGAGCGAGGAGAGAAACATCATGCTGTTGGTGATGTTCTCGCAGGCATCGGTCAGGTGCTCGCCCATGAACGCGTCGTAGAAGCCGAGCTTGTCGGCGAGAATGATAGCCTCGCGGTCCTCCTTCAGGGTCTCGGCCCAGTCCCGATTCATGGGATGAACCGGCATGGTGAAGTATCCGAGCCGCATTCCTGTCGCCTCCGAAAACCCTTCCGGCGCCCGCGAGCACCGAGCCGTCGAGCGGGCCGGGCTTGCCCCACTCCTCGCCTGTCATCGCCGGGCTTGGCCCGGCGATCCCGATTCAGGATCGGGATGGCCGGCACGAGGCCGGCCATGACCGTCCGAGAGGCCGCGACGTCCGGCCGCCGTGTGGCCCGATCAGCCGCCCCTGTACAGCACGATTTCCCGGGTCGAACAACATCCGTTCCCGTCCGCGCCCGCGGCGTGCGTGCGCGCGGGCGCACGCGCAACGGCGCGACGCGCCGTTGCCCACCTTGCGATGATGTTCCGGGGAGCGCCTGGACAGGTCGTGCATCGTCAGCGTAGACCCTCCCCATAGTGGAGGGCTCGTCATGAATCGCCGCAAGGTTCTCGAGGCTGGCGCCGCCTCGCTCGCTGCCGCGTTTGCCGGCGGGCCGATGCTCGGTCCCGCACGCGCGCTGGATTGGCCGGCGAGATCGGTCCGGGTCGTCGTCCCCTATGCCGCGGGCAGCGCGACCGATCTCGTCCCCCGGACCGTATTCGATCAGGTCGGGCAGCAGGTCGGGCAGTCGTTCGTGATCGAGAACCGGCCCGGCGGCGGGACCACGGTCGGTGCCGCGCAGGTGCAGAAATCCGATCCGGACGGCTACACCATCCTGGTCCATTCCAACGCCATTGTGACGGTGCCGGCGATACAGGCCAACGTCCCCTACGATCCGGTCAAGGATTTTTCCGGCATCACGCCGCTCGGCAACGTGCCGCTGGTGCTCGTCATCGCGCCGAGCAAGGGCATCAAGACGGTGAAGGAGCTCGCCGCCGCCGCCAGGGCAAGACCGGGTGCCATCAACTACGCCGCCGCAGGGATCGGCACCCCGCCGCATCTCACCATGGAGCGGTTCCGCCTCGCCGCGGGCTTCGAGGGCCAGCTCGTTCCCTTCAAGGGCGCGCCCGAGGCGCTGACCGAGGTCATGACCGGCCGGGTCGACATCTATTTCTGCCCGATCACCCCGGCGATGCCGCTGATCAAGGACGGCAAGCTCCTGGCGCTCGCGGTCAGCAGCTCCCGCCGCGCCTCCGCGCTGCCCGACGTGCCGACCACGGTCGAGGCCGGTGTTCCCGATTCCGATTTCGACTTCTGGGTCGGCGCGTTCGTTCCCAAGGCAACGCCGCGCGAGCTCGTGCACGTGATGCATGCGGCAATCGTCAAGGCGCTGCAGGACCCGCACGCCAGGCAGAAGCTCACCACGCTCGGCGTCGAGCAGATGGTCATGAGCCCGGAGGACTTCGACGCACGCGTGGCCAAGGAAGCGGTCATGGCCAAGCAGCTCGCCAGGGCGGCGAACATTCCAATGCAATGACAGCACTCGGTCGCGTAGCGCAGGCGTTCAAAGACGACGGCCGACATCTCGTTCTGGCGGCGCTGATCTTCGGCACGATGGTTCTCATCAGCGCGATCTTCCGGCTTGCCAAGCTGCTCGGGCGCTGATGGCCGCCAATTCCGCACGGCAGTGATCGAGCATCGGCTATAGTTGCTCACGTTTCCGCAGATGGAGGGCGGCATGCGTGGTCTGCTGGTCGCGCTGAGCATCCTCGGGGCAGCTTCGGCGCCTGCCGCGGCGCAGCAGTCGCGGTACTACGAGCTGCCCCGAGGCGACTATCCGCACGACGTGGCGGTCGGGCCGGGCGGAGAGGTCTGGTACGCCGGCCAGAACCGCGGCATCGCCGGCCGGCTGGACCCGGCGAGCGGCGAGGTCGAACGTGTTCCGCTCGGCAGGGATTCCGCGCCGCACGGAGTCATCATCGGGCCGGACGGGGCTCCCTGGTTCACCGACGGGGGCCAGAACGCGATCGTGCGGCTTGATCCCGGCACGCGGCAGGTCAGGACGTGGCCGCTGCCCAAGGAGCCTATGCCTTATGCCAATCTCAACACTGCCGCCTTCGACGGCAAGGGTCGAATCTGGTTCACCGGGCAGAACGGGATTTACGGGCGGCTCGATCCGGCAACGGGAGACATGAAGGTCTGGCACGCGCCGAGAGGGCCCGGACCTTACGGGATCACCGGGACGCCCAACGGCGACATCTGGTTCGTGTCGCTGGCGGGCAGCTATCTCGCCAATGTGGAGCTCACGACCGGCGCCGCAACCGTGCACGAGCCGCCCACCAGGAATCAGGGTGCGCGCCGGGTGTGGTCGGATTCGCAGGGCCGGCTGTGGATCAGCGAGTGGAGCTCCGGCAACGTGGGCGTCTTCGATCCGACCGCCGGAAGCTGGAAAGAGTGGAAGCTTCCGGGCGAGAAGGCGCGCACCTATGCCGTCTGGGTGGATCCCGACGACAAGGTATGGCTCTCGGATTGGGCGGCCAATGCCATCGTGCGCTTCGATCCCGCAACCGGGAAGTTCGACAGCTTTCCGAGCGATCGCAAGAACGCCAACGTTCGTCAGCTGCTCGGGCGCAAGGGCGAGACATGGGTCCCGGAATCGGGCACCGAGCGCATCCGGGTCATCCGGCATGCGGCGGGGACAAATTGATCTCAAGGCCGGCATGATCCGTCGCCCCAGCCGCCGCGACGTCGTCGAGACGACGCTGAAGCTTGCAATGCTGGGCCCGCTGGGCATCGGCCGCGCGGTCCCTGCGCGCGCCGTAGTGCCGGCCGGGCCGGTCGTCGGCACATTGTCCCATATCGATTCGATGCTGCGTGCGGCAACGAGCGCCGCGGAAGTGCCCGGGATCGTGGCGCTGGCCGCTACCGAGAATGACCTCGTCTACGAAGGCGTTTTCGGCAAGCGCCGGCTTCACGAAGCGCCGGCGATGACCCGCGACACGGTGTTCCGCGTCGCGTCGATGGTGAAGCTGATCACTACGGTGGCGGCGCTGCAGCTCGTCGAGCAGGAGAAGCTTTTGCTCGATGCCCCGGTGCCGCACATCGATCCCGCGCTCAGCGCGCCGGAGGTGCTCGACGGGTTCGATCCCAAAGGTGTCCCGCAGCTGCGCCCGGCAAAGGGACCGATCTCGCTGCACCAGCTGCTGACCCACACGGCGGGGTTCGCCTACCGGCTCTGGGACGCCAAGGCGGTCCGCTATGCCAAGGCGATCGAGCTGCTGGCGCCGGCGGAGCGAAAGCGCGCCCCGCGCACGCCGCTCATGTTCGATCCCGGGGAGCGCTGGCAATACGGCACCAGCATCGACTGGGTCGGCCGCATCGTGGAGCACGTCAGCGGCGAGCCGCTGGATGTGTATTTTCGCAAGAACATTCTCGACCCGCTCGGGATGAAGGATACCGCGTTCGTCATCTCGCCGCAGCAGCGCCTGCGCGAGGCGAGCCTGCATCGGCGCGGACCGGAGGGCTCGCTCGCGCCGCAACCGGCGGAGCGGCCGTCGGGGCGGAAATCCTTCTCCGGCGGGGGCTCGATCTACTCGACCGCACCGGACTATCTGGCTTTGGTCCGGATGCTGTTGCGGGGCGGCGCGCTGGACGGGGCCCGCATCCTCCGCGCGGAGACTGTCGCGCGCATGGGGCAGAACCAGATCGGCAGCATCGAGCCCGGCGTGCTGCGGACGATGGCGCCGGCGCTCTCCAACGATGTCGACTTCTTTCCCGGCAGTCCGCTGAAATGGGGGTTCGGTCACCTGATCAACGTCGAGGCCGTTCCGGACGGCCGCAGCGCCGGCAGCCTGACCTGGGGCGGCCTTCTCAACACCTATTACTGGATCGATCCGGCAAGAGGCATCGCCGCCGTCTTCATGACGCAGGTGCTGCCCTTCGCCGACAGGCCCGCGCTGCGCATCTACCGTCAATTCGAGCGCGGTCTCTACGCGGCGATCAATGGATGAATTTCGGCACGCCGGCCACTATTACATCGTTGAGCATGGGCAACGGATGATGCGACCGTGTCTCATCGGTCCGCTGCAACCGGGCAGCCGGCGTGACCCGCCCGCGGCGGCAGGGTCCACCCTCGCCGCGTGTGCCGGGTAATGCCGGACTTGGCGAACAATCCATTTGATCCCAACTCACCCGCGCACAATTTGACTCGTACCTCGACTAGTCGCCAAGGCAGGCTCAGAGACTCTTGGACGCGATATGAAAAAACTCTAACCCAGGTTGGTATCGCCCTGCATGGGTGAACAGGACGCCCCGCGGCTAAGTGGCGTGTCCCGCGGGGCGTTCTTTCACGCACTTGAGCCTCTCGATAACAGCCTCAGGCAGGAGTCTTCACTTTTGCAGCTTCAGGTTTGCCGGTGGCAGCCTTCAGGCGATCTAATTTGGTTTCGTGGCCGACTTTTTCCACGCTCTGAGCCTTATCATAGCTCTCAATCAGCGCGCGATAAGGCGGTACAATGTACTCGACCATGACGCCCGCAAACTCCATCGCGTCGGGGCGGTTCCACGTGCTCATAAGTTCAGCAAGTACGGCGTAGGTATCAATCGGCATCGCGCCAGCCTGAACGATGCGCGCAAGCGTAATGTCAGTAGCCATCGTGCTCCAATTGCCAGAGGCATCCACAATACAAAAGACCTTGTAGCCGGCGGCAAGGGCTTTGAGCGTGGGGAATGCCATGCAAACGCTTGTGAGCGTGCCGGCCATGAGGAGCGTTTTTCGCCCTGTCTTTTCGATGGCTTCGACCCACTTGGGATTATCCCAAGCATTGATTTGACCAGTACGCGGAATGTAAACCGCGTCCGGATTGAATTGGTGAATCTCCGGAATCAAGGGGCCGTTCGGCCCATCGGGGACGGAGGCGGTGGTGAAGGTCGGCACCTTCGCGAGACGCGCCACCTTGGCAAGAGCGCACACGTGGGCGCGAAGGGTGGGTTGGTCAATATCCCTGACTAGCTGGAATAGTCCGCTTTGGTGATCGATCAAGAGCATCACCGCGTGTTTGGGATCGATCATCCACTTGTTGAATGCTGCCGCCATGCTTCACTCCTCACAATGTGTCGTAAGTCAATGAAGCTTAGGCTTGCCGGCGGAAGAGCTCACTCCGAGCTATCGAAACTTCACCGGCGTCGTGCCCATTGAGGCGCGCGCAGAGAACATACATATGTAGCT
>DASXAP010000190.1:0-39718 GCA_036406655.1 Xanthobacteraceae bacterium | reverse complement strand
TCAACGTCGAGGTGTCGAGCCAGCCCACCCGGCTCGCACCTTCGGCGACGATCCCACCGCAGTCGTCGATGAGGCCGTTGACCAGATACACGGTCCCGCCCTGGAGCGCGATCTCGCTCACGTTGACCTCGGGCGTATCCTCCGGACAGAGCACGGTGCTCCTGATTCCGGCGCGGCTGGCATAGGCGGCGAGCGCGGCGCCGGCGTTGCCGTTGGTCGGCATGGCCATGTGGCGCACGCCGAGTGCCTTGCCCATCGAGACCGCCATGGCGAGGCCCCGCGCCTTGAATGACCCGGTCGGCAGCCGGCCTTCGTCCTTGACGAGAACCTCGGGACCGAGGCGGCGGCCGAGCCGGGACAGCCTCACTATTGGCGTCATCGTCTCGCCGAGGCTGACGATGTCGCAGGTCCGGCGCACCGGCAGCAGCTCGCGATATCGCCAGAGATCCCGGGGCCGCCGCGCCAGCGCCTCCTTGCTCAATGCGTTGCGCGCTCCAGCAAGGTCGTAGCGCACCAGCAACGGCTTCCCGGCGCGGGAAAGGTTGTGCAGCTGATCGGGCTCGTGGCGCTCGCCGGTGGCGGAGCATTCCAGATGGGTGACGAAGGTCGGCCGCTCGGCGGTCAGGTTCTCGTCGGCGCGCATTTTTCCGCCATATCAGCGGTGCTGTCGCCCATCCTTGACAGCGAGTCTGCGTGCAACCTCCTCGAACGGAATTTCCCCGCCCTCGGCATCCGAATCCGCGATCATGCGCCGGACAGCCTCCCCATCTATTTCATCCCAGTTCACCGACGCATCTTCGAGCAGCATGAGTGCCGCCGCGACGGCGCTCTCGGCGTCGGGATAGCGGCCTTCCAATAGCTGCCTCTCAACGATTCGTGCCGCTTCGTCTTCGAGAGTGATCATAATCGTCATGTGCTGCCTCGTGACAAAATATCATAGCAATGCCGCCCAGAAGCGTCGAGAGACTTGCGCATCGCGTAGCGCGCGAATGTTTCAGCCGTCCCGGCCCAGCAGCGTCCAAGGAAGCAGGACAGCCGGCAGCGCAGGGATCGCTCATGTCTGCGAATGCTCGTCAACAGGGGGGGATTGTTGTCGAAAGACGACGAAATGTGAGAGGGAGAAATTGACCGCGAAGCTCGCTGCGATCGCGCAAATCTTTGCGATGCGCTCGTCAGTAAAATGAGACAGTACATAGACCGTGGCCGTGTTTGCAATCAGGCCCGCAATTCCCGAGGCGACGAAGTTGGCATAGGCCTTGAGGCGCAATTGCCGTCCCGATTCCGCGGAAAACGTAACAAGAGAGTTAAGGACGTAAGAGCCACTGACGGCAACACCCCAGGCGACGACATTCGCCGGAATAATGGCCAACTGATAGGCACTCCCGCACCGGCACAGGTGAGCCACCTGGCCCATGATGACCGCAAGAGACGGCGACCTGAATAGCTCACGGGCGAGCAGGAAAACGCCAAAATCAACCCCCGTATTGACGAGGCCCACGAGGGCAAAGCTTGCCGCCTTGAGCGTGATGGCGCGCGCATGCCGTGCCCGGCGCAGCCGGCTTTCCACGCGATCGAGCGGGGACGGGAGGATCATGATCCGCTCGCTTAGCACGTTCCGGGTAGACTCTTCATCTCCGCAGCAGCGGTTGCAGCTGCCGCCTGCCCGAGCTCGGGATCGGTGATGGCGGCCGGCCGACGCGACACCAGCCTGCGGCTGCGCTATAAGCCGGCCATATCGGCGTGAGCGCGAGGATGCAACAATGGTGGGCGAGGCGATCCCTCCCAGGGCCGCAAGCCAAGGCTCCGCGCTGCGCAGCGGCGGCCTCTCCATCGTCGTGCCCCTGTTCAACGAAGAGAAGAGCCTCTCCGCGCTGCACAACCGGCTTGTGGAGATCGCGCGAGCGCTGAAGCAAAACCGCGGACTCGCGGCCGAGGTGGTCTATGTCGACGACGGCAGCGCCGATCACACGCTCGCCGCCGCCCGCGCACTTCCCGCCGACGGCCTCGACGTCCAGGTGATCGCGCTTTCGCGCAACTTCGGCAAGGAGGCAGCCCTGCTCGCGGGCCTCGACCACGCCCGCCTTGGCGCCGTGCTTTTCATCGACGGCGACGGCCAGCATCCCCCGGCCCTGATCGAGACCCTGGCAGGACACTGGCTCGATGATGGCTATGACGTGGTCTATACCGCCAAGGCGCACCGCGAGCGTGAACCGTGGCTGCGGCGCCTCGGAGTGAAGACGTTCTACGCGCTCATCAACTGGGGCGCACGACAGCGGATCCCGGAGGACGCGAGCGATTTCCGTCTGCTGTCGCCGCGGGCGGCCGCGGCGCTGCGGCAGCTGCCCGAGCGCAATCGCTTCTTCAAGGGGCTTGCGAGCTGGATCGGATTCCGTCAGCTGCGCGTGGACTATGAACCGGCAGAGCGCGTCCACGGCAGCACCACCTGGAGCCCTTACTCGCTGCTCGCTCTGTCGATCGAGGGGCTGACGTCGTTCTCGGTGGCACCGCTGCGGCTGGCGAGCCTGCTCGGGGTGCTGCTGGCGGGCGTAGCCTTTGTCTTTGGAACGCAGATCCTGGTGGAGACCGTGGTTTTCGGGCAATCGGTGCCAGGTTATCCCTCGGTCATCGTCGGGCTCATGGTGCTCGGCGGCGTTCAGCTGATCATGATCGGCATCGTCGGCGAATATATCGGCAAGATTCTCTCGGAGATCAAAGGGCGGCCGGTCTATTTCGTGGCCGAGCACACGTTGAGGACGGCGTCCGGAGCCAGCACCGCCGATGAGCCCGCGGCGCGCTCGGCCGCCGAGTAGTCAGTTGCTCGCCACCGGGAACAGCAGTCGCAAGAGCGGGGCGGCGGCGCCTTCCCCGCGGCGCATCTGGTTGTGCGCGGATGATTACGGCATCTCGACCGCGGTCAACGTCGCAATCCGCGATCTCGTCGTGCGCGGACGCCTCAATGCCACCTCTGCCATGGTGGTCGCGCCTAGTCTGTCCCGCTCGGAAGCCATCTCGCTCGATGTTCTCAACTCGGCGGCGCCGCGGGTGGCAATCGGCTTGCACCTCACGCTGACCGGCCCGTTCCACCCGCTCAGCAGCGGGTTCCGGCCGTTGCGCGACGGGGCTTTCCTCCCGCTGATGGAGACGTTCCGTCTCGCCGTGATGCGGCGCTTCGACGATGCGCTGCTGGCAAGCGAGGTTTCGAGCCAGCTCGCCACGTTTCGCAATCTTTTCGGCCATGTGCCCGATTTTGTCGACGGCCACCACCACGTACAGGTGTTCCCGCAGATCGGCGAGGCCGTGCTGAAGGTGGTGAAGGAGGCAGCCCCGAACGCCTGGGTCCGGCAGTGCGGGCGTGCCGTGCCGCTCCTGCGGCGTTTCGCCGACGGCAAAGGCCTGGCGCTCGATATTCTGAGCTGGCAGCTCCGGCGGCGGGCGGCGGCGCTCGGTGTGCCTACCAATCCCGCCTTCGCCGGCACCTACGAGTTCGACCAAGACGCGGATTTTGCCGCGCTGTTTCCGAGCTTTCTCGATCGGCTCCCGGAAGGCGCGGTCGTCATGTGCCACCCGGGCTTCGTCGATGCCGAGCTGGAGCGGCTCGATCCACTGACCAGCTTACGCGAGCGGGAATACGCGTTCATGGCGAGCGAGGATTTCCCGGCGGTGCTGGCTGGCCGTGGGCTCACCTTGGGATAGCGGCGGTGAGCCCAGAGCAGACGCGTGCGAATTTTTCATTTTCCCCTCATTCCGACCCGACCCCGCTTTCCCTACATGACTTCCGTCGCACGGAAAGAGGAAGAGGAGACGGCCGATGACCCCCGAGGAAGGCAATCGCGTGCGCGAGCTGTTCGAGCGTCTGGCCACGCTGGAGGGCTCCCAGCGCGACCCTGAGGCTGCGGCTCTCATCGAGCAGGGACTGCAATACGCACCGAATGCGGCCTATGCACTGGTGCAGACCGTCCTGGTGCAGGATGAAGCGCTCAGGCGGGCGGAAGCCCGCATCCGCGAGCTTGAAGGTGGCGGCGAGGCGCCGCCGCGCGACACGAGCTTTCTGGGCAGCGTGCGCGACAGCCTCCTCGGCCGGCACGAAAGCCGCGGCTCGGTCCCCTCGGTCCCGGCTGCCGGAGGCAACCCCGGGATGTCGGCGGCCTGGCGCCGGCCCGTGACGGGAACGCCTGCGGCCCCGCCGGAAGCCTGGCCGGCACAGGCACCCGGTGCCGCCGGCGGCTCGTTCCTCGGCACCGCCGCAGCGGCCGCCGCCGGTGTGATCGGCGGCTCGCTGCTGCTCGGCGGAATTCGCTCGTTGATGGGACATCCGGGCGGCGCCCACGCCGCCTTTGATGCTTCTCCGAGCGGGCGGGATGATGCGGCCATGAGCGGCGGCGGATCCGCGTGGGGCGGCGGCACCGGCGGCGCGCTGGCCCACGAGGCCGGGGTCGACGATATCGGACAATCCGGATTCTCCCGCTCCATGGCCGACCCTGGCTTGCTCGGCGGAACCTTCGATGCGCCGGGGGCGGAGGAGCTCGAAGAGAGCGGTTTCGAGCCTGACGAGGATGCCGACTTCGGCGATGACCTGAGCGGCGGCGCGGCGGATGAATGATCGCATCGTCGCAGCGAACATGATGGCAGCGGACGCAGTCGGCCTGGAACGGCACGCGCCAGCTCAACTGATTGCCCCGGATGTCCGCGTCACGCCCGGGCTTGCTCTCACATTGATCGCGCCGACCGCAACGTGATCCTCCCGCGCGTCAACCGCTCGCTCGTCAAAACGGCTTTTCCCCGAGTATCGTCAGCCGCCGCATGAGCCGACGCTCGCCTGCGCTGAAGTCGGTGCGGGCGTGCAGCGCACATCGGTTATCCCACACCAAGAGATCATGCGGGCGCCACACGTGCTCGTAGACGAATTGACGCTGCTCCTGGTGAGCGAACAACGCGTTCAGGAGCTCCTCGCTCTCCTGTTCCGTCATGCCCTCGACCGCCACGGTCATCAGCCGATTGACGTAGAGCGCCTTCCGCCCCGTGGCCGGATGGGTTCTGACCATCGGATGCCAGCAGCACGGTATCCCCTCGCGCAGCCGGGTGCCGCGCAGCGTCGCGGCATTGTCGTAATCGTAGGCGTTCAGCGCCTTGCGGCCCTCGATCTGCTTCTTCAGCAAGGCGGGAAGCGCCTCGTAGGCGGCGTAGCCATTCGCGAAAAGCGTGTTCCCGCCCTTGCCGGGAACCTCGAGGGCGTACAGCATCGATGCCATCGCCGGCCGCTCCTGATGACACTGGTCCGAGTGAAAGTGCATCTCCCCGTCCGGAAGCGCCCCGATCGGCTCCCCGTTCTCGCGAATGTTGGATATCAGCATCACCGCAGGATTGGTTGTCGTGAACCGCCGGGTGTGGCTCACCGCCGGCGGTCCGAACCGCTCGCCAAAGCGCACCTGCTCGTCTTCCGTCAAGCGCTGATCACGCAGCAGGATCACCAGATGCCGGTGCCAGATCCGCAATATCTCGGCAAATACCTCCTCGCTGAGCCGCCGGCTCAGGTCGATGCCCCTGATCTCGGCGCCGATGGCGGCGGACAGCGGGCTCGTTTCAAAGGCGGCGAGCGGCGGCGATGGGGGAGCGTCAGCGGCTTGGGTGCTCATGGGCGATTCCTGAGTGCGCCGGCACCGGGCTGAGCAGCAGATGAGGCCGGGCATGCGCATGCGGACTTATGTCGCGTGACGCTAGCAAAAATTGGATGCGCTGTGGATCGGACTGCCATCCGGTAGCCACGCTGCTAGGCCGGCATATCGCCGGCGGTCCGCAGCGGCCTTTGCTTCATCAGCACGACTGCAAGCAAGGCGCCCGCTACACTCCCGGCGGCGACCAGAAAGACGCGTCCGAAAGCCGCGGCGTCGCCGCTTGCGCCCTCTGCCGCCCCGGCGCCGCCGAGCGCGATCGTTCCGAGCACCGCAATCAGCATCGTGGCGTATAGATTGCGGCTGAAATTCATGCTGCCGATCGAGATGCCGAGCTGGTGGCGCGCGACCACGTTCTGCAGCGCGACTGCCGTCAGCGAAGGGATGGGGCCAAAACCGGCCCCGGTCAGGATGATCAGCAACTGGAAGAAGGACGGGGTCAACGACTGGGCGTTTCCGGCGAGGGTCGCGAGCGCACCGAAGGAGACGCACAGCCCAAGCATCGGCAGGACCTTGTAATGGCGCACCCGGCCGAGCACCTGTCCGGCGAGCGCCGCGCTCGAGTTCATCGCTACCATGAAAGCTACCAGGCTAAGTCCCGCGCCGGTCGGTGACAGCCCCATGATCCCCTGCAGATAGATCGGCAGCACGACGTTGAGCCCGACGATCGCACCCCAGCCCAGCGCGTTCGCAGCGATCGCGCACCGAACGACTGGATCGATCAGGATGCCGATCGGGATCAGCGGCTCCGGCGCGGTGAGCAGCCGGATCACGAACAGGCAGCCCACCACCAGAGCGACGGCAAACAGCGCGACGATCGGCAGCGACGTCCAGGGGTGACGCAGCCCGCCGGTATTGAGCGCCAGCATGAAGGCTACGCTGGCGACCACGATCAGCATCGCCCCGAGGAAATCGAGCCGATGCGGTCGCTCGTAACGAGGCAGGCGGCGCAGCAACGAGGTCGTGATCGCGAGCGCAGCGATCCCCATCGGAATGTTGATCCAGAAGATCACCGACCAGTGCAGATGCTCGGCGATGAAGCCGCCGAGCGCCGGCCCGCTGCCGCCCGCAGTCGTGTAGGTCAAGGCGAAGTAGCTGTAGTAGCGGCCGCGCTCCTTGGGAGACGCGATATCGCCGAGGACAACCATGCCCATCGAGGACAATCCGCCGCCGCCGAGCCCATGCAGGACGCGGCCGAGGATCAGAACAAGCATGTTGGGAGCGAGGGCGCAGACCAGCGAGCCCACCATGTAGGTGAGGATCGCGATCCGCAGGGTGAATCGGCGTCCGTGGATGTCGGCGATCTTGCCATAGAGCGGAATGATGGCGGTCGACGCCAACAGATACGCGGTGATCAGCCAGGGCAGCCTGTGCGATTCGCCGAGATCGCGTCCGATGGTAGGCAACGCGCTCGCGAGGATCGTCTGGTCGAGCGAGCCCATGAAGGTCGGCAGCAGCACGCCGAAGACGACCAGCAGCGTCTCGCGATGTGAGAGCGGCTCGGCTCGCGGCTCGACATGGGCATCCATCGCGATCAGCAGGTTCCCGGCTCGACACATGAGCGGCGAGCAGCGGCGATTCTACCGCAGCTCCGAAAAGCGTAGAGCAGGATGTCGTTATCGGGGAGAATCATTTTGCAGCGGTTCCATGCAGGACTGATCATACCGGCCGACTTAACGCTTTTTTGCTTTGACGAAGGGGGCCGCATCTGTCTTGTTGCGCCCACACACGGACCTGCCCTTGTGAGGGTGCTCCATCCGATACAGATACTCCTGGATCAGCATGTCGAACAGCAAGTCACCAGCGAAGTTCCTCCTTCCGATACTGCTTGCGATCGGCTCGGTGCAGCCGGGCGCGGTCCGGGCCGAGCTCCCCGACGCTCCAGCCGCATCGGCGCCGGCGCGTGCATTGGCGCAGGCCAGGAGCTGGGGCTATCAGCTGCAGAAGATCGATCCGAATGTCCTCGCCGGCGCGCCTTACGACGTGCTGGTTCTCGACTACTCCCGGGACGGCACCGAGGAGCGAGCGCTCACCGCGCGTGAGCTCCGCCAGATCAAGATGAAGCCCGACGGCGGCGAACGCATCGTCCTCGCCTATCTCTCGATCGGTGAGGCCGAGACCTATCGGTACTATTGGAACGAGAGCTGGTCGCTCGAGGGCAGTGCGCCCGCATGGCTCGGCCGCGAGAACAAGAAGTGGCGCGGCAATATCGGGGTGCGCTATTGGGACGAGGAGTGGCAGAAGATCATCTTCACCGGCGCGGACAGCTATCTCGATCGCATCGTCGGAGCGGGTTTCGACGGCATCTACCTCGACAAGGTCGACCAATACGTCGCCGCGGAAAAAGAGGTCGCCGATGCCCGAGACCGGATGGTCGCCTTCGTCACCGCGCTCGCCAAGCGTGCCCGATCCCTCAAGCCTGGCTTTCTCGTGGTTCCTCAGAATGCCGAGGAGCTGCTCAGCGACGCGGAATATCGCGCCGCGATCGACGGGCTCGGGAAGGAGGATCTGCTGTTCGGGGAGGTCAAGGCCAAGCGGCCGAACGATCCGGAGCAAGTCGAGGAGAACATCGGCCTTCTGAAGCTTCTGACCGCGGAGGGCAAGCCGGTCTTTGCGGTGGAATACATCGACGCGCCCGAGGACATCGAATACGCCAGAGCCACGCTCGAGGAGCACGGGTTCATTCCGCATTTCGCCAAGCGTTCCCTCGACCGGATGCGATTCGGCGACCTGCCCGAGCCGCCCCGGAAGTCCACGAAGGGCCGATAGGCGGCGGCCGGTCATCGCTTGCTGCATTGCGCCAAAATGCGCAACGAAGGTTGCTGCTGACATTTGCTTGCCGGCGGAGCCGGCGCGGCGCAACGGCCGCTCGGCAGCGGCCTCCGCCATTGCCCGCGCAGTGCGCCCACCTATATCCTTTCCGTCACCGAGCTTGCCCCCTGGGGAAATCGCTGCCGCAAAGCCAGCCTGCCGGCGGAGACCCGCGCGATGGCGCCCAATCACGTCAGCCTCGACGATAAATACGACCTGACCAAGAGCCGGATCTTCGTCACCGGCTTCCAGGCACTGGTCCGCCTCTGCCTGATGCAGAAGGAACGCGACCGCCGCGCCGGCCTCAATACCGCAGGTTACGTCACTGGCTATCGGGGCTCGCCCCTCGGCACCCTCGACCAGCAATTCATCCGTGCCCGGCGCTTTCTCGACCGCTACGACGTCCGCTTCCAGGCCGGGATCAACGAGGACATCGCCGCCACCGCGCTCTGGGGCACCCAGCAGGCCGAGCTGCGCGGCGAGGGTCGCTTCGACGGCGTCTTCGGGCTCTGGTACGGCAAGGGCCCCGGCGTCGACCGAACCGGTGACGTCTTCCGCCATGCTAATTTCGCCGGCACCTCGCGGCACGGCGGGGTGCTGGCGCTCATGGGTGACGACCACACCGCCGAGTCCTCGACCACGGCGCATCAATCGGAATACCACTTCATCGACGTGATGATTCCGATCCTCAACCCGGCCGGGGTGCAGGAGATCCTCGACTACGGTCTCTATGGCTGGGCGATGTCGCGCTTCTGCGGCACCTGGGTGGCGCTCAAATCGATGCACGAGACGGTCGAATCGACCGCGGTGATCGACGGCAGCCCCGACCGCGTCAGCATTGTGTTGCCCGCGGATTTTCAGCCGCCCGAAGGCGGGCTCAATATCCGCCTGCGCGACACCATCCTCGGCCAGGAGGCGCGGCTGCATGATTACAAGCGTGACGCCATGCTGGCCTTCGTGCGGGCCAACAAGCTCAACAAGTACATCACCTCGGGTGGACGCCAGCCGAGGATCGGCGTCATCACGGTGGGCAAAAGCTATCTCGACGTGCGCCAGGCCCTCGATGAGCTGGGTGTCGACGAGGTCAAGTGCAATGACCTCGGCATCCGCCTCTACAAGATCGGCTGTCCCTGGCCGATCAGCCAGCGCGACCTGAAGGAGTTTGCCGACGGGCTCGAGTTGATCATCGTCGTCGAGGAGAAGCGGTCGCTTCTGGAAGTGCAGGTCCGCGAGGAGCTCTACGGAACGGCCAACCAGCCCGCCTGCATCGGCAAGAGGGACGAACAGGGAAATTGGCTGTTCCCGGTGAAGGGGGCGCTCGATCCCAACGAGGTCGCTATCTGTCTCGGTCAGCGCATTCTCCAGCGCGTGGGTCACAACGAGGAGATCGCGGCACGGGTCACTCGGCTCAAGGAGGCCCAGCGAATCCTGGCCGAGACGCAGGACGTCGCGCTGCGCACGCCCTATTTCTGCTCGGGTTGCCCCCACAACACCTCGACCGTGGTGCCGCAGGGCATGCGCGCCTATGCCGGCATCGGCTGCCACTACATGGCGCAGTGGATGGACCGTTCGACGCTCGGCTACACCCAGATGGGCGGTGAAGGCGCGAACTGGATCGGCGAGGCACCGTTCTCGAAGCGCAGCCACGTGTTCCAGAATCTCGGCGACGGCACCTACAACCATTCGGGCTACATGGCGATTCGGGGGGCGATCGCGGCCGGCGTCAACATGACCTACAAGATCCTCTTCAACGACGCCGTTGCCATGACCGGCGGCCAGGCCAACGACGGCGGGCTCACGGTGCCGCAGATCGCCCGGCAGGTCGCCGCCGAAGGCGCCAAACGCGTCGTCGTCGTCAGCGACGAGCCCTGGAAGTATTCTTCCCGCGAGCATTGGCCCCGCGGCCTGACCATCCATCATCGCGACGAGCTCACCGCGGTGCAGACGGAGCTCGCCGGCACTCCCGGCGTCACCGTGCTGATCTACGATCAGACCTGCGCTGCCGAGAAACGGCGGCGGAGAAAACGGGGAACATTTCCCGATCCCGACAAGCGGGTGCTGATCAACGAGCTGGTCTGCGAGGGCTGCGGCGATTGCGGCGTGAAGTCGAACTGCGTGTCAGTGCAGCCGCTGGAAACCGAATGGGGTCGCAAGCGCACCATCGAGCAGACGAGCTGTAACAAGGACTTCTCCTGCGTGAAGGGATTCTGTCCCTCGTTCGTGACCATCGAGGGCGCCACGCTCAAACGGGGCAAGGCGATTGCCGGCGATCACCCCTTCCCGAGGCTCCCGGAACCCAAGCTGCCGGCCATCCGCCAGACCTACGACATCATCGTCACCGGCGTCGGCGGCACCGGCATCGTCACGGTCGGCGGCATTCTCGGCATGGCGGCCCATATCGAGGGCAAGGGGGTGGGCATCCTCGACATGGCCGGGCTGGCGCAGAAGGGTGGCGCCGTCTACAGCCACATGCGCGTCGCCGAGCGTCCGGAAGACATCCACGCGATCAGGATCGCCGCGGGTGCCGCCGATCTCGTGCTCGGCGGCGATATCGTGGTTGCCGGCAACCGGAAGGTGCTGGCCGCCGTCAAGCATGGCACCACCGAGATGGTGATCAACACCGCCGAGTTCCTGCCCGGCGATTTCACCCGCAACGCCGATTTCTCGCTGCCGACCGAGCGGCTCAAGCGCGCGATCATCGGCGATGCCGGCCACGAGAAGACCCATTTCGTCGACGCCACCGCGGCCGCCAATGCGCTGTTCGGCAGCAGCGTGGGGGCCAACATCTTTCTCGTCGGCTACGCCTATCAGCTCGGTGCCCTGCCGCTGGCGGCGGCCTCGATCGAGCAGGCCATCGAGCTCAACGGCGAAGCCGTCGAGATGAACAAGGGGGCCTTCAATTGGGGCCGCCGCGCGGCCTTCGAGCCGGCGGCGGTCGAGGCGCTGATCCGGCCGGCGCCGGAGGCGACAACCGACGCCCGCCGGCTCTCCCAGTCCTTCGAGGAGATGGTGGAACGCCGGGTCGCATTCCTCACCGCCTATCAGGACGCCGCCTATGCCAGGCGCTATCGCGCTCGGGTCGAGCAGGCCAGGGCCGTCGAGGCGGCCAAGGCGCCCGGCAAGTGCGGCTTTGCCGACGCTGTGGCCCGTTATCTGTTCAAGCTGATGGCCTACAAGGACGAATACGAGGTGGCGCGGCTCTATGCGGACGGGTCGTTCGCGAAGCAGGTGAGCAACGATCTTGGCGGCGAGCATCTGCGCTATCGCGTTCATCTCGCTCCGCCGCTCTTGACGCGCAGGGATGCAAACACCGGCGAGCCTCGGAAGATGGCCTTCGGTCCGTGGATCTTCCCGGTATTCCGGCTGCTCGCCAGGCTCAAGTTTCTCCGCGGCACGCCGCTCGATCCGTTCGGCTACTCCGTGGAGCGCAGGACCGAGCGGGCACTCGTCAGCGAGTACGAGGCCCTGCTCGACGAGCTGATGGCGAAGCTCGCGGCGGAAAACCATCACATCGCGGTCGGACTCGCCGCCATCCCGGAGAAGATTCGCGGCTTCGGTCAGGTGAAGATGCGTCATCTCGAGACGGCGAAGGCCGAGGAAGTCGTGCTGCTCGACCAGTTCCGCGCCGGGGTCGGCGCGGCGCTGCTCAAGGCGGCGGAGTAGCAGACGACCGCCGGCGCAAGGCGTCCTTGCATCCGGCAAGCTGCCGAGCTCGCGGGCAACCTGAGCCGGCTTGTGCAGGGTTGTGCCGGACCGCAACCGGCCTCGTCGCTCCGCCACACCAATGGCTGACTTGACCTCGGCCGGAGCGCCTTTTCTTATGGAGCGCCAAGCGGTCTGCCGATGAACGGCGGCCATGGCCTTCCGGTCGAGCGCAGCAACGACCAAGGTCAGCGGGAGGGTTGTCGTGGCTAGGGGTGCCGCCGCCGGGGAGCATCTCCTCGAGGCCTCGAACGTCTCGATCCGGTTCGGCGGAGTAAGAGCGTTGAGCAATGTGAGCTTCAATGTCGAGGCCGGCCAGGTCTTCTCGATCATCGGCCCCAATGGGGCAGGCAAGACCTCGATGTTGAACTGCATTTCCGGCCGCTACATCCCGACGGACGGTCAGCTCGCTTACAAAGGACGGCCGCTCGCCCGCTACTCGATCAACGACCGCGCCCGACTCGGCATCGGCCGCACCTTCCAGAACCTGGCGCTGTTCGGCCACATGTCCGTGCTCGACAACATCCTGGTCGGGCGTCATCATCTGATGCACAACAACTTCCTCACCGGCATGCTGTATTGGATCGGCGGCGCGCGTCGCGAGGAGCGGGAACATCGACGCAAGGTCGAGGACATCATCGATTTTCTCGAGATCCAGCACGTCCGCAACGAGCCGGCTGGGACCTTGCCTTACGGTCTACGCAAGCGCGTCGAGCTTGCGCGCGCCATCGCCATCGACCCCGAGCTGATTCTTCTCGACGAGCCGATGGCCGGCATGAACCTCGAAGAGAAGGAGGACATGGCCCGTTACATCATCGACCTCAACCAGGAGCTCGGGAAGACGATCATCATGATCGAGCACGACATGGGCGTGGTGATGGACATCTCGCACCGCATCATGGTTCTCGATTTCGGCAAGAAGATTGCCGAAGGGCGGCCCGAGGAGGTCATGGCCGACGAAGAGGTGAAGCGTGCCTATCTCGGCGAGGACGACGAGGCCAGCCGGGAGATCGAGGTGCCCGCGCCATGATGGATGCGCGCACGACGAGCTTGCACATTGCGGGCTCGAGCTGCGGCTGGCCCGATAACCCGACGGCAGCAGCCGAGCTGGCGACCTGGGATACCACGCCGCGGCTGCTCGCGCGCAATGCCCGTGAATACCCGGAGACAGTGGCGCAGCGGGAAAAGGACCTGGGCATCTGGAACGCCTATACGTGGCGCTCGGTGCAAGATCATGTGCGCCGCATCGCCACGGGATTCGCCACGCTCGGCCTGCAGGTCGGCGACGTGGTCGTGCTGATCGGCGACAACCGTCCGGCTTGGGTCTGGGGTGAGATCGCCGCGCATGCCTGCCGGGCGTGCAGCCTCGGTATCTATCGCGACGCGCTCGAGGACGAGATCGCCTATCTGATCGGATATGCCTCGCCGAAGCTCGTTATCGCCGAGGACGAGGAGCAGGTCGACAAGCTTCTGAGCCTGGCAGAGCGAATTCCGAGCGTCGCGCGGATCGTTTATCTCGATCCGCGCGGCATGCGAAAATACGACGACCCGCGGCTCGTGCCGATAGCCGACCTCGAGGCGCTCGGGCAGGCCGCGCTCGACCGGGATCCCGAACGTTACGAGCGCATGCTGGCGGCGACGCAGGCCGACGACGTGGCCGTTCTCTGCACGACTTCCGGCACCACCTCGCACCCCAAGCTCGCCGAGTGGACGCATCGCGCATTTCTCGGTCACGCCGCCGCCTATCTGCAGGCGGACCCCAAGGGGCCGCAGGACGAGTACGTCGCGGTGCTCCCGCTCTCCTGGGTGATGGAGCAGATGTACTCGGTCGCCTGGAGCCTGCTCGCCAGGATGAAAGTGAACTTTCCGGAGGAGCCGACCACTGTGATGGCCGACCTGCGGGAGATCGGGCCGAGCTTCCTGCTGCTGGCACCGCGCGTCTGGGAGCAGATCGCGGCAGACGTCCGCGCCCGCATGATGGATTCGAGCAGCTGGAAGCAGGCACTCTATCAATGGGGGCTGCAGCACGGAATTGAGGCGATCGAGCACGACGGCCGCTCGTGGCTCGCCGACACCATGGTGTTCTCGGCATTGCGCGACCGTCTTGGTTTCCGGAACCTCACCTCCGCCGCGACCGGCGGGGCCGCCATGGGTCCAGAGACGTTCAAGTTCTTCCTCGCAATGGGCGTGCCGTTGCGCCAGCTCTACGGCCAGACCGAGGCGCTCGGCGCCCACACCATCCACCGTGCCGACGATGTCAGTTACGGCACCGTCGGCTATCCGATGCCGGGCGTCGAGCTCGCGATCGACAATCCCGATTCCGAGGGGCTCGGCGAGATCAGGGTGCGCCACCCCTACATGATGAAGGGCTACTTCAAGAACCCCGCCGCTACTGCCGAGGTGTTCGGGTCCGACGGCTGGCTTCTCACCGGCGATGCCGGGTACCTCACTCCCGAGCGCCACCTCGTCGTCGTCGATCGTGCGATAGATCTGGCTGCGACCTCGACCGGCGTGCGCTTCTCGCCGCAATACATCGAGAACAAGCTCAAGTTCTCGAGCTACATCGCCGAAGCGGTGATCCTCGGCGCGGGTCGACCCTTCCTGACCGCCATCATCTGCATCCGCTACACCGTGGTGGCCAGATGGGCGGAAAAGCACCGCATCGCATTCACCACCTACACCGATCTCGCCGGGCGGGCGGAGGTCTATGCGCTGCTGCGCCGGGAGGTCGAGAGCGTCAATGCCTCGTTGCCGAGCGGCCAGCAAATCCGCAAGTTCGTGCTGCTGTACAAGGAGCTGGATGCCGACGACGGCGAGCTGACCCGCACGCGCAAGGTGCGCCGCGGCGTGATTGCCGAGAAGTACCACTCCATCATCGACGCGCTCTACTCCGATGCCGCCTATATCGCCATCGACACGGTGATCCAGTTCCAGGACGGCACCCGCCAGCGTATCGTGACCAGGCTGAAGAACGAGAGCCTCGATACCGCGGCGGCGGAGGCTCACGCATGAACTGGGCGCTGCTCGTCGAGCTGCTGGTGAACGGGCTCATCGTCGGAATGCTCTACGGCGTCGTCGCGATGTGCTTCACGCTGATCTACAAGTCGACGCAGGTCGTCAACTTCGCCCAGGGCGAGTTTCTGGTGCTCGGCGCCTGGATGTGCTGGTTCTTCATCGTGAAGTGGCAGCTGCCGTTCGCGGTCGCCTTCGGCTTTGCCCTGGTGTTCACCACGGCTTACGGCATCCTGGTTCAGCTGATCATCCTGCGCCCCCTCATCGGCGAGCCGATCATCTCCGTCATCATGGTGACGATCGGGTTGTCGATCTTCATGCAGGCGATGCTGAACTGGGCATTCGGCAACAACGCGGCGCGTTTCCCGAACGTCTTCAGCTCGCAGAAGATCGCCATCGCCGGATTGAATGTCGAGACCGCCTACCTCATGAGCTTCGTGCTGTCGCTCGTCATCATGAGCGTCTTCTTCTATTTCTTTCGCTACTCCCGGTTCGGCCTGGCGATGCGGGCGACCGCCTACAACCAGCGCATCGCGCAGAGCCTCGGCATCTCGGTCAAGCAGGTATTTGCCATGGCCTGGGCGATCTCGGCGCTGGTGTCCTGCGTGGCCGGGGTCGTGCTCGGCCTGGTCAACGCGGTATCGAACTCGCTCGCCTTCATCGGGATCAAGGTCTTCCCCGCGGTGATCGTCGGCGGTCTCGATTCCATCGTGGGCGCGGTCGTCGGCGGGCTGATCATCGGGATCCTGGAGAACCTGGCCGAGTTCGTCGACGGGCAGTACCTGCGAATCGGCAATATGTACACCGTCGCCCCGTTCTACGTGCTGATCGTGATCCTCATGATCCGTCCTTACGGGCTGTTCGGCACCGAGGATATCGAGCGGCTCTGAGGCGGGAAGTCGATGCCCTACCTTCCGAATCCGAGGCCCTGCGGCGATTTCCGGACCAGCTACGCCGCCGATATGACCATGTTCCGAACCCGCGGCGCGACGGTCGCGGCCTGGCTCGGCGCTGCTCTGCTGCTCGCCGCGCCGCTCATCGCCGGCGACTACCTGCTGAGCCAGCTGATCCTCATCGGCATCTACGGTATCGCCGCACTCGGGCTGAACGTGCTGGTCGGCTTCACCGGCCAGATATCGCTCGGTCACAGCGCATTCTTCGGTTTTGGCGCCTTCGCTTCCGCGTGGCTCGGCACGGTGCACGGGGTGCCGGCTCTGCTGAGCATCCCGTGCGCCGGCGTGATCACCACCGGGCTGGGCATGATCTTCGGGATCCCGGCCGCCCGCCTGAAGGGCCTCTATCTCGCCATCGCCACGCTTGCCGCGCAGTTCATTCTCGAAGATTTTTTTGCTCGGGCGGAATGGTTCACCGGCGGCTCCTCCGGAGCCCCCGCCGAGCGCGCAACGCTGCTCGGCTTCGCCCTCGATACCGACAGGACGTATTTCTACGTCGTGCTGCTGTGGTTCGTCCTGAGCTATGTCGGCGTCTCCAATCTCATGCGCACCCGCGATGGTCGCGCGCTGATCGCCATTCGGGATCACTATCTCTCGGCCGAGGTGATGGGGATCAATCTCTCCCGTTACCGGATTCTGTCGTTCGGAATATCGAGCTTCTTCGCGGGAATCGGCGGGGCGCTCTATGCGCATTACCTCGGCTTCGTCTCGGCCGAGGCGTTCACCATCCTGCTCTCGATCCAGTTTCTGGCGATGATCATCATCGGCGGGCTCGGCTCGGTTGCCGGATCGGTTCTCGGCACCGCGTTCATCCTGCTGCTTCCGCAGGTCATGCAAGCCGGCACCGCAACGGTGGCGGACTGGTTTCCGGCGATGCAGCAGGGGGTCGCTTACGTCAAGGAGATGTCGATCGGGGCTGCGATCATCCTGTTCCTGATCTTCGAGCCGGAAGGCCTCATCCATGGCTGGCGGTTGATTCGCGCCAGCCTCAAGCTGTATCCATTCTCGTATTGAGCAAGACCCCTCGCTCGCGGCGGCAGAGCGACGGAGACGCTGAGCGCCGCCCTCGGGAGAAACCACATGAAAAGGGCTGCCTCAGCCGTGGCCTGCCTGCTTGCGAGCGCCGCATCTGCGGCCCTGGCGCAGGACAAGGTATTCGTCGGTCATCTGGCGGACTATACGGGCGCGACGTCATTCGTCGGCAAGACTTATGGCCCCGGCGTGCGTGATGCAGTTGATTTCATCAACGCCAACAGCGGGGTTGCCGGCACGGCGATCGACATGGAGACCGTCGACTACGCCTACAAGATCCCCGACGCCATCGCCAATTACAAGCGGTGGAAGGGAAAGGGAATGGTGGCGCTGCAGGGCTGGGGCACCGGCGACACGGAAGCGCTGATTGGCTTTGTCGCTGACGACAAGGTGCCGGTGTGGTCGGCCTCCTATTCCGGCCATTTGACCGATCCGACCGGCAAGAACCCCAATACCAAGAAGCCGGCGCCCTACAATTTCTTCTACGGCCCCTCCTATACCGACGCCTGTCGCGCCATGGTGCAGTGGGCCGCGGGCGACGCCAAGGCCCGCGGCATCGCCAAGCCGAAATACGTTCACACCGGCGACAATCATCCCTATCCCAACGCGCCCAAGGAGGCCTGCAGCGCGTTCGCCAGGGAGCTCGGCTTCGAGGTGCTCACGCCGGTCGTCATTCCGTTGAAGCCCGGCGACTTCAAGGCGCAGTGCCTGACCATCAAGGAATCGGGCGCCAACTACGTGTTCATCGGCAATCTCGGCGGCTCGGTCGTATCGATGGTGAAATCGTGCGGCACTGTCGGTCTCGACGTCACCTACCTGGCCAACATCTGGGCCGGCGACGAGCCGACCATCGCGGCCGTTGAGGCAAAGAACTACATCTTCCCGTCCGCTACCCCGTTCTGGGATCAGGACGCGCCGGGGATGAAGCTCGTGCGCGAGATCGCGGACAAGAGCGGCTTCGCCAAGAACGGCAAACCGACGCACCACTACGTGCGCGCCATCTGCTCCGCCTATTACATGAAGGAGGCGATGGAGTGGGCGAAGGCGAACGGCGGATTGACTGGCGAGAGGATCAGGCAGGGCATGTACAGCAGGCAGAACTGGGTTCCGAAGGGCCTGGAAGGCGTGTGCATGCCCTCGACCTGGACCCCGAGCGACCATCGCGGCACCATGACCGTCGCGATCAACCGTGGCGATTTCGAGAACGGCACGGTGAAGGTCCAGAAGATCGCCGACACGACGCTGGCGCGGGAGGACCGCTGGCTGGGCCAGTAGGCCCGGCATGACTGCGCCGGGACCGGATGCATTCCCGGCGCAAGGCCCAAGCCGGCTGACCATGGAAGCTACACGGGGATCGACAGGCGGCGGCGCAATCCTCGCCGTCAAGAACATCGAGGTGATGTTCGACGGCGTGATCCTGGTGCTGCGCGGGCTCAGTCTCGAGGCCCGCCGCGGCGGCATCACCGCGCTGCTCGGCGCCAACGGCGCCGGCAAATCGACTACGCTCAAGGCGATCTCCGGATTGCTGGAGGTCGAGAACGGCGAGATTACGCGCGGCAGCGTCCTGTTCGACGGCGAGGACATCACCAGGCTGCCGCCGCATCGCATCGTGCAGCGCGGCATCTTCCAGGTGATGGAGGGACGCGGCATCGTCCAGGACATGACCGTCATCGAGAATCTTCGCCTGGGCGCTCATACCGCGCGCTCGGCCCGCCTGACGGAGGAGATGGAGCGGGTGTTCTCCTATTTCCCGCGTCTCAAGGAGCGAACCGGTCTGGCGGGCTATCTCTCAGGGGGCGAGCAGCAGATGCTGGCGATCGGCCGCGCGCTGATGGCGAAGCCCCGCCTGATCCTGATGGACGAGCCGTCGATGGGGCTGTCGCCGCTGCTGGTGCGGGAAGTCTTCGGGATCATCCGCCGGCTCAACCGCGATCTCGGGATCTCCATCCTGCTGGTCGAGCAGAACGCGAAGATGGCGCTGGGCGCCGCCGAGTACGGCTACATCATGGAAGGCGGCAAGGTCGTGCTCGACGGGACGGCCGAAAGCCTCATGCGCAACGAGGACGTGAAGGAATTCTATCTCGGAGGTGCCGGCAGCGAGCGTCGCTCGTTCAAGAACGTGAAGTCGTTCAGGCGGCGCAAACGCTGGCTTTGATCGAGCTGCCATGCCGGTCCGGTAGGTGACATCAGCACGATGCATTACGACGCTCTCGAGACTCGCGATGCCGACGTGCGGGAGCGCGATCTGATCGGGCGCCTGCCGGAGCTCATCGCGCTTGCGCGCAGCGCGCCGGGATGGGCGGCGCAGCTCGCCGGCATCGATGCAGACGCAGTGACCAGCCGAGCGGCGCTGGCGAGGGTTCCACTGCTGCGCAAGTCCGATCTGGGAGCCCGGCAGAAGCAGCAGCCGCCATTCGGAGGGTTCAACGTCACCGCCCCGGAACGGATGCGACGGCTGTTGATGTCGCCCGGCCCCATCTTCGAGCCCGAAGGAGGGGCGCCGGACTGCTGGGGCGCCGGGCGCGCACTGTTCGCGGCGGGCTTTCGCGCCGGCGATATCGTCCACAACAGCTTTGCCTATCACCTGACTCCAGGCGGATTCATCATGGAATCGGGCGCGCACGCGCTGGACTGCGCCGTGATTCCCGGAGGTCCCGCCAACACCGAGCAGCAGCTCGAGGCCATCGCCCATCTGCGGCCGCGCGGATATGTGGGCACTCCCGACTTTCTCAAGATTCTGCTCGATGCCGGGACCAAGGCCGGCAAGGACGTGTCATCCATCGAGCGAGGCCTCGTCTCGGGGGCGGCGCTGCCGTCCTCACTGCGTCACGAGCTGGCGATGCGCGGCGTTTCGGTGCTGCAATGCTACGCGATCGCCGAAATCGGCGTCATTGCCTACGAGAGCCAGGCGGGCGCGGGCATGATCGTCAATGAGACGGTGCTGGTCGAGATCGTGCGCCCGGGCACGGGAAACCCGGTGCCCGAAGGCGAGGTCGGCGAGGTCGTCGTCACGTCTTTTCATCCGGACTATCCAATGATCCGGCTGGCCACCGGCGATCTTTCCTCGGTGATGTCGGGAAAGTCAGCATGCGGACGAACGAACATGAGGCTGTCCGGCTGGATGGGGCGCGCCGACCAGACGACGAAGATCAAGGGAATGTTCGTCCATCCGAGCCAGCTGGCCGAGGTCGGCAGGCGCCACCCGGAGCTTGGCCGGCTGCGGCTCGCGGTGCAGCGGGCAGACGAGCAGGACGTGATGACGCTGCTCGCGGAATGCGCCTCGCCCGCCCCCGGCCTGCAGGACGCAGTCGCCGCGACCCTGCAATCCATCACCAAGTTGCGGGGGGCGGTTGACCTGGTCGCCCCCGGGGCCCTGCCGAATGACGGCAAGGTCATCGCCGACGAGCGACCCGTAGGCTAATCTGTCGCTTGGCGCACGGCACCAGGCGGCGCAAGATCGCAGATGACGGCCAGTGAAGGCTGCGCGCGCCGCAGCGAGCAAGAGCGACCAGAGTGATCGGGAGGAATGGATGGCGACAGTCGCGATCCGCGACGTCCGGAAAGCGTTCGGCTCGGTCGAGGTCATCCACGGCGTCAGCGTCCATATCGCCGATGGCGAGTTCGTGGTGCTGGTGGGACCGTCCGGTTGCGGCAAGTCGACGCTGCTGCGGATGATCGCCGGCCTCGAGAACATCACCGCCGGCGAGATCAGCATCGGCGAGCGCGTCGTCAATCACGTGCCGCCGAAGGAACGCGATGTCGCCATGGTGTTCCAGAACTACGCTCTCTACCCTCACATGACCGTGGCCGCCAACATGGGCTTCTCGCTGAAGCTGCGCGGCGCGCCGCGGCCCGAGATCGAGGGGCGCGTCAAGCGGGCCGCCGACATTCTCGGGCTCGGCGCCTTGCTCGACCGTTATCCCCGCCAGCTGTCGGGCGGCCAGCGTCAGCGGGTGGCGATGGGCCGCGCGATCGTGCGCGACCCGCAGGTATTCCTGTTCGACGAGCCGCTGTCGAATCTCGATGCCAAGCTGCGCGTGGCCATGCGCACGGAGATCAAGGAGCTGCACCAGCGGCTGGGCACGACCACGGTCTATGTCACCCATGACCAGATCGAGGCCATGACGATGGCCGACCGGATCGTGGTGATGCACGACGGGATCGTCGAGCAGATCGGGGCCCCACTGGATCTGTATGATCGGCCGCAAAACCTTTTCGTCGCGGGCTTCATCGGCTCCCCGGCCATGAACCTGCTCAGGGGAACCGTGCGCCTGAACGGGAGGGTCGAGTTCCAGGGTCCGGGCGGCACGCGGCTGCCTCTCGCGGACGCGCCCGCGGGCGGGGACAGGCCCGCCATTTACGGCATCCGGCCGGAGCATTTCGCGCTCGACGATGACGGGGCGGAAGCAGTGATTCAGGTGATCGAGCCCACCGGCTCGGAAACCCAGGTGTTCGCCAAGCTGGGCGATGAGGAAATCATCGCGGTATTTCGCGAACGACACGCCTTCAGCCCGGGCGACAGGATCCGGCTCAAGCCGAACCCCAAGCTCGTGCACCTCTTTGACGAGTCGACCGGCAGGCGCCTTAATGGCTGAACAGGGTTCCCGGTAACATGGAGGAAGCGAGATGAGCAGGATCTTCACGCGACGCGGCGTCATGGAGGGCGGCGCCTCGCTGGCCACGGCTGGTGCGATCGCCGGTTCCGGCCTGCTGGGCTGGGCACAGGCCTGGGCGCAAGCAGCGCCGTGGAAGCCGGAGCCCAATGCGAAGCTCACGGTCATGCGCTGGAAGCGCTTCGTGGAAGCCGAGGATCAGGCGTTCATGGCGATGGTAGGTGCCTTCAAGGCAGCGACCAAGGTGGACGTGAACGTGTTCAGCGAATCCTTCGAGGACCTTCAGCCGAAGGCGTCCGTATCGGCCAACACCGGCCAGGGTCCGGACCTTGTGTGGGGACTGCACTCGCTGCCGCAGCTCTTTCCCGACAAGGTCGTGGATATGACCGATGTCGCCGACTATCTCGGCAAGAAATACGGCGGCTGGACCTCGGCGGCCGAAATCACCGTCAAGCAGGGCAACAAATGGCTCGGCATCCCGGTCGCCACGATCGGCGGCTATCTGACCTATCGCACCTCCTCCATGCAGAAGGCGGGTTTCAAGGAATGCCCGCAGGATTTTCCGGGCTTTCTCGAGCTCTGCAAGGCGCTGAAGAAGAACAACACGCCGGCCGGGTTCGCGCTCGGCCATGCCTCCGGCGATGCCAATGCCTGGCTGCACTGGGTCCTGTGGGGACACAATGCGTGGCTGGTCGACAAGGACGACAAGGTCGTCATCAACAGCCCCGAGACGGTCAAGGCGCTGGAATATGCCAAGGCGCTGTCGGACACGTTCATCCCGGGGACGGGCTCGTGGAACGATTCCTCCAACAACAAGGCGTTCCTGGCCGGCGAGCTGTATATGACCAGCAACGGCATCTCCATCTATGTCGCCGCCAAGGACGATCCGACCAAGAAGGATCTCGCCGCCGACACCGACCACGCCTTGTGGCCGGTCGGCCCGATCGGCAAGCCCACGGAGCTGCAGCTCACCGTGCCGATCCTGGCCTTCCGATATTCGAAGTACCCGAATGCCGCCAAGGCTCTCGTCGCCTTCATGCTGGAGAAGGAGAACTTCGACAAATGGCTGATCGGCTCGCGCGGCTACCTGACGCACTGCCTCAACGCCTATGACGCGAATCCGATCTGGACCATGGACCCGAAAAACAAGGTGTTCGGCCAGGCCAGCAAGCGGGCGCTGCCGGCGTCGGGAATCGGCAAGCCGGGGGAGCGGGCCGCGGCGGCGATCGCCGACTTCCTGGTGGTGGACATGTTCGCCAACTACTGTCTGGGCCGGGAGGACGCCAAGGGCGCGATTGCGATCTGCGAGCGGCAGGCGAAGCGCCTCTATCGCGCCTGAGCCGTGGGGGGCGGAGCACCGCTCCGCCCCTCAGGCCTGCGCGTTGCCGCCTTCAGGACGGCCTCTGCTCCGCGCTTGATGATGCAGGAAGGCAGCGAGCCTCGATGACCACGACAGCCCTGCGACCGAGAGAGTTCGCGTTCGATCGGGTCGGTCCGTGGACGCGGATCAAGGTCAACCGCAACTGGCTCGGCTTCTGGTTCATGTTGCCGGCTGTGGGCTTCCTCATCCTGTTTCTGGCCTATCCCCTCGGGCTGGGCATCTGGCTGTCGTTCACCGACAGCCGGATCGGCCGTCCGGGAATTTTCATCGGGCTCGAGAATTACGAATGGCTGTCCGACGACTCGATCTTCTGGCTGTCCGTGTTCAACACGCTGCTCTACACCGCCGTCGCGAGCGTCTTCAAGTTCGCGATCGGCCTCTACCTCGCGGTTCTGCTCAACGAGCACATGCCTTTCAAGGCCATCGTCCGGGCGATCGTCCTCGTTCCATTCATCGTTCCGACCGTGCTTTCGGCGCTCGCCTTCTGGTGGATTTTCGACGCGCAGTTCTCGATCATCTCCTGGTCGCTCCGCCACCTCGGACTGATCGAGCACAACATCAACTTCCTGGGCGAGCCCAACTGGGCGCGGTTCTCAGTGATATTCGCCAATGTCTGGCGCGGCGTGCCTTTCGTCGCCATTACGCTGCTGGCCGGCCTGCAGACGGTTCCCCCGTCGCTGTACGAAGCGGCCACCATCGACGGCGCAACGCGCTGGCAGCTGTTCCGCTACATAACCTATCCGCTGCTCACGCCGATCATCGCCGTGGTGATGACTTTCTCCGTGCTCTTCACCTTCACCGATTTCCAGCTGATCTGGGCCATGACGCGGGGCGGTCCGGTCAATGCCACCCACCTCATGGCCACGCTCTCCTATCAGCGCGCCATTCTGAGCGGGCTGCTCGGGGAGGGCGCGGCGATCTCGACCACGATGATCCCGTTCTTGCTGGCCGCCATCATGCTGTCCTGGTTCGGCCTGCAGCGGCGAAAGTGGCAGCACGGGGAGGCGAATGACTGATCTCGCCGCCAAGGTTGCCGATCCCCGGGCGGTGCTGAGCGGCTCGTCGCCGCTCGCCGACCACAGCGAGGGCATGAGCTATCTGCAGACGCTGCCGAAGCGGCTCGTCTCGCTCTATCTCCCGCTGGGAATCATCGTGCTCGTCCTGCTGTTTCCGTTCTATTGGATGGCACTGACGGCGATCAAGCCGGACGATCAGCTGCTCGACATGGAAACGGTGAGCCCGTTCTGGACCACGGCGCCTACGCTCAAGCACATCCAGAAGCTTCTGTTCGAGACGCATTATCCGCAGTGGCTGTGGAACACGATGTTCGTCGCCATTGCTGCCACCGTCATCTCGATGATCGCCAGCGTGCTTGCGGCATATGCCATCGTGCGAATTCGTTACCGCGGCGCGCAGTGGATCGGTGCCGCGATCTTCCTCGCCTATCTCGTTCCGCCTTCGATCCTGTTCATTCCGCTCGCGACGGTCGTGTTCCAATATGGCCTGTTCAACACTCCCTATGCGTTGATTCTCACCTATCCGACCATCCTCATTCCGTTCTCGACCTGGCTGCTGATGGGCTATTTCAAGACCATCCCGTTCGAGCTCGAGGAATGCGCTCTGATCGACGGGGCGAGCCGCTGGCAGATCCTGGTGCAGATCGTGCTGCCGCTCGCCGTCCCCGGACTGATCTCGGCGTTCATCTTCTGCTTCACCCTGTGCTGGAACGAGTTCATCTACGCGCTGACCTTCCTGTCGTCGGTCGAGAACAAGACGGTGCCGGTCGCAATCGTCAACGAGTTCGTCGACGGCGACGTCTATCGCTGGGGCTCGCTGATGGCGGGAGCACTGGTCGGCTCGCTGCCGCTGGTGATACTCTATGCCTTCTTCGTCGAGCACTACGTCTCAGCGATGACCGGGGCGATCAAGGAGTAGCCGCGCGGCCGGCCGCCTCACTTCAGCACGATGCGGCCCTCGACCGTGCTGCGCACGGTCCCGAGCTGCCGGATGTGCTCGATGACCTCCTCGGTCAGCAGCGGGGAGTCGGCAATCGGCAACAGCGGCTTCGCCGCCGCGAAGACCTCATAGTCGTCGCCACCCCGCGCCATGAAGTCGTTGACGGCGAGCCGATAGGTCTTGCGCTCATCGAGCGGCGCATCTCCGATCCTGACCGAGGTGACCCGATGCCCGGCCGGGCGGCTCACGTCGGCTTGCAGGCTGAGTCCCGATACCTGCGGAAAGCGGCCGCTGCCGTTCGGAAGCCTGGAAAGCCCGTTCTCCAGCGCGCGCCTGAGATCGCCGCCGCTGGTCTCGATGGTCACCACCCGATTCCCGAACGGAAGCTCGCCGAGAATGTCGCGTCGGGTGATGCTCGCCCCCGGAGCATAAATCCGCCCGCCGCGAATACCCCCGGCATTCGTCATTGCCGCATCGGCATTGCCCGAGCTCCGCATCGCGTCGGCAATCAGGTTTCCGATCGCGGTCTCCTGCGTGCGCACCGTGGCTACCCGGCTGTCGAGCTCGACGGCGGTAGTGGCGATCGGGACATCGAGCTCGCGATCCAAGCCTTGCTCGAGTCTCGCAACCAGCGCCGCGACCTCGGGATCGGGGGTCACGGTCGCGCTGTCGATCACGCGAAATTCCGGCCACCAGGTGGTCACGCGTCTGCCGTCCGCCTCCTTGACGCCGATGGTGACGTCGATCGCCGTCACGTAGCGGGCGTCGTAGCTCGATTCGACGAGCGCGCCGATCCCGTCGTAATTGACGAGCAGATCATGAGTGTGGCCGGTGAGAACGAGGTCAGCGGCGTGGTCGTGAAGAAGCGCGTAGCCTTGCTCCCGGGTAGCGTGAGCCACCGCCACCACGAAGTCGGCACCCTCCCGGCGCAACGCGGCGGCCTGCTCGGTCAGCGTTGCAATCGTCGGGGAGAACTTCAGGTCTTTCGGATCGGACACCATGGCACTCTTGTCATAGGCGGCGCCGGACAATCCGATCCGCACCCCGCCCACGATGACGATCGAGCGGTCCTGGAAATTTCGCAGCTGGCGTCCGTCCGGTCCGCGCAGGTTCGCCGCATAAACCGGGAAGCTCGCCTCCGCCATGCGTTGCAGGAAGATTTCCTTGCCGAAGTCGAATTCGTGGTTGCCCGGGACGAAGATATCGGGCGCGACCAGGTTGGTGAGCGTCACGATGTGGGCACCATGATCGATGCCGGACAACACCGACGGCGAAAGGGTATCACCGCCGTGGGCGAGGATGACGCGGCCACCCGCCGCATTCGCCTTGGCCCGTTCGGCTTTGACGATCGCGGCAAGACGTGCAAAACCGCCGCGGCGCCTGCCGTCGGGCGTCATCTGGTCCGCAGCCTGGTACACGTCATTGACGAGGACGAAAGTGACGTGCGCGGTTTCGGCCAACGCCGAGCTGCCGAGCAAGGCTGCAGCGAGGAAAGCAGCGGACAGAAGACGAATGACCGACATGGTGACGAGGCGGGGATTGCGGGGGAACGGCGAACCCGGCTTGCCTAGCACGCGAGCGCGCCGCCCGGCCATCCGATGTCGTCAGCGAATGTGCTGAATCGATGAACGAAGCCTCCCCCCTGCGGCAGCCCGGCGCCGAGCTCGCGCGCGAAGGCGGCCAGGCGATCCCCACGGCCGGCAAGCCAGGTGTGCTCCTGGTCAATCTGGGCACGCCGGATGCGCCCGATGCCGTTTCGGTTCGCCGCTATCTCAAGGAATTCCTGACCGACCCCCGTGTCATCGAGGACCAGGGCTTCCTCTGGAAGCTCGTGCTCAATGGCATCATTCTGCGCACCAGGCCGCGGCGGAGAGCGCGCGACTACCGCAGCATCTGGAACGAGGAAAAGAACGAGTCGCCGCTGAAGACGATCACGCGCTCGCAGGCCGAGAAGCTCGCCAGAGCGCTCGAAACTGTGGCGCCGCAACCCGTCGTCGACTGGGCGATGCGCTACGGCAATCCCTCGATCGAGTCCCGTCTCACCGATCTCGCCGGTCGCGGATGCGAGCGCATCCTGGTGGTTCCGCTGTATCCGCAATACTGTGCCGCGACCACCGCAACCGTCGGCGACGCGGTGTTTCGCGTGCTGGCTCGAATGCGGTTTCAGCCGGCGATCCGTTTTGCTCCCCCCTACTACAACGACAGCGCCTATATCGAGGCCGTGGCGGCTTCCACCGGCGCAGCTGTCGCCGCGCTCGACTTCGAGCCGCAGATCATTCTCGCCTCGTTCCACGGCGTGCCGAAGGCTTACGTCGACCGGGGCGACCCCTATTACAGTCATTGTGTCGAGACCATGCGGCTGCTCCGCCGGGCGCTGCAGCTCGACGAGACGAAGCTGATCATGACCTTTCAGTCGCGCTTCGGCCGCGGCCAATGGCTGGAGCCTGCCACGGATCGGACGGTCAGAAGGCTCGCCAGGAGCGGCGTGAGGAGCGTCGTCGTGATCACACCCGGGTTCTCGGCCGACTGCCTCGAGACGCTCGAGGAGATCGCGGTAGAGAATGCCCGCATCTTCAGACGCTACGGCGGCGAGCGTTTTGCCGCCATCCCCTGTCTCAATGACAGCGAGCCCGGGATGCGAGTCATCGAGCAAATCGTGCGCCGCGAGCTGAGGGGCTGGATCTGAGGTCAGATGTCAGACGCCGGATGTCGGACGTCGGAGGCCAAGGATCATGCCTCGATTGCACATCTGATCTCTGATCACTGACCTCTGGTTATGCCACGCCGGCCCGCAGCAAATCGTGGAAATGCACCACCCCTACCGGCTTGCAGCCGTCGACCACCAGCAATTGCGTCTTCTTCATCGAGTTGATGAGCTCGAGCGCCTCGCTGACCAGCTGATCCGGCCTGATAGTCTGCGGCTGCCGTGTCATGACCTCCTCGACAGGCAGACCGAGCAGGTCGGGACGCATGTGCCGGCGCAGGTCGCCGTCGGTGATGATGCCGACCAGCCTGCCTTCGGGATCGACGATCGCCACGCATCCGAACGTCTTGGCCGTCATCTCGGCAATCGCTTCCGACATCGGCGTGCCGACCAGGGCCAGCGGAATCTCGCTGCCGACGTGCATGATGTCACGCACGAACTTCAGCTTCGCGCCCAGCCGCCCGCCGGGGTGAAAGCGACCGAAGTCGACGGCGCTGAATCCGCGGCTCTCGAGCAGCGCGACCGCGAGGGCGTCACCGAGCGCCGCCTGCATCAGCGTCGAGGTCGTGGGCGCGAGATTGTGCGGGCAGGCTTCTCGTGCCTGCGGCAGGGCAAGCACGACGTCGGCAGCGCGCCCCAGCGTGCTGTCGGCGGCCGCCGTCACCGCAATCAGCCCGATGCGGAACCGGCGCGAATAGTCGATCAAGTCCTTGAGCTCGGCGGTCTCGCCCGACCATGACAAGGCCATGATGACATCGTCGCGGGTGATCACGCCGAGATCGCCGTGGCTCGCTTCGCCCGGATGCACGAAATAGGCGGGGGTCCCCGTGGAGGCGAAGGTTGCCGCGATCTTGCGTCCGACGTGACCGGATTTGCCCATCCCGGTGACGATCAGCCTGCCGCTGGCGCCGGCGATCAGATCGACGGCAGCAACGAAGGCGCGGCTGAGCCCCTCCTGGATGGCCGTCGCCAGCGTGCCTATGCCGCCGGCCTCCGCCTCGAGCGTCCGCAGCGCCGAGTTGATGAGATCGCGCGGGCTGCTCGGTCTTGGCTTGCTCAGCGGCTGCGACATTGCGAGGCAGGCGGGTTGCTGGTGGAACCGGGATAGCACGGAATCGACGCCGGACGAACCTCGCGGGCCGATCCTTGGCTCATGCGAGCTCGTTCTGCCGGCCAAACCCTCCAGTCCGGCCGATCAACGGGCCGTTAACCATATCCGTTCTAGCTTCGTTAACCCAAAGTGCTCCGGGACCGCCCGGGCGATGCGGAACGGGGTCCGGCGGGGTTCGCTATCACATTGATTTTCGGCCCCCTATTCGGCCGCACGGCGAGGCTGACGACGAAAGCCGCGCGGGGCGCGTGAGCCGGGGATTTCAGGTGTCGTGCTACCGCCTACCGCTCCTGGCTTTCATTCTCGCCGCCGCTTCGATGGCGGCGATGTCGGTCCTGACAGCTCGCGAGGCCAAGGGGCAAGTCGCGACTTCCCTCGATATGAGCCTCATGCGCCCCGAGCTCGACGGCGACCCCCGCGATCCGCCGCGCTTCCGACGCAACCGCAGAACCCAGGAGAGGGAATGGTCCCGCTTCACCGAGGGCGGCTCGAGCTTCTCCCGCGGGCGCGGCATCGGCAGCACCGGCTTCGACTCGAGCAACAGCGAACGCAAGAATAGGCCGAGCCGGGCCGCGCGCCCGACAAGGCAAGGCGTGGCCAATTCCGGAAAAGGATATTCCGCGGCCAGCGCCGCCGCGGCCCCTGCCAACAATTCCGACTCGCCGCCGGCAACGGATCAGCAGCTGGCGCCCAGGCAGCTGCAGCCGGCGCCCGGCCCGATCGCCGGGCGTTTCTACAACCCGGTGCGCCCCGGCGCACCGCCGATCAGCCCCGACCCGGTCACCGCGACGGTTGCAACGACAGCACCCAATCTGCGACAGCCGCCGGAGGAGAAGCCTTTCGATCCTCCCGGCATTCAGGTGGGCGCGTTCACTGTTCGCCCGGCGATCGAATACATACGCGGCTACGACAACAATCCCGGCCGAAGCTCGGGACCTCCCGCCGGCGGATCCTGGTTCAACCTCTACACGCCGGAGCTCCTCGCGGCCTCCAATTGGGAGCGGCACGAGCTCACCGCAGTCGTGCGCGGCAGCTACGCCACGTTCGACACGCAGCATTCGCTCGACCGGCCGAACGTCGAGGCACGGATGAATGCGCGCGTCGACGTCACGCGGGAGACGCGGCTTCTTCTGGAGGGACGCTACCTGCTTTTCACGGACTATCCGGGCAGCCCGAACATCCAGGTTGGGCTGGCGAGGCTGCCAATCGCCATGACCTACGGCAGCAGCGTCGGCATCGGCCAGCAATTCAACCGGCTCGATCTGGCGCTGAAAGGAACGTTCGACCGCACCGTCTACAACGATTCGGAGTTCATCGACGGCACGACCGCCGGCAACGCCGATCGCAATTTCAACCAATACGGCACGCAATTGCGCCTGGGATACGAGGTGATGCCGGGCGCCCGGCCGTTCCTGGAGCTCGGCCTCATCCGGCGCGACTACGACCTGCCCTTCGATGCCGGCGGCAACGACCGCGCGTCGCAAGGCTATTATGGAAAGGTCGGAACGGCGTTCGCTTTCGTCGGCAAGCTCATCGGCGAGGTGAGCTTCGGCTATCTCACGCGGGGCTATCGGGATCCGACGCTCGAGCGCATTGGCGGCTGGACGATCGATTCCGTGCTGACCTGGCTTCCCACTCCACTCACGACAGTCAAGCTGATCAACACCACGGCGGTCACCGAGACGGTGCTGCAAGGCGTCTCCGGCGCGTTCACGCGCGCGACGCTGCTGCAGGTCGATCACGCATTCCGCCGCTGGCTCATCGGCACCCTCAGGTTCGGCCGCGCGATCGACGCTTACGTCGGCTCGCCGCGGCAGGACCTGCGTTACCTCGCCGCCGCCGGGATCGCCTACACCTTGACCAGGGACCTCTGCCTCAACGGCGAGTATCGTCAGGAATGGCGATTTTCCAATGAGCCGGGCAACAATTTCTGGGCACATGTCTGGCTGCTCGGATTGCGGCTGCAGCGATGAACCGCGGCGGGACCGCGGTGAAGCGCCGGCAGTGCGCGCGTTGCCTCCCGGCCCTTCGCGGGGCTTCGCTCGACCGCTCCTCCGCGGTGTCCCACCTGGGACGAGCGGCGCAAAAGTTCACGGGTTCGTGCGCGCTGCCCTGCCCCCCAGCAGCTGCCCGAGCTCGGCCCGCACGGCGGCTCCAATGTCCTCGCGCTCCAGTGCGTAGGCGATGTTGGCGGCGAGGAACCCGACCTTGGAGCCGCAGTCAAAACTGCGGCCGTCGAACTCGAAGCCGTAGAAGGGCTGCGTCTTCGCCAGCTCGATCATGGCATCGGTAATCTGAATCTCGCCCCCGGCGCCGCGTTTCTCGGCGGCGAGCGCCTCGAAGATTTGCGGCTGGAGGATGTAGCGGCCGGTGATGATGAGGTTGGACGGCGCGTTCTCCGGTGATGGCTTCTCGACCATCTCGGTGAGAGAGAACAGCGCGCCGTTGCGCTCGCCCACGCCGACGACGCCGTACATTTGGATGCGCTCGGCTGCCATCTTCTCGACCGCGATGATATTGGCGTTCTCGCCGAGATGGCGCGCGGCGTCGATCATCTGCCCGAGACAACCGCGATTGTGCTGCACCAGGACGTCGGGCAGCAGCAGCGCGAATGGCTCGTGCCCAACCAGCTCGCGCGCGCACCAGACCGCATGCCCGAGTCCCAGCGGCAGCTGCTGGCGGGTGAAGCTCGCAGTGCCGGGCCCCGGCAGGTCGCGGGCCAGCAGCTCGAGATCGGCATGTTTCTGGCGCTCGCTCAGCGTATGCTCGAGCTCGAACTGGCGATCGAAATGGTCCTCGATGACGCCCTTGTTCCGGCCGGTCACGAAAATGAAATGCTCGATGCCGGCCTCACGCGCCTCGTCGACCACGTGCTGGATCAGAGGCCGATCGACTACCGGCAGCATCTCTTTCGGCATTGCCTTGGTGGCCGGCAGAAACCTGGTCCCAAGTCCAGCCACGGGAAAAACAGCCTTGCGAATGCGCCTCATCGCTTCACTTCAGGATCATGTCGGCTGCTGATATCGGTCTCGGTATTGCCGAACTCCGTACCTACGACAACCCGCCGGCACAACCGACAGCGCTGTGCTCAGTCGACGCCCGCCGCCGCTGCCTGCCGAGCCGCGCGCGGACGCACGCCCTGCCGGGAGGAAGGGCGCGGCAGGATCGGCCGTTAACGGCTCCGAAACCTTATAGGTTCCCCCTGGGCAGGGACGCAAACGAAAGCCGGGACGAAGACAACATGGCAAGAGTTGCGCATTGCATTTGCCTGCTCGGAGCATTGGGGCTTGCAGCAACGAGCCTGGCTGCCCCTGGCAAGGCTCAAGGCTTCGATATCCGCTCGTTGTTCAACTCCGCAACAACGCGGACAGGCACCTTGCCTCCACCTCCAATGGGATCGTCGGGTCCCGAACCCGGTCCGGCCGCTGCCGAGTGGAGCGGGGAATCCGGCTCCTCCGGGCATCCGTTGATGCAGGCGCCAGCGATCCGCGCCGCCGCGGCAAGCTTCCGCGACTGCCTTGCGGCCCTCTCACCGCAAGCCGAGCGCCGAGGCGTGCCGCGCACGTTTTACGAGCGGCAGGTCGCCGGGCTCACCCCCGACCTTCGGATCATGGATCTGCTCGACGGGCAGCCCGAGTTCACCAAGCCGTTGTGGGAGTATCTCGACCTCCTGGTCAGCGAGGATCGCATCAGGAACGGCCGCGCCATGCTCGCGCAGCACCGCGCGACCTTCGATGCGATGGAGAAGCGCTATGGGGTGGATCGGCATGTGATTGCGGCGATCTGGGGTGTAGAATCCAACTATGGGAGCCAGATCGGCGATCGCCCCGTCATTCGCTCCACCGCCACCCTCGCCTGCATCGGCCGCCGGCAGGAGTTTTTTCAGGAGGAATTTCTCTCCGCGCTGGAAATACTCGCACGCGGGGACGTACGCAGCGAGCATCTGAAGGGCTCGTGGGCCGGTGCCTTCGGTCCGACCCAGTTCATGCCGACCTCGTTCAAGCGTTATGCCGTCGACTTCGACGGCGACGGCCGCCGCGATGTGGTCGATTCCGTGCCCGATCTGGTGGCTTCGACAGCCAACAACCTCAAGAAGGACGGCTGGGTGACCGGGCAGACCTGGGGCTACGAGGTGGTGCTTCCCCACGGCTTCGATTTCCTCGCCGCCGATGGCACGCGCATGCTGAGGATCCGTGATTGGGAGCGTGCAGGAGTCCGCCGCGCCGGCGGAAAGCCGTTTCCTCGCGCCGACGATCGGGCGTATCTGCTCATCCCCGCCGGCGTCGAGGGACCCGCTTTCCTGATGCTGCAGAACTTTCGCGTCATCATGAAGTACAACCCGGCAGAAGCCTATGCGCTCGCCATCGGCCATCTTGCCGACCGCCTGCGCGGCGGCGAGCCCTTCATGCAGCCATGGCCACGCCATGAGCGCGTGCTCACGCGCGCGGAACGCTTCGAGCTGCAGCAGCTGCTGGCCCGGCGCGGCTTCGAGGCGGGTGACCCCGACGGTCTCTTCGGCGGTCGAACACGGAATGCGCTTCGCGCCTTCCAGGCCTCGGTCGGCGAGGTGCCGGACGGCTTCGCCTCCGGCTCGATCCTCGAGCGCCTGCGCGGCCGGTGACCGCAACCGGCCGGCCGGGCCAGTTGGCGCCGGCGCCATCTTCAAGTTGACATTTTTCGCGTGATATTGGCCATTTAGGCCGGTGCCGATCCTTCGGCTGGCACGCCAAGAGGCGTTAGCGGCGGCAGGTCATGGGTTCACCAGTCCAATCCCGCACATTTGCGGCGGCAGTGGTGCTGGGCATCAGCGCAATGCTGCTGCCGTCGGCGCAGGCGCAATTCTGGGACTGGGGCAACCGGCCACAGCGGCAGCAGCAGCGCGAGTTCAACCCGTTCGGTGGATTTTTCCATCCGCGCTGGGAGGGGCCGCGGTTCGACAGCGGCCCGCGCGAGCGGGAAGCCCCGGTCGACTACTCGCATGCGCCCGCCCCCTCGCAGAAGAAGCCCGAAGCTACCACGCCGATCGTCGTGGTCGGCGACGCCAACGCCGACTGGCTCGCCTATGGTCTCGAGGACGCGTTTTCCGAGTCGCCCGAGATCGCGGTGGTCCGAAAGCAGCGGACCGATTCCGGGCTCATCCGGTACGGCGGGCGCGGCGACATCGAGTGGCCACAGGCGGCACGCGAGATCATTGCGGCCGAAAAGCCCAAGTTCATAGTGATGATGATCGGCAACAACGATCGCCAGCCGATCCGCGAAAAGGCTCCGCCGACGGCGAAAACGAGCGCACCAAAGGCCCAAGCCCAGCCGGGGCAGCCGGCGCCCGCCGCCACCTCGACACCGCCCCCGCAAGCCGTCGATCCGGAACTGCAGCAGGCGGAAGAGCCCGAGACACCCGAGGCGCCCCCCGCCAACCTCACTCCTGAACAGGCGCGGCAGGCGGCCTTTGGACCGTGGGAGTTCCACACCGAAAAATGGGAGCGGGCCTACGTCCGGCGGATCGACGCCACGATCGCCGTGCTGAAGAGCGCGGGCGTTCCGGTATTTTGGGTGGGTCTGCCCTCGCAACGAGGACCCAAGGCTAGTTCCGATTCGTCCTATCTCAACGAGCTCTATCGCAGCCGCGCCGAGAAGGCCGGCATAGTCTATGTCGACATCTGGGATGGGTTCGTCGACGAGTCCGGCCGGTTCTCGCCGCAAGGGCCGGACTACGAGGGTCAGATCCGGCGCCTGCGCACCGGCGACGGTGTCTACTTCACCAAATTCGGTGCGCGCAAGCTCGCCCACTACGTGGAGCGCGAGATTCAGCGGCACCTGAGCAATCGTGCGCTGCCGATGGCGCTGCCGATACCCGATGATGCCGGGTCGCAGGGGCCCGGCGCCAAGCCGGGCAGCGCGGCACAGCGGCCGGTTGCCGGCCCGGTGCTGCCGCTCACCTCGGCCAAGATCGTCCCGGAGGAGCTCATCGGCGGCCGCTCATCACCGCGCCCCTCGACGCCTGATCCCACGGCAGCCCGCGTCCTGACCAAGGGGGAGCCGATCGCCGCGACCAGCGGCCGGGCCGACGACTTCAGCTGGCCACGCGGCGGGGCGCTGACCACGCCCGCCCAGCCGGTGGCGGCCGCGCCTGCCGGCGCTCCATCGGGAGCGCCCGCCGAAAGTCCGCCTGCCCAACCCGCCGCCGGCAAACCGGCAAAGCCTGCCAAGGCCGCACCCCACGCCGGGGATGGCGCGCAGCGTGCACCGACAACTGCCGATGCGCGGCCTGATCACGCCGGTGGCGCGGCCAGCTCGGCCGAGGAGAAGCCCCAGCCGCAGCGGCGTCCTCGGAGCAATGTCCCAAGGCCGCCGCTGCCGATCTTCCAGGGATTTTTCCGCTGAGCCAGGCGAGGCCGCGGAATGCGAGGCTCACCAGAGGCCTCATTCGCGTGCAGCAAGGACACGGTCGAGGAGGGAGCATCGCATGTCGCGGATGAAGCTGCGGTCGGCGGCCTTGGTGCTCTGCATCGGATTGAATTCCGGCGCAGTCGCCCAGGATCGACTGCGCATTGCAGCGGGACTGGCCGGCACCTGGGAGAACTCGTTCTCGGAGCTCGGCCAGAATGCCGGGTTCTTCAAGAAGCGCGGCATCGTCCTCGACATCTTCTATACCCAAGGCGCCGGCGAAACCCAGCAAGCCGTGATCTCGGGCAGCGCCGACATCGGCACCGGGGTCGGCACCTTCAATACGTTCGGCGCCTTCGCCAAGGGTGCGCCGATCAGGGTCATCGCGGCAACTCATACTGGAGCCAACGACCTCACCTGGTATGTCCGCGCCGACTCGCCGATCCATGGCAAGAGCGATCTGGCCGGCAGGCGCGTGGCCTATTCGACCACGGGGTCGTCCACCTACGCCGCGGTGCTCGGCTTTCAGCGCACGTTCGGGGTGACGTTCACGCCCGTGGCTACCGGCAGCCCAGCCTCCACGCTGACCCAGGTCATGACCGGGCAAATCGACGTCGGCTGGACCTCGCCGCCTTTCGCGCTCGATCTCATGCGCGAAGGGAAGATTCGACAGCTGATGCGCGCCAGCGACGTTGCCGAGCTCAGGAACCAGACGGCGCGCTTCATGACCGCGAACGCGGTGGCGATCGAGACCCGCCGGCCGGTATTCGTCCGCTATCTCGAAGCCTACCGGGAGGTGGTCGACTGGATGTATTCCGATCCCGCGGCGGTCAAGGCTTTTGCCGACTGGGCGCACGTGCCGGAGGCGATCGCCAGGCTCGCGCCGGAGGATTACTACCCGAAGAGCAACATCCTGCCCGATCGCATCGAGGGGCTCGATCTGGCGATGAAGGACGCCGTCTCGTTCAAGTACATCCCCGCGCCGCTGTCGAAGGATCAGCTCGCAACCCTGGTGCTCGTGCCGTTCAAATAGCCTCGCCGTGACGGCTTCTCACCGCGGCAGCCTCGTGGAGCCCATCAGAAACTTGTCGACTGCGTGGGCGCATTGGCGGCCTTCGCGGATCGCCCATACCACGAGCGACTGACCCCGCCGCACGTCGCCGGCCGCGAACACCTTCGCCCGGGAGCTTCGATACGCATCCGTGTCGGCCTTGACGTTGCCGCGCGGGTCGAGATCGAGACCGAGCTCTGCGATCATTCCCTGGTGCACGGGGTGCACGAAGCCCATGGCCAGCAGCACCAGATCGGCCGGAATCTCGAACTCGGTGCCCGGGACCGGCTCGATCCTGCTGTCGACCCGCGTGCAGTGCAACCTCTTGACCACGCCCCCCTCCCCGGAGAATTTCGTCGTCATCACCGCGAAATCGCGGCCAGCACCTTCCTCGTGGCTCGACGAGGTGCGCAGCTTCAGCGGCCATTCGGGCCAGGTGAGCATCTTGTTCTCGCGTTCCGGCGGCTGCGGCATGAGCTCGAAATTCGTAACCGAGCGCGCGCCCTGGCGGATGGCGGTGCCGATGCAGTCGGAGCCGGTGTCGCCCCCGCCGATCACCACCACGTGCTTGCCCTCGGCGAGAATGGGCTCGCTGCCGTCCGCCGGCTCGCCGCTCAGGCGCCGGTTCTGCTGCGGCAGGAAATCCATTGCGAAGTGGATGCCGCCGAGTTCGCGTCCGGGAATCGGAAGGTCGCGCCCTTGCTCGGCCCCGGCAGCCAGCACAATCGCGTCATGGTCGGCCAGCAGGCGTTCCGCCGCGAGGCTGACGCCGACGTGAGCGTGGTAATGAAAGCTCACGCCCTCGGCCTGCATCTGCGCAATCCGCCGGTCGATGTGGTGCTTCTCCATCTTGAAATCGGGAATGCCGTAACGGAGCAAGCCACCGGCCTTGGTCTGCTTCTCGAACACGTGCACCTCGTGCCCGGCCCGGGCGAGCTGCTGCGCGCAGGCGAGTCCGGCAGGCCCCGAGCCGACGACGGCGACCCGCTTGCCGGTCTTGACCTGCGCCGGCTCGGGCTTGACCCAGCCCTCCTCGAACGCGCGGTCGGCGATGGCGCATTCGATGGTCTTGATGGTGACCGGATTGTCGTCGATGTTCAGCGTGCAGGAAGCCTCGCAGGGAGCCGGGCAGATGCGGCCGGTGACCTCGGGGAAATTGTTGGTGCTGTGCAGATTGCGCGCAGCCTCTGCCCAATTGCCGCGGTAGACGAGATCGTTCCAGTCGGGAATCTGGTTGTTGACGGGACAGCCACGCGGCGCCCCGCTCATGTCGGTGTGACCGTGGCAATAGGGAATGCCGCAATCCATGCAGCGCGCCGCCTGCCGCCGCATCTCTTCTTCGGAGAGCGGCAGGACGAACTCGCGCCAATGCTTGATGCGCTCCTCGACCGGCTGGTAGTCGCGATCGGAGCGCTCGTATTCGAGAAAGCCGGTGACCTTGCCCATGCACTATTCGGCCGCCTGCATGGTGCGGGCCTTTTCCATCTCGGCGAGCGCACGGCGGTATTCGAGCGGCATGATCTTGCGGAAGCGCGGGCAGTATTTCTTCCAGTTCTCGAGGATTTCCGAGGCCCACGCGGACCCGGTGAAGCGGGCATGCCGGGCGATTAGGAGGTGCAGCCGCGCCTCGTCGTAGCGCGTCATGTCCTCCAATATCTCCACCCGGCCGGGAGTCTCGAGATCGCCGGTGTGGTGATAGGCGCGCTGGCTCACCTCTTCCTCGGCCGGGACCGGCTGCAGCTCGATCATCGCCATGTTGCAGCGGGTCTCGAACGTGCCGTCCTCGTCGAGGATGTAGGCGATGCCGCCGGACATGCCGGCGGCGAAATTGCGCCCGGTCCGGCCAAGCACCACCACGATGCCGCCGGTCATGTATTCGCAGCAATGATCGCCGGCGCCTTCGACCACCGCGATGGCACCGGAGTTGCGCACCGCGAAGCGCTCGCCGGCCACGCCGCGGAAATAGCATTCACCCTCTATCGCACCATAGAGCACCGTGTTGCCGACGATGATCGATTCCTCGGGCACGATCCCGGCATCCGCGGTCGGACGCACGATGATGCGGCCACCCGATAATCCCTTGCCGACATAATCGTTGGCGTCGCCTTCGAGCTCGAAGGTTATGCCGCGCGCGAGCCAGGCGCCGAAGCTTTGCCCGGCGGTTCCGGTGAACCTCACGTGAATGCTGTCGTGGGGAAGCCCCTCGTGACCGAAGCGCCTGGCCACCTCGCCGGACAGCATGGCGCCGGTGGCGCGGTCGGTGTTCTTGATCGCCGACGCGATCTCGACACGCGCACGGCGGTCGAGCGCGGCAGCCGCTTCCCGAATCAGCCGGCGATCGAGGACGTCGTCGATCCTGTGGTCCTGCGGCTCGCAATTGTGGATGTTCACGCCGCTCGGAGCGAGCGGCTTGTGGAAGAGCCTGGAGAAGTCGAGACCCTTGGCCTTCCAGTGCTCGATCATGTAACGCTGATCGAGCATCTGCATCTGGCCTATCATCTCGGCGAAGGTGCGGAAGCCCATCTGCGCCATCAATTCACGCACCTCTTCGGCGACGAAGAAGAAGAAATTGATGACGTGCTCGGGCTGGCCGACGAAGCGCTGGCGCAGCACCGGATCCTGGGTTGCAACGCCGACCGGGCAGGTGTTGAGGTGACACTTCCGCATCATGATGCAGCCCGCCGCAATCAGCGGCGCGGTCGAGAACCCGAATTCATCGGCACCGAGCAAGGCGCCGACCACGACGTCGCGCCCGGTACGAATCCCTCCGTCGACCTGGACGGCGATGCGCCCGCGCAGCCGGTTGGCCACCAGCGTCTGGTGCGTCTCGGCAAGTCCGATCTCCCAGGGGGAGCCTGCGTGCTTGATCGAGGTCAGGGGGCTCGCACCGGTGCCGCCCTCGAATCCGGCAATGGTCACGTGGTCCGCGCGGGCCTTGGATACGCCGGCGGCCACCGTCCCCACCCCGACCTCGGACACGAGCTTCACCGAGACCAGGCCCTGCGGATTGACGTTCTTGAGATCGAAGATCAGCTGCGCCAGGTCCTCGATCGAATAGATGTCGTGGTGCGGTGGCGGCGAGATCAGCCCGACGCCGGGTGTCGAATGCCGCACCTTGGCGATGGTCTTGTCGACCTTGTGGCCGGGCAGTTGGCCGCCCTCGCCCGGCTTGGCGCCTTGCGCCATCTTGATCTGCATCATGTCGGAGTTGACGAGGTATTCCGCGGTCACCCCGAACCGCCCGGAGGCGACCTGCTTGATCGCCGAGCGCATCGAATCGCCGTTCGGCAGCGGCTTGAAGCGGTCCGCCTCCTCGCCGCCTTCTCCGGTGTTCGATTT
>DASXAP010000189.1:0-2824 GCA_036406655.1 Xanthobacteraceae bacterium | reverse complement strand
GAGGTGTTGCGGCGGCTGCGCAACAAGCCGGAGATCGTCGAGATCATGCGCCCGCAGGCGCCGGTGCAGGAGGTGGTCCTGGCCGGCGATGCTGCCGACCTCACCGCGCTGCCGGTGCATCTCGGTCATGCCGCAGACGGCGCGCCCTACATCTCCTCCGCCGTCGATTATGCCCGCGATCCGCGAACCGGGTGGACCAATGTCGGGGTGCGGCGGCTGATGCTGCGCGGCCGGCAGGAGGCCGGCATCGATCTCGTCTCCCCAAGCGACCTGCGCGCGATCTACGAGACCGCAGCCGCGGCCGGCAAGCCGCTGCCGTTGAGCTTCGTCGTCGGCGCGCATCCGGTCGATCACGTCGCCGCGGTCATGCGGCTCCCCGGCGACGAGCTCGGGCTCGTCGCCTCGCTCCGCGCCACGCCGCTGCCGGTCGTGAAATGCGTGAGCAACGACATCCGGGTGCCCGCCGATGCCGAATGGGTATTGGAGGGCTATCTCGACCCCCGCGGCCACGTGGAAGCGGAAGGGCCATACGGGGAATTTCTCGGCTACTACGGTGCGCTCAAGCGCAACCCGGTCTTCCATCTCACCGCGATCACCCGCCGCCGCGACGCGTTGTTCCAGACCTGCACGATCGGCGGACGGTCGCTCGGCCGCACCGACACCGCGCTGCTCAATGCGCTGCGCACCGAGGTCATGATCTGGCGCGCGCTGGAAGCCGCGGTCCGCGAGCCGATCGCGGTTCACGCCACCGCCTCGAGCGGCGGCATGTTCAACGTGCGCGTGGCGCTGCGCCAGCGCGTGCCCGGCGAAGCGCGCAATGCGATCGCCGCCTGCTTCGGCGCGCTGGTCAATGTCAAGAACGTGCTCGTGGTCGATCCCGACATCGACATCTTCTCCGACGAGCAGATGGACTGGGCGCTGGCGACCCGCTTCCAGCCGGACCGCGACCTGGTCGTGATGGACGGCTTGCGAACGCTGCCGCTCGACCCTTCGCTTCCCCCCGGGCTTCGCACCGGCGCCAAGGCCGGCTTCGACCTGACCTGGCGGTTCGGCGCGAGCGGGCGCATCGAGACGCGGGTGCCCGAGCCGCCGCGCTTTTCCGGCTCCCGCTTCCCCTCGCTCGAGGCGGCGCTCGCCGACGGACCCAAATTCTTCGAGGAGCTGATGGCGGCGCTGGGCAGCCGCGACGGCCGTGAGATCGTGCGCCTGCTCGATGCGCTTCGGCAGAAAGGTCTCGATCGTGACGACGAAGGACGCTATTTCATCCGGCCGGGATAGCGGCCGGCCGGATCGGCGCCGGGCATCGCCGCCGGCCTGCTCGCGTCCTCGGGCGCGACCGCCTGCGGGCGGGAGCGCGGGAGGCCGTGCCGGCGCACCCGCAATGCGGACGAACCGAATGAAGCTCGCGCTCCGGTTGACCGTGCTTTCGGCGCTCCTCGGCATTGCCGGCGCAGCGCAGGCGCAGGAGCTCACCATCAGGGTGGGCATGGTGAGGTCGATCACCTCGGTCGTGGTGCTGCGCGCGATCGAGCAGGGCTATTTCAAGCCGTACGGCATCAAGGTGGAAACCGAGTTTCTCGACACCAGCGCCAACTCGATCGCGCTCGTGGCGCAGAATCATTTCCAGATCATCGAAGGCGGCATCGCCGCCGCCTACTTCAACGCGCTCGAGAAGAGCCTGCCGGTCACGATCGCGATCGACCGGGTCTCGAGCCCGATCGGCCACAACCTGATGCTGCGGCCCGATCTCGCCGGGACGATCACGGCGCTGCATCAGCTCAAGGGAAGGACGATCGCGACCAACGGGCAGGGCGCGGTCTCGACCTACGAGGTCGGCAAGATGCTGGAGACGGACGGCCTCACCATTGCCGACGTCGACATCAAGGTGCTGCCGTTCACCCAGTACGCCGTCGCCTTCAGGAACAAGGCGGTCGATGCGGGGATCGTCATTCCGCCGTTCACCGCGCAGCTCCTGGACGGCGGCTTCGCAGTCAATTTCAAGGATCCCGACGAGCTGGTGAAGCCGTGGCCGCTGAACATCGCGGTCAACATCATCAACACCGACTGGGCGAAGGCGAACGAGCAGGCGCTGAAGAGCTACTATGTCGGATATCTGCGGGCGGCGCGCGAGTATTGCCAAGCCTACCACGGCGGCGCGCAGCGGCGGGCGATCATCGATCTCTCGGTGCGGACCGGGACGGAGACCCGACCGGAGCTCCTGGAGAAGTATCCCTGGCCCGCGCGCGATCCGGACGGCAGGGTCAATCTCGCAAGCATGCAGGACATGAACGACTGGTTTGTGCGCAACAGGATGAGCGCGGCCCGCTTCCCGCCGGAGCGGCTGGTCGACAACCGCTATGTCGAATATGCCGTGCGGCAGCTCGGACCATTCGTGCTGGAGAACAAGGCAAGCCCGCTCGCCGGCTGCAGGTGATCGCCTGCTCAAACCGCCTTGGCCATCTCGCGCAGCCTGAACTTCTGGATCTTGCCGGTCGAGGTCTTCGGCAGATCCGCGAACACGATGAAGCGCGGGCATTTGTAGCCGGCGAGATGCTGGCGGCACCAGGCGGCGAGATCGTCCGGGCTCGCGCGCTCGCCCGGCTTGAGCTCGACGAAGGCGCAGGGGGTCTCGCCCCATTTCTCGTCCGGCTTGGCGACCACGGCGGCGGCCTGCACCGCCGGATGCTTGTAGAGCGCGTCCTCGACCTCGATCGAGGAGATGTTCTCGCCGCCGGAGATGATGATGTCCTTGGAGCGGTCCTTGAGCTGGATGTAGCCGTCGGGATGGATCACGCCGAGGTCGCCGGAATGAAACCAGCCGCCG
>DASXAP010000188.1:0-12038 GCA_036406655.1 Xanthobacteraceae bacterium | reverse complement strand
CGGGAGGCTCGGAAACCGCCCACCGGGCACTACGACCCGGCGCGAGGAGCTCGCAATCCCGTCCCGCAGGAAATGGCGGGTCGTGAGCGCGGACCCGAGCCAGAAAATCGCCGGGTGGAGCGCCGAGAGGTGCAGCGTCTCCCGCTGGAGACGCCGGGCGCCTCGCCAGGCGCCCGGCCTGCCCGGACGAAAGCGCGTTCACGCGCGTCTTTCGTCGAAATGGCAGGCCGCCGGGTGCCGCTGCACCCGGGCAACTCTCGGCGCTTCACCCGCCCCTCGATCGGGGGCAGGTGAAAGGAAGTTGCAACATCCGGGCGCAGAGGCGCCGCGGAAACGATGTGGGTCGCGCGCGCGACCGGGCTGTTTGACATCGTGAGGACCGAAGGGAGGCGGAAACCAACCGACCTCTTGCAGCTCGACGACAGGCACCGCGCGCAAGAGCCGCGGCAGAACGAACCCAATCGGCAGAACGAACCCAATTCGGCAGAGCAAACCTAATGCGGCGCCGGGGTCGGATCGGTCGGATCGAGTCCGGCCGCCCGAGGCGCGACGGCGCATGCGGGCGAATATCGGGGCTGGTGCAGACGAGCCCAGCCGCCGCGGGGCGCATGGCCCCGCTATCCGCCGTGCGCCTGATGGCGGCTCGTCAAGCCGAGCAACTGCCGCGCATCGGCGGGGGTGGCAACATGATCGCCGAGAATCTCGACGATCCTGGCTGCCTTCTCCACCAGAGCGGCATTGCTCGGGGCCAGCTTGCCCTTCTCCAGATAGAGGTTGTCCTCGAGCCCGACCCGCGGATGCCCGCCGAGCAGCACCGCCTGCGCCACCATCGGGAACTGATGCAGCGAGATGCCGAACGCGAACCAGGGCGAGCCGTGAGGCAGGAGGCCGCGCATATAGCTCATGGCCTCGGTGGTGGCCGGCTGCCCCCAGGCGATCCCGAGGCAGATCTGGAACATGCCGGGCGGCCTGATGTGGCCGTCCTCGATCATGTGCTTCGCCAGCAGGAGGTGGCCGGTCTCGAACACTTCGAGCTCCGGGAGCACTCCGGCGTCCCGGATCGCCACCGCCATCGCCTCGAGGTGGGTGGGCGTGTTGACGAAGACATGCGGGCCCATGTTCATGCTGCCCATGTCGAGGCTGCAGATGTCCGGCTTGAGCTCGACCACATGCCGGACCCGCTCGGCCGGAGGCCGCATCGTGGTGCCGGGCCCCGGCTTCTGCGGGTCTTCCGCGGCCGGCACGAACCGCGCCCCCGGCCCGGTGGTCAGGTTGATGAGCACCTCGCTGCCGCTGTCGCGGATCCGATCCACCACCTCGCGATAGAGCGCCGGATCCATGCTGGGCCGGGTCGTGCCGGGGTCGCGCACGTGCACATGCACGATCGCGGCGCCGGCCTTGGCCGCATCGAGGGCCGACCGGGCGATCTGCTCGGGGGTGACCGGCACCGCGGGATTGCGCCGCGGCGTGTCGGCAGAGCCGGTGACGGCACAGGAGATCATGACCTTGCGTTGCATGGCGGCTTCTCGCCTCCCGTCTCGAGCATCGGTTCCGGGCAACCCTAGGGCACATTGCCGCGCGCGCCCAGCGCTCGTCGGGCCAAGGCGCGGACAGCGGCAGAACGGCCGCAGGCGGGCGGCTTGCCACCCTCCGGGCGCTGCGGTAAGCAGCCTCCGACCTCGCGATCATCAGGCCCGGACGAGGCATTTTGCACGGCCCGTGCTGCCTGCGGGAACCGGGGCAGCGATCCACAGCCCCGGCCTTTTCGGGAACCAGCCGTGAACGAGCTATTGCAGACCTACTTGCCGCTCGTGATCTTCATCGCGGTCGCGCTCGGCATAAGCCTGGTGCTCCTGCTCGTTCCTTTCGTGATCGCGTTCAAGCAGCCCGATCCGGAGAAGCTGTCGGCCTACGAGTGCGGCTTCAATGCTTTTGACGACGCGCGGATGCGCTTCGACGTGCGCTTCTACCTGGTCGCCATCCTGTTCATCATCTTCGACCTGGAAGTGAGCTTCCTGTTCCCGTGGGCGGTGACGTTCGGTGACCTCGGCGCCTACGGCTACTGGTCGATGATGGTGTTCCTTGGCGTTCTGACCGTCGGCTTCATATATGAATGGCGGAAAGGAGCGCTGGAATGGGATTAGGGAGCAGCGCCGTCGTCGCCCCGCCCGCCCGGGGCATCCTCGATCCGCGCACCGGCAAGCCGGTCGGCGCCGACGACAGCTATTTCGTCGGGCTCAACGACGAGCTCGCCGACAAGGGGTTCCTGGTCGCTGCCGCCGACGATCTCATCACCTGGGCACGTACCGGCTCGCTCATGTGGATGACCTTCGGGCTCGCCTGCTGTGCCGTCGAGATGATGCAGATGTCGATGCCGCGCTACGATGCCGAGCGCTTCGGATTTGCGCCGCGTGCCTCGCCGCGGCAATCGGACGTCATGATCGTGGCGGGCACGCTCACCAACAAGATGGCTCCGGCCCTGCGCAAGGTCTACGACCAGATGCCGGAACCGCGCTACGTGATCTCGATGGGCTCGTGCGCCAACGGCGGCGGCTATTACCATTATTCCTATTCGGTGGTGCGCGGCTGCGACCGGATCGTGCCGGTCGACATCTACGTCCCGGGCTGCCCGCCTACGGCGGAGGCCCTGCTCTACGGCGTGCTGCTGCTGCAGAAGAAGATCCGCCGCACCGGCACGATCGAGCGTTGAGGGTTGTCCGATGGACGACACGCTCGAGAGCATGGGCGCGGCGATCGCAGGGGCCTTGCCGGAAGCGGTGACCGGCTGTGCCGTCGCGCTCGGGGAGCTGACGGTCAAGGCCGTTGCCGGCGACATCGTGAAGGTGACGACCTTCCTGCGCGACGATGAGCGCTGCCAGTTCTGGAGCATCATCGACGTGACCGCGGTCGACTGGCCCGAGCGCGAGCGTCGGTTCGACGTGGTCTATCACCTGCTCTCGCCGCGGCAGAACCGGCGCATTCGCCTCAAGATCGAGGTCGACGAGAGCACGCCCGTGCCCAGCATCATCGGCGTGTTTCCCGGTGCCGACTGGTTCGAGCGGGAAGCCTACGATCTCTATGGCATCGTGTTCACCGGCCATCCCGACATGCGGCGGCTGCTCACCGATTATGGTTTCGAGGGTCATCCGCTGCGCAAGGACTTCCCGCTCACCGGCTTCGTCGAGGTGCGCTACGACGACGAGCAGAAGCGCGTGGTCTACGAGCCGGTGCGGCTCTCGCAGGAGTTCCGCAGCTTCGACTTCCTCTCACCGTGGGAAGGGCCCGTCTACGGCCCGAGCAAGGAAAAAAGCGAATAGGAAAGGACCGAGCCGCGGGCAGGGGGGCGAGGCGAAGAGCCGCTGCTCTCCCTGCCTGCCTCTCATGCTCATGACCGACGCATCCGCATCGCCGCGCAACTTCACGATGAATTTCGGGCCGCAGCATCCGGCGGCGCACGGCGTGCTGCGCCTGGTGCTCGAGCTCGACGGCGAGGTGGTCGAGCGTGTCGATCCGCACATCGGGCTGCTGCATCGCGGCACCGAGAAGCTGATCGAGCACAAGACCTATCTGCAGGCGATTCCGTATTTCGACCGGCTCGATTACGTGGCGCCGATGAATCAGGAGCATGCATTCTGCCTGGCGGCGGAGAAGCTCCTGCGGCTGTCGATCCCCCGGCGCGCCCAGCTCATCCGCGTGCTCTATTGCGAGATCGGCCGTCTGCTCTCGCACCTGCTCAACGTGACGACGCAGGCACTGGATGTAGGCGCGCTCACGCCCCCGCTCTGGGGGTTCGAGGAACGCGAGAAGCTGATGGTGTTCTACGAGCGCGCCTCGGGCAGCCGGATGCACGCCAACTATTTCCGCGTCGGCGGGGTGCATCAGGACCTGCCGGCGAAGCTCCTGGACGACATCTGGGGGTTCTGCGATCCGTTTCTCGAGGTCTGCGACGATCTCGAGGACCTGCTGACCGAGAACCGGATCTTCAAGCAGCGCAACGTCGACATCGGGGTCGTCTCGCTCGCCGACGCCTGGGCCTGGGGATTCTCCGGGGTGATGGTGCGGGGCTCCGGCGCCGCCTGGGACCTGCGCAAGGCGCAGCCTTACGAGTGCTATTCGGAGCTCGATTTCGACATTCCGGTGGGCAGGAACGGCGACAACTACGACCGCTATTGCATCCGGATGGAGGAGATGCGCCAGTCGACCAGGATCATGAAGCAATGCCTGGAGAGGCTGCGCTCGCCGGACGGGCAGGGGCCGGTCATGGTCGACGACAACAAGATCGTGCCGCCGCGACGCGGCGAGATGAAGCGCTCGATGGAGGCGCTCATTCACCATTTCAAGCTCTACACCGAGGGCTTTCACGTTCCCGCCGGCGAGGTCTATGTCGCCGTGGAAGCCCCCAAGGGCGAGTTCGGCGTCTATCTGGTCTCAGACGGCAGCAACAGGCCCTACAAATGCAAGGTGCGCGCGCCGGGCTTTGCCCACTTGCAGGCGATGGATTTCCTCTGCAAGGGCCACATGCTGGCCGACGTCTCGGCGATCCTCGGCTCGCTCGACATCGTCTTTGGAGAGGTCGATCGCTGATGGCCGTGCGTCGCCTCGCTCCGCCGCAGCTCCAACCCAGGAGCTTCGCCTTCACGGCGGAGAATCTCGACTGGGCCAAGGACCAGATCGGCAGGTATCCGGATGGCCGGCAGAGCTCGGCGATTCTCGCGCTGCTGTGGCGCGCCCAGGAGCAGGCCGGCGGCTGGCTGCCGCAGAAGGCGATCGAGCATGTCGCCGATCTTCTCGGGATGCCGAATATCCGCGCGCTCGAGGTCGCCACCTTCTACACGATGTTCAACCTGGAGCCGGTCGGGAAATTCCACGTCCAGGTCTGCGGCACCACGCCGTGCCTGCTGCGCGGCGCCGACAAGCTCATCGAGCTCTGCCGCGAGCGGATCGGCGGGCAGCAGCAGCCCACGCCCGACGGCAAGCTGTCATGGATCGAGGTCGAGTGCCTCGGCGCCTGCGTCAACGCTCCGGTGGTGCAGATCGACTCCGACTTTTATGAAGACCTCACCCCGCACTCCCTGACCCGCATTCTCGATGGTCTCGTCGCCGGGCGGGAGGTGAAGCCCGGGCCGCAGGTGGATCGTCAGCTCTCGGCACCGATGGGGGGGCCCACGACGCTGACCGATCCCGCCTTGTATTCGCGCCGCGAAGGCGGCGGGAAAGCCGGGCCGGCGGCGAACGACGGCGATGCCAAGAAGCCGGGCGCCGCCGCCAACATTCGCGACGCGGCGGTTCCCAAGGCTCCGGTCGAGGATGCAGCTGCGGACAGGCGCTCGTGATGCTCGAGGACAAGGACCGCATCTTTCGCAACCTCTACGGCCTCCATGACTGGAGCCTCGAGGGGGCGCGTGCGCGCGGCGCCTGGGCCGACACGAAGTCGATCCTGGAGAAGGGCCGCGACTGGATCATCAACGAGGTGAAGGCCTCCGGGCAGCGGGGCCGCGGCGGCGCCGGGTTCCCGACCGGCCTCAAATGGTCGTTCATGCCCAAGGAGTCCGATGGCCGACCGCATTATCTCGTGGTGAATGCCGACGAGTCGGAGCCGGGGACCTGCAAGGATCGCGAGATCATGCGCCACGACCCGCATCTGCTGGTCGAAGGCTGCCTGATGGCCGGCTTCGCCATGGGGGCGCATACGGCCTACATCTACATCCGCGGCGAGTTCATTCGCGAGCGCGAGCGGCTGGAAGCGGCAATCGCGCAGGCCTATGCCGCGAGACTCATCGGCAAGGGCAACCTCCACGGCTTCGATTTCGACCTGCACGTTCATCACGGCGCCGGCGCCTATATCTGCGGCGAGGAGACGGCGCTGCTCGAAAGCCTCGAGGGAAAGAAGGGGCTGCCGCGGCTGAAGCCGCCGTTCCCGGCCAATGTCGGGCTCTATGGCTACCCGACCACCGTGAACAACGTCGAGACCATTGCCCAGGTGCCCGACATCCTGTGCCGCGGAGCCGCCTGGTTCGCGGGCATCGGCCGGCCCAACAACACCGGCACCAAGCTGTTCTGCATCTCCGGCCATGTCGAGAAGCCCTGCAACGTCGAGGAGGCGATGGGAATCCCGCTTCGCGAGCTGCTCGACAGGCATGCCGGCGGGGTGCGGGGCGGCTGGGACAACCTGCTCGCGGTCATCCCCGGGGGGTCGTCCATGCCGCTCATCCCGGCGCACCAGTGCGACGGCCTGCGGATGGACTTCGACGGCTGCCGCGAGCTCAAATCGGCGCTCGGCACCGCCGCGGTGATCGTGATGGACAAGTCGACCGACATCGTCCGCGCCATGGCGCGCATCTCGTATTTCTACAAGCACGAGAGCTGCGGCCAGTGCACGCCCTGCCGCGAGGGCATGGGCTGGATGTGGCGCGTGCTCACCCGCATGGCGGAGGGTCGCGCGCACAAGCGCGAGATCGACATGCTGATGGAGGTGACGACGCAGATCGAAGGCCACACCATCTGCGCCTTCGGCGACGGAGCGGCCTGGCCGGTGCAGGGGCTGCTGCGCCATTTCCGCCACGAGATCGAGCGGCGCATCGACGCCTACACGGCCAACCCGCATCCGGAACCCGTGCAGATTGCCGCGGAGTAGGGTGTCGCGTGATGACCAAGCTCGTCGTCGATGGCAAGGAGATCGAGGTTCCGCCGGAGTACACGCTGCTCCAGGCCTGCGAGGCCGCCGGCGCCGAGATTCCCCGCTTCTGCTTCCACGAGCGGCTGTCGATTGCCGGCAACTGCCGCATGTGCCTCGTCGAGCTCAAGGGCTCTCCCAAGCCGGTCGCCTCCTGCGCCTGGGGCGTGCGCGACTGCCGACCCGGACCGAACGGGGAACCGCCCGCGGTCAGCACCCGGTCGCCGATGGTGCGCAAGGCGCGGGAAGGGGTCATGGAGTTCCTGCTGATCAACCATCCGCTCGACTGCCCGATCTGCGACCAGGGCGGGGAATGCGACCTGCAGGATCAGGCGATGGCCTACGGCGTCGATTCCAGCCGTTTCCAGGACAACAAGCGGGCCGTCGAGGACAAGTATCTCGGCGTCCTGGTCAAGACGATCATGACCCGCTGCATCCATTGCACGCGCTGCGTGCGCTTCATGACCGAGGTCGCAGGCGTGCCCGAGCTCGGGGCGATCGGCCGCGGCGAGGACATGGAGATCACGACCTATCTCGAGCAGGCGATGACCTCCGAGCTGCAGGGCAACGTGGTCGATCTCTGCCCGGTCGGGGCGCTCACCTCGAAGCCCTATGCCTTCGTCGCCCGGCCCTGGGAGCTCGGCAAGACGGAGTCGATCGATGTGATGGACGCGGTGGGCTCGGCCATCCGCATCGACACCCGCGGGCGCGAGGTCATGCGCATCCTGCCGCGCGTCAACGACGCGGTGAACGAGGAATGGATCTCCGACAAGACCCGGCACGTGGTCGACGGCTTGCGCAGCCAGCGCCTGGATCAGCCTTACCTCCGTCTTCGTGCTCGTCTTGCGCCCTGCTCCTGGCGCGAGGCCTTCGACGCCGTAGCCACGAGGGTGAAGGCGGCCCAGCCGCAACGAATCGGCGCAATCGTCGGTGACCTCGCGGCGGTCGAGGAGATCTTCGCGCTCAAGGAGCTGATGACCCGGCTCGGGGTCGTCAACCTCGATTGCCGGCAGGATGGCGCCGCGCTCGATCCGGGCTGCGGTCGCGCGAGCTACCTGTTCAACGCGACGATCGCAGGAATCGACAAGGCCGACGCGCTGCTGCTGGTCGGGAGCAATCCGCGCCGGGAAGCGGCCGTGCTCAACGCCCGGATCCGGAAGCGCTGGAGCATGGGCAATTTCCCGATCGGCCTGATCGGCGAGCGCGCCGATCTCACCTATCCGTACCAATATCTCGGCGCCCGCCCGGAGACGCTCAGGGAACTGGCGGCGGGCGCCCACGAGTTCGGCACGACGCTGCGCAATGCCCGCCATCCGCTGGTCATCGTCGGCATGGCCGCCCTCGCCCGGCGCGACGGCGGCGCGGTCGCGTCGCTCGCCGCGGCGGCGGCACTCGCCGGCGGCGACGAGGATTGGAACGGGTACTCGGTCCTGCACACGGCGGCATCGCGGGTGGGAGCGCTCGACCTGGGATTCGTTCCCGGCGTCGGCGGCGGCGACATCGCGCAGATGACAAAGCCGCACGCGCTCGATGTCCTGTTCCTGCTCGGCGCCGACGAGGTCGACGTCCCGCCCGGCGCTTTCGTCGTTTACATCGGCAGTCATGGCGACCGAGGCGCCCAACGCGCCGACGTGGTCCTGCCGGGAGCGGCCTATCCGGAGAAGACCGGCATCTTCGTCAACACCGAAGGCCGGGTGCAAATGGCCAATCGGGCCTCGTTTCCCCCGGGGGAGGCGCGGGAGGACTGGGCGATCCTGCGGGCCGTGTCCGAGGTGCTGGGCAAGAGGCTCCCCTACGACTCGCTTGCCCAGCTGCGTCGGGCGCTGTTTGCGGCCCACCCGCATCTGCAGCGGATCGATCAGATCGTCCGGGGCGAGCGTGCCGATATCGGCAGGCTGGCCGCGCGCGAGCGGCCGGTGGAGCGGACGCCGTTCGGCTCGGCGGTGGACGATTTCTATCTGAGCAATCCGATCGCGCGCGCCTCAGCGATCATGGCCGAATGCTCGCTGCTGGCGGAGCGGCGGCTCACCCTCACGGCCGCGGAGTGAGGGGGAAATGAGCCAGTGGTGGACCGATTATCTGTGGCCGCTTCTGGTCATCATCGCGCAGAGCGTGCTGATGCTCGTCGTGCTGCTCGTCGTCACCGCCTTCGTGCTCTACGCCGACCGCAAGATCTGGGCGGCCGTCCAGATCAGGCGCGGACCGAACGTGGTCGGCCCCTGGGGGCTGCTGCAGTCCTTCGCCGATCTCATCAAGTTCATCGTCAAGGAGCCGATCGTTCCCTCCGGCGCCAACAAGGGGGTATTCCTGCTCGCGCCGCTGGTCACCGCGGTGCTCGCGCTCTCCGCCTGGGCGGTGATCCCGGTCAACGCCGATTGGGTCGTCGCCGACCTCAATGTCGGCGTGCTCTACATCTTCGCCATCTCCTCGCTCATGGTCTACGGCGTGATCATGGCGGGGTGGTCCTCCAACTCGAAATACCCGTTCCTCGCGGCGCTGCGCTCGGCGGCGCAGATGGTCTCCTACGAAGTCTCGATCGGCTTCGTCTTCATCACCGTGCTATTGTGCGCGGGCTCGCTCAACCTTTCGAGCATCGTTCAGGCGCAGGAAGGCAGGTTCGGGCTGCTGAACTGGTACTGGCTGCCGCTGTTTCCGATGTTCGTCGTCTTCTTCGTGTCGTCGCTGGCCGAGACCAACCGTCCTCCGTTCGACCTGGTAGAGGCCGAATCGGAGCTGGTCGCCGGCTTCGCGGTGGAATATTCGGCGACCCCGTTCCTGCTGTTCTTTCTCGGCGAATACATCGCCATCCTGACGATGTGCGCGATGGCCACGATCCTGTTCCTCGGCGGCTGGCTGCCGCCCTATCCTGCGGCGCCGTTCACGTGGTTGCCGGGCGTGGTCTGGTTCGTGCTCAAGTGCGGCTTCATGTTCTTCCTGTTCGCGATGGTGAAAGCCATCGTTCCGCGCTACCGCTACGATCAGCTGATGCGGCTCGGCTGGAAGGTGTTCCTGCCGCTGTCGCTCGCCATGGTCGCGATCGTCGCCGGCGTCCTGCAGTATGGAGGGCTCCTCCCGCGATGACGAGGATCGGGCATGACCGAAATTTCGCTATCCGGGCTGCTCGGGGCCTTCCTCGGCACTGGCATCGCGGCGTTGGCATACCGGCCGCTGGTCGCATTAGTGGTGCACAGCCTGCAGGGGAGGGATGCTTCGGCCGGCGAGCGGGAGGCCGAGAGCCGCGGGCCGGAGATGCCGCTGCTGCTTCGCGCGGTGCTCGCCGCCGACATCGCCTTCTTCGCCGGGCTCGGCTATTGGATCGGCTCGCGGCTGGGCTGAATTCGAAAGCGGCGGGGCACGGGTTCCGCTGCCTGCGAGGATGCAAGCCATGAGACTGGATCGGGCCGCCCGGGCGGTGTTTCTGCAGGAGTTCGTGGTCGCGTTCCTGCTCGGATTGCGCTACTTCTTCAAGCGCAAGGCCACGCTCAACTACCCCTTCGAGAAGGGCCCGATCTCGCCGCGCTTCCGCGGCGAGCATGCGTTGCGGCGCTACCCCAACGGCGAGGAACGCTGCATCGCCTGCAAGCTCTGCGAGGCCATCTGTCCCGCCCAGGCCATCACCATCGAGGCGGGCCCCCGCCGCAATGACGGCACGCGCCGGACAACCCGCTACGACATCGACATGGTCAAGTGCATCTACTGCGGGCTGTGCCAGGAGGCCTGTCCGGTCGATGCCATCGTGGAAGGCCCGAATTTCGAGTTCGCGACCGAGACCCGCGAGGAGCTCTACTTCGACAAGGAGCGCCTGCTTGCCAACGGTGATCGCTGGGAACGCGAGATTGCCAAGAACATCGTGCTCGATGCGCCCTATCGGTGAGCCGGCAGCGGGAGGGCGTGCATGATGCTTCCCGCGCTCTTCTTCTATCTCTTTGCAGGGATATGCGTCGCAGCAGCGTTCATGGTGATTGCGGCGAAGAACCCTGTGCACTCAGTGCTGTTCCTGATCCTCGCCTTCGTCAACGCCGCCGGACTGTTTGTGCTGCTGGGTGCCGAGTTCCTGGCGATGATCCTCATCATCGTCTATGTCGGGGCGGTAGCGGTGCTCTTCCTGTTCGTGGTGATGATGCTGGACGTCGATTTTGCCGAGCTGCGTCAGGGTTTCCTGCAGTACCTGCCGATTGGCGCGCTGATCGGCATCATTCTTCTCACCGAGCTGCTGCTGGTCCTCGGCACCTGGGCGATCACTGCGGACGTCACGAAGGCGATCGCTACCCCGATTCCGCCGCTTGCAACCATGCTCAACACCGAGGCGCTCGGGCACGTGCTGTATACGCGATACATCTACTTCTTCCAGGCGGCCGGGGTCGTGCTGCTGGTGGCCATGGTCGGGGCGATCGTGCTGACGCTCCACCACAAGCCCCACGTCAAGCGGCAGGACATCGCGAGGCAGCTGGCGCGCAGCAAGGCGGGGGCGATCGACATCGTCAAGGTCCGGCCGGGCCAGGGACTCTAGGGCGGAAAGCGATATGACCATCGGGCTGGGCCACTATCTGACGGTCGGCGCAATCCTGTTCACGCTCGGCATCTTCGGCATCTTCCTCAACCGGAAGAACGTCATTGTGATCCTGATGTCGATCGAGCTGATCCTGCTCTCGGTGAATGTCAATCTGGTCGCCTTCTCGGCGTTTCTCGGCGATCTGGTCGGGCAGATCTTTGCCCTCCTGGTGCTTACCGTCGCCGCAGCGGAAGCCGCCATCGGCCTCGCCATCCTCGTCGCTTTCTTTCGCAATCGCGGCTCGATCGCGGTCGAGGACATCAACCTGATGAAGGGCTGAGACGGAATGTACGAGGCCATCGTCTTCCTGCCGCTGCTCGGCTCGATCGTCGCCGCGTTGATCTCGCTCGCCGGCGCGCGGGCCCGGCATCCGGGCGCCTCGGCGACATCCGGCGCCGAGGACCACGCCGCCGGCCCCGGGCACGGCGACGCGCCGCGCGACGCGCCATCCCCCGAGGCCGGGCAGGCCGCCCTGCATCCGTCCCACAGCGAGCCGGAAACATCGGTGCCGCCCGCGGCCGGCTCACGCGCGGCCGAGCTGGTCACGACGGTGCTCCTGTTCGCCTCGATGCTGCTGGCGTGGCTCGCCTTCGTCGACGTCGGGCTTTTGCATCACGACAGCCGGGTGGGGCTGTTTCCCTGGATCGCGGCTGGCGATCTGAGGATCGATTGGGGATTGCGCATCGATTCGCTGACCGTGGTCATGCTCGTCGTGGTCACGACGATATCCGCGTTCGTCCATCTCTATTCGATCGGCTACATGGAGGAGGATCCGCATCGGCCCCGCTTCTTCTCCTACCTGTCGCTGTTCAG
>DASXAP010000187.1:0-14675 GCA_036406655.1 Xanthobacteraceae bacterium | reverse complement strand
CCGATCGAAATAGATCAGCACGTTGCGGCAGAACACGATGTCGAACATGCCCAGATGGCCGAAGTCGCCGATCAGGTTCAGCGTCCGGAACTTGACCATCGCGCGAAGCTCAGGCGCGATCTGCCAGCTGTCGCCCACCTGGGTGAAATACTTGATGAGCAGCTGGATCGGCAGGCCGCGCTGCACCTCGAATTGGCTGTAGATGCCGAGCTTTGCCCGCTCGAGGACGCCGTTCGACAGGTCGGTGGCGATGATCTCGATGTCCCAAGCCGCCACTTGCGGCGCCATCTCCCTGAGCGACATCGCCAGCGAATAAGGCTCCTGTCCGCTCGATGCTGCCGCGCACCAGATGCGGATGCGGCGTCGGGCGGCGCGCGCTGCGAGCAGCGCCGGCATCATGGTGTCGCGGAAGTGCTCGAACGGGATCCTGTCACGAAAGAAGAACGATTCGTTGGTGGTCATCGCCTCGATCACCGCCGCTGCGAGCGCCTCGGCATCCGGCCTTCGCAGCCGCTGCACCAGCTCGGCAAGCGAACCGAGCCCGGCGCGGCGGGCAACCGGCAGCAGCCGGCTCTCGACCAGATACTGCTTGTCCGCCGAGAGCACGAGCCCCGAGCGCTCGCGCAGCAGCCTGCGCAGATAGTCGTAGTCATGCGGCGTCACTGGCGGCCTCCCGAGAAAAGCTGGAGGATCTTCGGCCCGATCGCCGCGAGCGGGAGCACGGCGGATGCAAGGCCGGCCTGCGCGATCGAGCCCGGCATTCCCCAGACCACGCTCGAGCCCTCGTCCTGCACCAGCACCGCCCCGCCCGCCGCCACCACCGCGGCGGCGCCGCGGCTGCCGTCCTGGCCCATGCCGGTGAGAACGAGCGCCAGCACCGAGGCGCCGCAGATCGCCGCAGCTGTGCAGAACAGAGGATCGACCGCCGGCTTGCAGAAGTTCACCGGCGCGCCGTCATCGAGCAGGATCCCGGGCTTGCTCTCGCGCAGGGCGATGCGCATGTGCCGGCCGCCGGGGGCGAGATAGATGCGGCCGCCGCGCAGCGGCTCACCGTCGACGGCCTCGCGGGCGGGGCGCCTGCTCGAGCGAGCCAGGTGCTCGGCGAGGATCGTCGTGAAGGTCGGCGGCATGTGCTGGGCGATCAGCACCGGAGCGCGGTCGATGACCGGGCCGATTGCCGCGAGCAGCACGTTGAGCGCCTGCGGCCCGCCGGTCGAGGAGCCGATCAGCAGCACCCGCGGCGAGCGCGGCGGAAACGGCCGCAGCCGGTACGCCGGGCGCGGGGGATCGCTCGCGGCGAGCTCGGGCAGCGAGAGCGGACCCCGATCCGACTGATGCCCGCACGGCGAGGCCGCGGCATCGAGGAGGCCGATGCGAGCGGCGCTGGCGCAGCGCTTGCGGTGTGACCCGAGCGCGCGGATCTTGTCCACCAGCTCACGGCGGAACGAGATCGAGCTCGCGAAGTCACGGCTGGTTTCCGGCTTGGGGAGGTAGTCGGCGGCACCGAGCGACAGCGCCCGCAGGCTGATCTCGGCGTTGCGGCGCGTCAGCGCCGAAGCCATGATGACCACCAGGTCGCGCTTCTTCTCGAGCAGCCGGGGCAGGACGAGAATGCCGTCGATGTCCGGCATGGTCACGTCGAGGATGACCACGTCCGGGTTGCGCCGCTCGACCTGTGCGATCGCGTCGCGGCCGCTGCCGAGGGAGGCGACCACCTGCATGTCGGCCTCGGCCTCGATCCAGCGCGAGATCATGCCGCGGGCGACGACCGCGTCGTCGACCACCATCACGCGGATCGGCTCGCGCAGGGCGGGGCTGGCGGCTGCGGCAATGCGCATGGGCTGCTCGTCGGCAGCGCGGGGGAGGGCGCCGGACCTCGTCGATCAGATCAGCCCGACCTCCTGGAATTTCGCTTCGACGATCTCCTTGTCGAACGGCTTCATGATGTACTCGTTGGCCCCCGCATGCAGCGCCCGCGCGATGTGGGCGACATCGTTCTCGGTGGTGCAGAAGACCACCTTGGGGCGGTCGCCGTCGGGCAGCCGCCGCAGCACGCGCAGGAACTCGTAGCCGTCCATCCTCGGCATGTTCCAGTCGAGCAGCACGGCGTCCGGCATCTGGCTGCGGCAGGCCTCGAGAGCCTGCGCGCCGTCCTCGGCTTCGACGATCTTGAACTCGAGACCTTCGAGGATTCGCCGCGCGACCTTGCGGATCACGCTGGAATCGTCAACGACCAGGCAACTCTTCATGGCCAACCTCGCTTTGCGTCTGCTGCGGACGATACCCGTCGCCGGTTCATTTTCCCTTTCCACGTGTGCGGTCATCCGCCGGGCTCTTGTCCCGGCGATCCCGATTCAGGATCGGGATGGCCGGCACGAGGCCGGCCATGACCGCGGGGGCTGCTCGGGTGTCCCGGTCGGCCGGCGCAGTCACGGCCGGCTGCTCAGGTGGCGGAGCAGCGAAGGGGGAGCCGCCGAGGCCTGCTACGTCGCCCGGGCAGCCGCTCCCGGGTCGAGCACGCGGTCGACGTCGAGGACCAGCAGCAGCCTTCCGTCGAGCCGATGCACGCCCGCCGACACCCGGGCGAGACGGTGATCGAGATTGACCGGGTTTTCCTCGCGGCCGGCGGCCGGCAGCCTGATCACCTCGCCGACGGCGTCGATCAGGAGGCCGTAGGATTCGCCCCGATGCTCGATCCCGACCGCCATCTGCCCGCGCTTGCCCTGCGCCACCGGGAAATCAAGCCGCCGGCCCATGTCGATGATCGTGACGATCCTTCCGCGCAGGTTGATCAGGCCGGCAATCTCCGGCGGGGCGAGCGGAACGACCGTCAGCCGTTCCGGCACGAACACGTCCTGCACCCGCGAGATCGGCAACCCGAACGGCTGCCCGCCGATCGTTGCGGTGACGTATTCGACCATGGCTTCCTGCATCGGACGCTTTGTCACGCTGCCTCGCCGATCGCGACTGTCTGCTCCCTCAGCGCGGCGACGAGCGCCGCCCGGTCGAGCTTGGCGAGGCAATCGTGCAGGCCCGCCCGCTTGCCGCGCTCGATCGCCTCGGGAGAGATGAGCGAGGCGAGCCCGATGACGGGCAGCCCCGCGGTCTCGGGGTTGCCTCGCAGCGCCGCAGCGAGCTCGAAGCCGTCCATCCCCGGCATGTCGAGATCGGTCACGACGGCATCGAAGCGGCGACCGGCTTCGAGCAGCGTCAATGCCCGCTGCGCCGAATCGGCGGCTGTGACGGCGTAGCCCGCGGCCCTGAGCACTGGGCCCAGCAGGTCGCGGAAGAACGCCGTATCGTCGACCAGCAGCACGCTCCGCGGCCCCTGATGCTCGGCTCCTTCCTTCCAGCCGCGCCAGTCCTCGAATGCCAGGGGGAGATAATGCGTGAGATCGATGATCTCGGTCGCCTGGCCCTTGATGACGGCGGAGCCGATCAGCCCGGGGCGGGATGTCGCAAGCTCTATCTCCAGGCGCTCGTCGACGATGTCGATGATCTCGTCGACGAGCAGGCCGATCGCGCGGCGGTCGTCGGAGAAGACGAGCAGCGGCTGGGTGCCGGTCGCCTTGATCTGCACCGCCTCTCCCGCCGGCACGAGCGGCATGAGCTGGCCCCGGTACTGCACCAGAGGCCGACCGCTCGCCATCTCGATGGTCACTGCGTCGATCTCTTCGAGCCTGGTCACCAGCGACAGCGGGACCGCCTTGGGAGTGGGCGAGCCGGCGCGGAAGATCAGCAAGGGCTCGCTTGCCGGCTCCTCGATACGCTCGACCGGGCGCTCCTCCTCGCCGGAACGCCGCGAGCCGTCCGCCGTCCCCACCGCTTGCACGATGCCGTTGGGGTCGAGGATCAGGATGACGGAGCCGTCCCCCAATATCGTCGTGCCCGAGAACATCGCGATCTGCCGAAGCCGGCTCGCCATGGGCTTGACCACGATCTCCTCGGTGTGAAAGACCCGGTCGACGACGATGCCGAACGTCTGCGTGCCGACCTGGGTGACCACGACGAAGCCGGCCGCCGTTGCCGCCTCGCCCGGATCGCCGATGCCGAGCAGGCCGCGCAGGTGGACCAGCGGCAGCAGCCGGTTGCGCAGGCGCAGCAGCGGAGCGTTCCTGATCACCTCGATGCGGTGCTCCGAGCCGTCGCGCGCGCGCACGAGCTCGATCACCGCCAGCTGCGGTATCGCGAGGCGGTGGCCGGCCGCTTCGACGATCAGCGCCGAGACGATGGCCAGCGTCAGCGGGATCTTGATGCTGAAGCTCGTGCCGAGGCCCGGCAGCGATTTGACGTCGATCGTGCCGCCGATCCGGTCGATATTGGCGCGCACCACGTCCATGCCGACGCCGCGCCCGGAGACGCTGGTGACGCTCTCGGCGGTGGAGAAGCCCGGCGCGAATATCAATCGTTGCAGCTGCGCCTCGCTGAGCTTCTCGATCTCGGCCTCCGCGATGAGCCCGAGCGCGATGGCCTTGCTCCTGATCCGCTCCCTGTCCAGGCCGCGCCCGTCGTCGGCCACCTCGATGGTGATGTGGCCGCCTTCGTGGCACGCCGACAGGCGTATCACGCCGCGCTCCGGCTTGCCGGCGGCGACCCGCTCCGCCGGCATCTCGATGCCGTGGTCGGCGGAATTGCGCACCATGTGCGTCAAGGGGTCCTTGATGAGATCAAGCACCTGGCGGTCGAGCTCGGTGGCAGCCCCCTGCATCTCGAGGTCGATCGGCTTGCCGAGCTCGGCCGACAGGTCGCGCACGACGCGCGGAAGCTTCTGCCAGGCATTGCCGATCGGCTGCATCCGGGTCTTCAGGATCCCTTCCTGCAGCTCGACGGTGACGTTCGACAGCCTTTGCAGCGGCGCCTTGAACTCGGAATCGGCGTGGCGGCGGACGATCTCGATGAGCTCGTTGCGCGTCAGCACCAGCTCCGAGACCATGGTCATCAGGTGCTCGAGGGTGTCGACATGCACGCGGATCGAATGGCTGGCGATGCGGCCGCTGTCCTGCCGCGGTGCGGGCTTGTCGGCTGCGGCGGGGGTGGCCGCCGCCGCGACACGGCTCTCGCCGGCGGGGCCGAGCGCGACCACGGCGGCCATCCGCTGGAGCTCGGCGATGATATCCTGATCGTTGCCTTCCGGCTCCGCCTGCCTGAGCTCCAGCTCCTCGAGCAGAGCCTTGATGCGGTCGATCGTTGCGAGCACGAGCGTGACGGCTTCGCCGGTGACCGGCCTGCCGCCGCGGAAATGTCCCATCAGCGCTTCGGCCGCATGCGTCAGCGCCTCGAGGCGCGGCAGCCCGAGAAAGCCGCACGTGCCCTTGATGGTGTGCACGAGCCGGAAGATGTTGTCGAGAATCCCGGTATTGTTCGGTTCCTGCTCGAAGCGCACGAGCTCCACATCGACCAGATCGAGGGTTTCACCGGTCTCGGTCAGGAACTCCCGCAGCAGCTCGTCCATGAACGCGAATCACGTTGACGCAGCACGCGCAGCCGCGCTCCCCGGCGCCCCGCCGGGGGCCGAGCGACGGCTGCTTGCAGCCATCCAGCTTGTTGCCAAACGGTTGAATTTTGGTTGCCCGCAATCGGGCACGCCTGGTTAACCGCTCGTTAGCGATCAAACAGCCATCGCGTCCGCCGTCTCCCGGGTGGCGACGATGATCGCATCGCCCTCGGCGATCAGCTCCACCTTCAGCCCGCAGGCGCGCGCAAGCAGCCCCGCATAGAACGGCTGGATTGCATGCGCATCGATCGTTCCGGTCTCCGATGCGCCTTCGAGCAGCGGCGGCACTGCCTGGGGAATCCGGGCGTTGAGGCCGGCGGCGGCGATGCGGAAGCCCATGCTCTCTCCTTCGCCCACCGGCTCGACCGTCAGCGTGCCGCCGCGCGGGATTGCCTGTCCGGCGACGATCAGGAGGTTCAGCAGGAGCTTGACGCGATTTTTCGGCAGCAGCGCCGATGGCAGGTTCCAGACCAGCCTGGTCTTGCCATCCTCCAGGAACGCACGCGCCATCGACTGCGCGTCGCCGAGATCGATCCTCGCCCCGGTCGACCCGGCGGCTCCGAAGGCGAGCCGGCAGAATTGCAGGCGCGCCGACGCGGTTCTGGCGCTCTTCTTGATCAGGTCGAGCGCGAAGCTCCTGGTTTCCTCGTCGCTCTCGGGCTCCTCGAGCACTTCCAGCCCATTCACGATCGCCCCGGTGGGACTGATCAGATCGTGGCAGACGCGCGAGCAGAGCAGCGCGGCGAGATCGAGGGCATCGAGGGCAACGGCTGTGGCCATCAGGATGTCTCCAGGTGGCTGCGGGGGAAGCGCAACGGCGGGCACAAGCGCGACTCAGAGATAGGCGCGGCCGAGGTGATACCACGCGCCACGCATCAGGGCCTAGCTGTGTCCAGCGGGTTTGTGTGCGAATTTTGGCGGATTACCGCTGGCGCTCTTTTGGTCCAATGCCGAGCGGTGCCCGTTGATGCAGGCTCGGGTCCGGAAAAGCCCGCGCTCGGCCCTCGGGCCCGCCGGTCGATCTCGGCGAGGAGCTTGTCGGCTACTCGAGCGTCACTCGCCGTCGTTGCTCCTCCTGCGGCGTCGGTTCAGGAATCGAATCCGCGCGCTTTGACATAGATCAAAAGCCGATAGGCCATTAGTCGTAATCTGCAATGCCATATTCAGGACGATGGGGTGGCGTGACTTCCGCCCTGTTAGACGCGCGCCACCCCCGTCCGGAGCAATCCGGAGGGTATCATGGCGGGCATTCGTCTCTTCAACGTCCATTACATCTGGGAAGACTGTCTCAGCATGGTCCTGGGTGCTCTGATCGTCCTGACGTCGTGGATTGTCGGTGACGTCGGGAATAGCCAAGCCGTCGCAACCAATGCCGTCATCGTAGGCATCCTTGTGTTGGCGCTCGGCGCATCCGAGTTCCTGGACTTGCGTCGCTGGGAAGAGAGCGTCGAAACGCTATGTGGCCTGTGGCTCATCGCGTCCCCATTCATTTTTGACTATGCAAATGCCGGTGCATTGCGGTACTGGCACTACGGCCTCGGCGTCGCCGTCGTCGTGCTGGCCCTGTTGGAATTGAGGCAGGACTGGGGTCTGAGGGACGCCGAGCTCGCGCGCCACAGCGCGCGATAGCTGAGGGGTAATCCCCACCGCACCATGGCCGGGCGCGGTGGGCCAAGTCACTGAAATTGCTGCTGCAAGAGAAAGGTGGCGGCGGCGGTGTGATACACCCCGGTCGCGCGGCTTGGCCGGACCGGACCCGCCGCGCCGAACCGGAAGGGATCTCCCATCGTGGCGTCGCGCGTCGACTTCGCGGGCTCGGCTGCCCTCGTCGATTCGCTCACGAGCGTGGTCTCGGCCGCGGCGGCGGCAATTCTCGCGGCACGCTCGCGCGCGCTCGAGATCGAGACCAAGTCCGATCTTTCCCCGGTCACCGCCGCCGATCGCGCCGCCGAGACGGTGCTCCTGGCCGGCCTCGCCCGTCTCCTTCCCGATGTCCCCGTGGTCTCCGAGGAGGCAGTCGAGCGCGCCACCCCGGCCCCGCTCGCCGACAGCTTTCTCCTGGTCGATCCCCTCGACGGCACCCGCGAGCTCGTCGCCGGGCGGGACGAGTTCACCGTCAACGTGGCGCTGGTACGGGGCGGCGTGCCGCGGCTCGGGATCGTGGCCGCCCCGGCGCAAGCCCTGATCTGGCGCGGGATCGAGGGTATCGGCGCCGAGCGGCTAGAGCTTGCGCCGGGCGCCGACGCCTCGGCTGGCCGCCATCACACCGCGATCCGGACCCGGCCTTGTCCCCGCTCGAGGCTCGTGGTGGCGGTGAGCCGCTCCCACCTCGACCCCCGCACCGAGGCATTTCTGGCGCGATTGCCCGTGGCCGAACGGCGGGCCTGCGGCTCGGCCGTGAAATTCTGCCAGGTGGCCGAGGGCGCCGTCGACCTCTACCCGCGGCTGGCAACGACCTGCGAGTGGGACATCGCCGCCGGTCACGCGATCGTTGCCGCGGCCGGGGGAGCGGTCACCACCCCGCGCGGCGATGCGCTCAGATACGGCGCCGTCGACGCCGGCTTTCGCGTCCCCGAATTCGTGGCCTGGGGGGACAGACGACAGATGATAGAGGGCGGAGGACAGAGGGCGGGGGACAGAGGAACACACGGGCGATGAAGGCTGACTCCCGTGGTGTCGGCTGGATTCGTCCTCAGTGGTCCGCCCTCTGTCATCTGTCTCGATCCGTCCTCCGTCGTCGGTCCCCTCTCCTCCGATCGGTCATAGTATTGCCGCGCATGCGGCGTTTGGGTTGCGGTTTGGCCGCAAAGCTAACGTATCGGCGTAGGCGAAGGGTCGAGCAGAGCTGATTCGCTCATTTTCATGGAGCATTCGATGCGCGTCGTGATGGGGACCGTCGCTGTCGCTCTCGTCGCCGCCGGCCTGGCAGGCACCTCCGCGCCGGTCAGAGCCCAAGCCTATGATCCGCCGCACGGGCAATATTCCTCGAACGAGGTGATCGACGCCGGCCACCGTTTCTTCGGCAGCGTCGCGAGGGGGCTTGCGCAGATCGTCGAGAGGGCGGCAAGCCAGTGGGGACTGCCCAACGGCTATATCCTGGGGCAGGAGGCGGGCGGCGCGGTCGCCGTGGGGCTGCGCTACGGGGAGGGCATCCTCTACACCAAGAACGCCGGCGATCTGAAGGTGTTCTGGCAGGGGCCGTCGCTCGGTTTCGATTTCGGCGGCGAGGGCGCGCGCACCATGATGCTGGTCTACAGCCTGCCCAGCACGGATGCGATCTATCAGCGGTTCGCCGGGATCGACGGCTCGGCTTACTTCGTCGGCGGCTTGGGCATGACCGCGCTCACCTTCAACAGCGTCGTCGTGGTGCCGATCCGCACCGGGATCGGGGTGCGGCTGGGGGCCAATGTCGGCTACCTCAAGTTCACCCCGACGGCGACCTGGAATCCGTTTTGACCCGTCATATCTCCGGCTGCGCTGGAAGCGGGGGTACGGCCGTGGCATTCTGGTGAAGGACTGCGTGCCGGGGGTCAGGAGACGTAGCTCATGATCGAGCCGATCATGTATATCGGGATCGGGTTCCTCGTCGCCGGCCTCCTGGTCATCGGCGTGATCCCGCTGGTGCATGCGCGGGCGGTGCGCCTCACCATGCGGCGCCTGGAAGCGCTCACCCCGCTGTCCATGGCCGAGATCCAGGCGGAGAAGGACCAGTTGCGCGCCGGCTTCGCCATGTCGATGCGGCGGCTGGAGATAACCGTCGAGCAGCTCAAGGCGAAGGTGACGAACCAGCTCACCGAGATCGGGCGAAAGAGCGAAGCCATCGGCCGCCTGAAGCTCGAGCTCGGCGAGAAGTCGGCCGCCTTGTTCGCGCTCGAGGCCAGGGAGAAGCAGCTCGTCGACGATCTCGAAGCGCACCGCAGCGAGCTCGCCGGCAGGATGTCGCAATTCGAGGAGAACGAGCGCAACCTCGCCGCCACCGAGGCGCAGCTCGCCGACACGAACGCCGGTCTCAACGACCGCTCGGTCACGGTCGACAGCCAGCGGGTCGAGCTGATGGCGTTGCAGGCGCAGATCGAGGCGTTCAAGGGGCAGATCGAAAGCTCCGATCAGGAGATCAAGGATCTGCAGAGCAAGCTCGGCCACAAGGCCGCCGAGAGCAAGGCACTCGGTGCCCAGCTCGCCGAGGAGCGCGGCAAGTCCGAACAGCTCGGCACTCGGCTCGGCGAGCTCGAGCGGCAGCTCATCGTGCAAACGACCGACCGCGACGTGCTCGGACGCAGGCTGCAGGAGCTCAACGGCCGGATCGAGGAGCAGGCGCGCCTGCTGGCGGACCGCGACTCGGCGGCCGGCCGGCTGCGCGACGAGGCGGCGGCCGCGCAAAAGACCGGGGCCGAGGTCCGCGCCGCGCTGGCCGATGCGGAAAATCGGCATCGACTGGCGATCGAGGCGGTCAAGGCCGAGAGGACGCGCGTGGAGGAGCAGCTCCGGCAGGCCCGCGAGGAGGGGGCGAAGCTCGAGCGCGAGATCGGCGCGATCAAGCGGGAGGCGGACAGCGCCTCCTCGAACGAGCAGATGGAGAACGCGGTCCTGCGCGAACGCATCAACGACGTGGCCGCCGAGGTGGCGCGGCTGACCGCGACCCTCGAGGGCGCCGCGTCGCCGATCAACGCCATCCTCGGCAGCGACGCCCCCTCCGCGGCGGTGCACGCCCGGAATGGTGCGAACGGCAGCGACGCCCCCCCGATCGCCCCCGCCGGCGGCGAGACGAGACGCACCCTCGCCGACCGCATTCGCGCGCTGCAGAGCCGCGCCGCGCGCGCATTGCCGACGAGCGGCGCGTAGTCGGGCAGCGCGGGGCGCGGGAGTGGCGCCGCACGACGAGAAGGGCGCAACCGGCACCGTCGGGACACTCGGCTTGCGCGCTTGACTTGGGGCCCCGCCTCCTTGAATCCTGCCTCCGGTGCGGGCGCTTAGCTCAGCGGGAGAGCGTTCCCTTCACACGGGAGAGGTCGCAGGTTCAATCCCTGCAGCGCCCACCATTTTTCAAGCATTTATCAAGCAGCATTCGGCACAGAACGGAAACGACCGGCACCGACCGGAACGGCCAGACGTGGAGCTGACGTGGAAAATGATCGGCGTTTGTTCCCTCCTGGCACGGCGGGGGCTGCATCGCAGCAGCCTTGTCGCGGGTGCTTTTGACCTCATCGATGCGGTGGACCTCGGCAAGCCCCTGAACATTGTTCCTGATATGTTCTTGACACGTTAAATGTTTTCGTGATATACACTTTGTAGCTTACGCTACACTTGCGCAGGACAAACGATGACAGCCAATGACACGGCAGAGGCCACCGGCAGCGTGATTGCCTTCCGCGCCTCGGCCGACCTGATGGCCAAGGTGGACTCGGTTGCAGCGGCAGAGGGGATCAGCCGCTCCGATGTGGCTCGGCGGGCTTGCTTGCAAGACGTGGCACGGCGCGGAGCTGACACAGGCCGTCGCGAGCAATCATGAAAATGCCCGATGCCGACCGAGTCACTTCTTCGGCTCAAGGTAATCTGTTTCGACGCGCCGGTGTATGTCGGGCCGCTCTAAAACAGAAACCCCTGGCATTGATACGCGGCCCTCAAGGAACGCTTTTGACAGTGGCTGCGATAACGCCAGATCAATCGCATATTCCGGTTCCGCCTTGGTTACTGCAAAGCCGTCCAAGCATATTATTCTCGCTGGCACTCGGTTCCTTTGGTTGGCCCTGCGAGCCACTCTGGCACGAGCCAGAGCTTGCCTTCGTATTCGATCGTATCTCCCCGAAGTAGAGCACCATCATCCTCGCGGATGATGAGTATCGTTCCGGTTTTGGCCATCCCTTAATGCGGGGCGTCGCGCCCTGTTCTCAATTGGGATGGCCATTCGTAGCACACGAGCAAGGATGCATAAAAGTGAGCAAAGATTCCGGGCAAGACACTCAGCCCCCGAAGAAATTCGAGCTAGGCCACCTCGGCAGCCTGAACCAGGTCATAAAGGCGCTGGGCAAGGTAATTCGCGCGATGGCGGCCGACGAGATCGACAGCCAGAAGGGCGCCCGCCTCTGCAACGGCCTCGGCATCATGCGGACGTGCCTGGAGACGGCGACACTGCAAAGGCTGCAAGAGCGTCTGGACGATTTGCAGGGCGAGGTCGCCCAAAGAAGCGACATCAATGGCATCGCGGGCCACGATTGCGAAGCTCAGCGAGCGCATTGAATCTCTCGCCGAGATCATCAAGCCCGCCCCGCTGCCGCCCGCGATAGAGGACGAGACGCGGCGGCTCGAGGGAAGCCTCGCGGACTTCGTCGAGGCGGCATGGCCGTCGATCGATACCTCGGAATATCAGCCACACTGGGCTATCGAGGGCCTCTGCGAGCACCTGCAGGCCGTCACAGATGGGCAGATCAGGCGCCTGTTGGTGAACTTCCCGCCTCGCTGCGGCAAGACGCTGGTCTCGTCCGTCTGCTATCCGGCATGGACCTGGGCTCGGCGACAACGCAGCTTGCTCAGTGGCGCGGGCGTGCGGTTCCTGTGCGGCAGCTACTCTCACACGTTGTCGCTGATGAACTCCAATATGACCCGGCGGCTGATCCTGTCGCCCTGGTATCAGGCGCGTTGGGGCAGGCGGTTCACGCTGCGGCAGGACCAGAACACGAAGGTTCAATTCGACAACAGCGCCGGCGGCTCGCGCCTGGCGACTTCTGTCGGCGGCTCACTGCTGGGCCTGGGCGGCGATCTGCTCCTGGTCGATGATCCGCACAACACGGAATCGGTTGAGTCGGACGCAGAACGCCAACACGTCCTCAACTGGTGGTCAGAGTTATCGACAACGCGCCTCAACAATCCCCGCGAGGCGGCCATTATCGTGGTGATGCAGCGGTTACACGAGGATGACGTATCGGGCAGGATTCTTTCGGGGGATGAGGACTGGGACCACTTCATGGTCCCGATGGAGTTCGATATCCGTCGCACCTGCGTTACGTCGCTTGGCTGGCGCGATCCTCGCGGGCTCAACCAAGATGGCGATCGGCTCACCGGGAATGCGCTCGACCAGCGTGATGGGGCGCTGATGTGGCCGGAGCGGTTCCGGCCGGCAGGAGGTCGCTGCCATCAAGGCGGGCCTTGGCCCTTATATGGCCTCCGGTCGCCTGCAGCAGTCGCCGCAGCCGCGATCAGGCGGAATCCTCCGGCGCGAGTGGTGGCAGCTCTGGGACCCGCCGGATGCGAAATTCCCCGTGCTGGACGGGCCAGTCATCGCCTCGCTCGACAGCGCGTTCACGAAAAACGAGCAGAACGATCCGTCAGCACTCACGGTCTGGGGCATCTTCCGCACTCGGGAGGAAGACCGAGTGTCGGTCATGTTGCTGCACGCCTGGCGCAAGCATCTGCAGATGCACGGCGATCCGCCTCCGCGCCTTCCGAACGAGCGGGACGAGCAATACCGAGTGCGGACATCCGATCAGTGGGGGCTGGTGCAATGGGTCGCTCATACCTGCCGGCGGTTTCGGGTCGATCATCTGCTGATCGAGGGCAAGGCCAGCGGGCTCACCGCAGCCGACGAGCTGCGACGGCTCCACGGTCGCGAGGGCTGGATGGTGCGGGTCTGTCCCGTGCGCGGCGACAAGGTCTCCCGTGCGCTCGCGGTGCAGCCGCTGTTCGCCCAGGGCCTCATCTGGGCACCGAACCGGGACTGGGCGAACCTGATGATCGACGAGGCGGCCATGTTCCCTTTGGGGCGCCGGGATGATTTGACCGACAGTTGCTCGATGGCCCTTTCTCACATGCGGAACGTCGGATTGCTTCACACAGACGAAGAGGTCGCTGCCGCGAAGGCTGAGGCTGCGTATCCCCGACCGCGACAGCGCGCAACGGCCATCTACCCATGCTGAGGACCGCAATGGACACTGAACCCGCACCCGAACTCACTACGCTACGTCAAGAGCTGTTGGGCGCTTCGCCGCACGGCCTTCGATACGTACGTCCATTTAGATGGGCGAGATCCCCGCGCGGAGCGCGATGCCGAGGGCCTCGTGTTCGCGGATGAGGTCGTAAGGGCGATCATCCCGGACGTGTTCTGGAACGCCCTTCAAGCGGCGGTGCGAGCAGGTGCTCGACGGAGCAGGCAGTAGTAGGTGAGGCCGCTTTCGAGGAGATGCGGTCATAAGCGGCACGCGAGCGGCTCCGCCGTTGATGACCCATTGGGGTCATATGCAGGGCGGCGGGCCTTTGCTATTGTGAATATAACCACGTCCTGTGGCATTCAGCGCAGGCAGGAGAGAGACCATGCCGATTACTATCGCTGCACCTCGAAAGGAAATAACTCGGCGCGCGGCGCTTGGTGGGGCGGCTGCGATGGTTGCAGCACCCGCATTTGCAGAGGAGTGCCGGATTGGACCACCCTCTCATGCCAAAGGCCCGATCGTTTGGATGGATATGGATCAGGTGGAACTCGACGCGGCTTACGACCAGGCGTTCTATGCCCCCCTACGGCTGGAGATCATTCAGGGATTGGCCTCGACCAGCGAGGCCGTGCGCATGCGCATTGGGCAGCCGCTGCGCGAATCCTATGGCGCGACCGCCACCGAGAAGCTCGATATCTATCGGACCAAGCGCGCGAAAGCACCGATCTTCGTGTTTATCCACGGCGGCGCTTGGCTCGGCGGCGAGGCCAAGAATTACGCATTTCCAGCCGAGATGATTGTCAATGCTGGGGCGCACTATATCGCGCTCGACTTCATCAATATCAAGGAGGCGGGCGGCGATCTGCGCCCGATGGCCGAGCAGGTGCGATTCGCTATCGCCTGGGTATATAAGAATGCCGATAAATTCGACGGTGATCGTGACCGCCTCTATATCGGCGGTCATTCCTCGGGAGGACATCTTTGCGGCGTCGCCCTGGTGACCGATTGGCAGCGCGATTTCGGCTTGCCGCCGGACGCGGTCAAGGGCGGGCTGTGCATGAGCGGCATGTATGACATGAAGCCGGTCCGCCTCTCGAAGCGCAGCGCCTATGTCAAATTCACCGACGAGATGGAACAGGCCATGAGTTCGCAGCGCCACCTCGACCTGCTGCGCGCGCCGATCATCGTGACTTACGGCACCCACGAGACTCCGGAGTTTCAGCGCCAAAACCGGGATTTTGCTGCTGCCGTGAAAGCCG
>DASXAP010000186.1:0-19826 GCA_036406655.1 Xanthobacteraceae bacterium | reverse complement strand
GCCCGCGCGGCAAATGCGAGGCTCGGCGCGTTCTCCAGCTCGAAATCGCTCTCCACCTCGCCGGTCGAACGCCGGTGATAGGTGAAGCGGAGGACGTGGTGGTGGTCCCGCTCGTGAATGAGCGGTGGATCGTGGATTTGCACGAGCTGCTGGTAGCCGTGGAAATCAGTCAAGGTGACGAACAGATCCAGATCGTGACCGGAGGGCAGGAGCGATGCCTTGGAGGGGCTGTGCTCGCCCATCGCGGTGACGGCGTCGTACATCAGGCCGGACATCACGTGGCCGTCGAGCGGCGGCCTGAACCAGCGCGAGCGCACGAACAGCGACAGCTTCTGCCGCACTTCCATGTCCCTGATCGAGCGCATGGCGCCGGTGGCGGCCGCCGCCCAGATGAACGGCTTGAGGAACCACTTGCTCCAGGTTCCGGCGCGTGCATCCGCCGAGAGCAGAACCCCGACGTCGGCGTTCTCCAGCCAGAGCTTGCGCAGTGCCCTGACCGGCAGATCGTGGCTCAAGGCGCGGGCCAGCATGGTGCCGTTGATGCCTCCCGCGGATGCGCCGGCGATGATGTCGACCACCACCCGCAGCTCGACAGTGCGGCCTATGTCCCTCAGCAGCTCGAAATAGATCTCCTCGGTGTCGTATTCCGGATCGGCGCGATCGACGCCGTCGAAGAAAACGGCCTGCCGCCGCCGGGCCCGGTCGGAAATACGATGCAGCGCACTCGAGGCGCGAACCAGCTTGAGAATTTCCTTGCTGATGCCGTGCATGTAGATGGCGAGCGAAACGCCGCCGAAGCAAACCAGAGCGATGCGAAGCTCCTTCTCGCGCAAGCCCAATACCTCGCCCGGCTGATTCGCCCGCAGGGGAGATGCCCTGCGGTAAGGTGAGGCAAAATCGCCTGCGCTGTCCAATCCGGTGCGGCTCGGGAAAGACAAAGCCGAGCGGTGTGCGAACCGGTCCGGCAGCGCTCCTGCCGCGCGGCATCACTCCATGGCGGCGCCAGGCTCGATCCAGATCGGCTGATAGCCTTCCGCCCGAAGCGCCGCGAAGATGGCCTGCCCGTGCATCTCGCCGCGCGTCTCCACCGTCACGTCGAGCTTGGCACCCTTGGCCGGGACGTCGAGGAAAAGCCGCCGATGATCGACCTCGAGAATATTCGCGCCGAGCTGGCCCAGCCTGGTGGCGATCTGGCCGAGCACGCCCGGGCGATCGGGAATGGTCAGGCGGAACGAGACGATGCGGTGCTCGCGCTCGAGCTCCCGCACCATCACGGAGGCGAGAATCCGCGGATCGATGTTGCCGCCGCACAGAACGAGCCCGACCCTGCGGCCGCGAAACCTGTCGGGCTTGACCAGCATGGCAGCGAGCCCGGCAGCGCCTGCCCCTTCCGCCATGGTCTTTTGCAGCGTGAGATAGCTGTTCACCGCCCGCTCCAGGTGGACCTCGTCCACCAGCACGATCTCGGCGACCAGTTCGCGGACGATCGGCAGCGCCAGCGTGCCCACGTTCTTGACCGCGATTCCTTCGGCGAGCGTCGGACCGCCGAGCGGTCGCTGCTCGCCCGTGAGCGCGTTCCAGAACGAGGGGTACAGCGCGGCCTCGGCTCCGATCAGCTCGATGGCCGGATTGAGCGCGCGCGCTGCCACCGCGTTGCCGGCGATCAGCCCGCCCCCGCCGATCGGGATCACCAGCACGTCGAGGTCGGGCACTTCCTCAAGCATTTCGAGTGCGATGGTACCCTGCCCGGCAATAACCAGCGGGTCGTCGTAGGGATGCACCCAGGTGAGCGCGCGTTGGCGCGCCAGCTCCTGCGCCCGCAGCTGCGCGTCGGCGATGCTTTCGCCGTGCAGCACGACCTCCGCCGCATAGGCCTCGGTCGCCTCGATCTTGACGAACGGAGTCGTCACCGGCATGACGATGGTGGCCGGGATGCCGAGCCGCCGTGCGTGATAGGCAACGGCCTGGGCATGGTTGCCCGCCGACATGGCGATGACCCCGCGGCCGCGCGCGGCAGGGTCGAGTGACGCGAGCTTGTTGAGCGCGCCGCGCTCCTTGAACGAGTTGGTGACCTGCAAGTTCTCGTACTTGACGTGCACTTCCGCGCCGGTGAGCGCGGAAAGCTTGGGCGCCGGCAGCATCGGCGTGCGCAATACCCGACCGGCGATGGTCCGGCGCGCCGCCTGCACATCGGCAATGGTGATGCTCATGCCCGGGCTCCGGCCGGATGCGAGCCGGCGAGCCCGGGCTCCCCGCCCGGGCTCGGCTCGAGCCGTCGTTGCAGCGCCTTCGTGCGGCCGGGCCATCGACACTCCATTGCCGCCGGATTCCTTGCATGGCAAGGATACCGCACCGCGACCAGTCCGAGGAACCGGCCATGCCCGACAACGAACCGAGAAAAGCCGGCGTATCGATCGAGCTCAAGCCCCATGCCTATGATCCAGTGGCCGCGCCGGAGCTCTTCGAGGGCGTGCTGGCGCGCCGCTGCATCGCCTTTCTCGTCGACCTCGTCATCCTGGTAGTCCCGGTGCTGCTCGCCGGCCTGTTCATCGCAATTTTCGGCCTGGTGACGCTCGGCTTCGGATGGCTGCTGTTCTGGATCTTGCCGCCGGCGGTGATCATCTGGGGAATTTGCTACTACGGCTTGACCTTCGGCGGCGCGGCGTCGGCCACGATCGGCATGCGGGTCATGGATATCGAGCTGCGCACCTGGTACGGGGCACCGGCCTATTTCGTGCTCGGAGCGGTGCATGGAATCCTTTTCTGGCTGACGGTCTCCTGGCTGACGCCGCTGATCCTGCTGGTTGCCTTCTTCAGCAGTCGCCGCCGCCTCCTGCACGACCTGCTGGTCGGCACGGTGGTGATCAACAACCGCCTGCGCGGGGATGCCCTGCGCCGCGGCGGCTGGCCGCGCTAGGGCGCGAGCGGGCGCACAACAACGGTTTGACGCAGAGCGCGGGCGCAGGCAATCCTAGCGGCTCGGCGAACCGCAGGATCGCCGGCCAGAGAAGTCGTGACCCAGCATTCGCGCAACACGCCGCAATTCTATCTGACCGCTCCCTCTCCCTGCCCCTATCTCCCGGGGGAGGAGGAGCGCAAGGTGTTCACGCATCTGGTGGGCGAGCGCGCCGCCGAGCTCAACGACCTGCTCACCCATGGCGGCTTCCGCCGCAGCCAATCCATCGCCTACCGTCCCGCCTGCGAGACCTGCCGCGCCTGCGTGTCGGTGCGCGTGGTGGCCAGGGATTTCGTGCCTACCCGCAGCATGCGGCGCATCCTCGAGCGCAACCGCGATCTCAACAGCGACATGCGTCTGGCGGTGCCGACCTCGGAACAGTACTCCGTGTTCCGGTCCTATCTGGACGCGCGCCACCGTGACGGCGGCATGGCCGACATGACCGTTCTGGATTTCTCCTTGATGGTGGAGGATTCGCACGTCGAGACCCGGATCGTCGAATACCGTCGACGGGACCGGGCCGGCGGAAGCAGGAGCCGGGATCGCGGGGAGCTGCTGGCCGTGGCGCTGACCGACGTCCTCAGCGATGGCCTTTCCATGGTCTATTCCTTCTTCAGCTCGGAGGCGGCGGCCCGCTCGCTCGGGACCTTCATGATCCTCGACCACATCGCTCGCGCCCGGCGCGTGGGGCTCCCCTACGTGTATCTCGGCTACTGGGTGGAGGGGTCGCGCAAGATGGACTACAAGGGCCGCTTCCTCCCGCAGGAGCGGCTCGCCTCCGACGGCTGGAAGCGGGTCGAGGCCCCGACGCCGGCGCTGCGGCGCGGCACCGGCCGGTAGCGCGAACTTCGCGCCCGATCCGTCGGATGGCACGGGCTTGCAGGAAAGGGCTGGCCGATCATCGCGGCTGATCGCACGGAACCATCCGCGACAAGTCCGGGTTGAGCAGCCTGGGGTTAATGGTTTGGCAGCCTGGGATCATAGGGTTGGCAGCCTGGGGTCATCTCGTGTCTCGCCCTGTGGTAGCCGTGACCGGCGGCATTGCTGCGCTGCTGCTCGGCTCAACGCTCGTCATCGCCGCCGAGGGGGCTGCGCGCGCCCCCTCGGAAGTGATCTTACTGACGCAGCTCGTCGTGCTGATGCTGCTCGGACGACTGCTCGGCGAGGCCCTTCGGCGCCTGGGACAGCCCTCGGTGGCGGGAATGCTGCTGGCCGGCATCCTGCTGGGCCCTTCGGCGCTGGGGGCGCTTCTTCCCGATCTGCAGCAGGCGCTTTTTCCCGCCGCGCCGGAGCAGAAAGCGATGCTCGACGGCATCGCCCAGGTCGGTATCCTGCTCCTGCTGCTGCTCACCGGGATGGAGACCGATCTCGAGCTGGTTCGGGAGACCGGCAAGACCGCACTGAGCGTTGCCGTGGCCGGGGTCACGGTCCCGTTCATCTGCGGGGTGGTTCTCGGCGAGCTGCTGCCGGATTCGCTGCTGCCGCATCCCGAGCAGCGCCTGATCACCTCGCTGTTTCTGGGCACGGCCTTGTCGATCTCCTCGATCAAGATCGTGGGCGCGATCGTGCGCGAGATGGATTTCACGCGCCGCAACCTCGGCCAGATCATCGTCACCTCGGCCGTCTACGAGGATTCGATCGGCTGGATCATCATCGCCATCACCTTCGGGCTCGCCGAAGCCGGCAGCATCGACGCGCTCAGCGTCGGCAAGATCGTGCTGGGGACGGCGGTCTTCCTCGCCACGAGCCTCACCATCGGACGGCGGCTGATCTTCTTCCTCATCCGCTGGGTCAACGATAATTTCCAGAGCGATTTTCCCGTCATCACGACCATCCTGGTGGTGATGGGACTGATGGCGCTGGCGACGCATCTCATCGGCGTCCACAGCGTGCTCGGGGCCTTCGTCGCCGGGGTCCTGATCGGCGCGTCGCCGATCCTCACCAAGCAGATCGACTCGCAGTTGCGCGCGCTCATTCTGGCATTCTTCATGCCCGTGTTCTTCGGCGCGGCCGGCCTGTCGGTCGACCTCAAGATCCTCTCCGATCCCCGCCTGGCACTGATGACCGTCGGGCTGATTGTGATTGCGAGCTTCGGCAAGTTCGCCGGGGCATTCATCGGCGCCGAGGTCGGCGGGCTGACCAGGGCCGAGGCTCTGGCGCTGGCCTGCGGCATGAACGCCCGCGGCTCGACCGAGGTGATCATCGCGACGATCGGCCTGTCGATGGGCGCGCTCAGCCAGGACCTGTTCACCATGATCGTCACCATGGCGATCGCGACCACCATGGCGATGCCGCCGATGCTGCGTTGGGCGCTGGCGCGGGTGCCGATGAGCGGGGCCGAGCGCGCGCGGCTGGAGCGCGAGAAGATCGAGGCGGAAGCATTCGTTCCCAACCTCGAGCGGCTGCTGCTCGCAGTCGATGAGAGCCCGAACGGCCGCTTCGCTGCAAGCCTGGCCGGCATGATGGCGGCCCGCAAGGGGCTTCCCCTTACCGTGCTGCCGCTGCGGATGAACCGCAAGGAAGACACGGCGGATGCAGATGCCGTGGCCGCCTGGCAGCAACGAACCGAGGAGGTGGTCAGGGCCGCCGCCAGATTGGGACGAGACGATGACGCGGCCCCTTCGTTTTCCGTCACCGTCCGCGCGCCGGAACTGCCGCTCCGGGAGGCGATAGCGAACGAGGCACGGAAAGGCTACGATTTGCTGCTGGTAGGCACCGCGAATACCCGCTCCGAGTCCGGCGGCTTTCATCGCGAGGTGACGCGCATCGCCGCAGCATTCGAGGGCCCGCTGGCCCTGGTGGTGGGCCGCGAGGCGCATCGCGAGCAATCCGCCCCCGCCAAGATTCTCGTCCCGGTCGCGGGCACCGAGGTTTCGCGCCGCGCTGCGGAAGTCGCCATCAGCATTGCCCGCGCCTGCGGATCGCCGCTCACCGTCCTTTATGTCGCCGGCACCCCCGGCACCCCCGGCACCCGCCGCAGCGGCCGTCACGCCGGGCGCGCGCGCCGGGAGGAGCAGGCGATCATGCAGGACATAGTCGATCTCGCCCGACACTATGATGTGCAGGCCGACGATGCGATGCACTCCGACGTGGCGCCGGCGCAGGCAATCCTGATCGAGGCCAAGAGGCACGACCTGATCGTGATCGGGGTGAACCGCCGCCCCGGTGACCAGCTGTTTTTCGGCGAGACGGCGGCTGTCGTCCTCGAGCAGGCACCCGGCCCGATCGTCTTCGTGGCGAGCTGAGCGGCAGGACGGCGGCGCGCGCCGCTGCCTGCTGCGGATGCGCGCAGACCGGCGCGTCTATCCTGCCTCCTGCCTCGATTTGCCGTTCAGCAGCGACTGGCGAAAGGTGTTGCTGCGCGGGAATCCCTTCGGCGCCAGGCGGCCGGCGTCCGCCCGGTTGCCGCGCCAGCCCGCGAGCTCCTGCAGCGTCAGCGAGAAGACGCGGCCCGCGGCGTCGACCCAGGAAAGCCCCGCTTCCGCCTTGAAGGTGGTGAGGTCGGAAAGCCCGCCTTCCCTGAAGCGCTGCAGCCGCACCCCGCGCCCGCGTCCCATCTCCGGGATCTGCTCGAGGGGAAAGACCAGCATCTTCCGGTTCTCGCCGATCGAGGCGACCAGCTCCCCTTCGATCACGGCCATGACCCGCGCCGCATCCGGCGGGGTGACGTTGAGCGCCTGCTTGCCCTTGCGCGTGTTGGCCAGGCATTCGTCCTCAGCCACGACGAAGCCGCGCCCCTGCGCGCTGCCGAGCAGGAACCTGCGCCCGCCTTGATGGCGCAAGACACAGACGAGATCGGCATCCTGCTCCAGGTCGATGAACAGCCGGATCGGCTCGCCGTGGCCGCGCCCACCCGGCAGCTTGGCCACGTCGAGGGTGTAGAACCGCCCGTTGCTCGCAAGCACCAGGCATTTCGAGGTCGTCTCGGCGGGGAACGCGAACTTCAGGCCGTCGTCGGTCTTGAACGCGACGCCGGAGAGATCGGTCACGGTGCCGCGCAATGCGCGAATCCAGCCCTTCTCCGAGACGACGACGGTGACCGGCTCGCGCTCGACCAGCGCGTTCTCGATCGCCGTCTCGTCGTGCTCGGGAGCGCGCGCGAAGCTGGTGCGACGCTTGCCCAGCGGGGTCTTCGGCCCGAATTTCCCGCGCACCTCCTTGATCTCGTCGGCGACCCGTTTCCACTGCTGCGTCTCCGAGCCGATGAGCTCATTGAGCGTCTTTCGCTCCGCGCGCAGCTCCTTGTCCTCGCGCTTGATCTCCATCTCCTCGAGCTTGCGCAGATTGCGCAGCCGCATGTTCAGGATGGCATCCGCCTGGACCTCGGACAGCCTGAAGGTCTTCATGAGCACGGGTCTGGGCTCGTCCTCGCTGCGGATGATCTTGATCACCTTGTCCACGTTGAGATAGGCGACGAGAAAGCCGCCGAGCACCTCGAGCCGGTGCTCGATCTGCTCGAGGCGGAACCTCGATCGCCGCAGCAGCACGTTGCGCCGGTGCGCAAGCCATTCGCTGAGCGCTTCGGCGAGGCCGACGACCCTGGGAATGCGCCCCTTCACCAGCACGTTCATGTTGAGCGGAATGCGACTCTCCAGCTCGGTGAGCTTGAACAGCGATTCCATCAGCAGCTCGGGGTCGACGCTGCGCGACCGCGGCTCGATGACGAGCCTGATGTCCTCGGCCGACTCGTCGCGCGCTTCCGCCACGAGCGGAAGCTTCTTCTCGTTGACCAGCTCGGCGAGCCGCTCGACCAGCCGGCCCTTCTGCACCAGCCAGGGTGTCTCGGTGATGACGATGAGGTAGGTGCCCCGGCCGGTGTCCTCCTTGTGCCAGCGCGCACGCACGCGAAACGAGCCGCGCCCGGTCGTATACGCCTCCGCGATCGCCTCCGGCGGATCGACGATCACCCCCCCGGTCGGGAAATCGGGCCCCGGCAGGTATTTGAGAAGAGTTCGGCTCCTCGCATTCGGGGTGTCGATGAGATGCAGCGCCGCGTCGCAGAGCTCGGCGGCATTGTGCGGAGGAATCGAGGTCGCCATTCCGACCGCGATGCCCTGCGAGCCGTTGGCGAGCAGGTTGGGAAAGGCACCCGGCAGCACCACCGGCTCGTTCTCCGAGCCGTCGTAGGTCGGCTTGAAATCGACGGCATTCTCGTCGATGCCGTCGAGGAGAAGATGCGCCACCTCGGTCAGGCGCGCCTCGGTATAGCGCATGGCGGCGGGGTTATCGCCGTCGACATTGCCGAAATTGCCTTGCCCGTCCACCAGCGGATAGCGCTGAGCAAATTCCTGCGCCAGCCGAACCAGCGCATCGTAGACCGCCTGGTCGCCGTGCGGATGGAACTTGCCGATGACGTCGCCGACGACGCGCGCGCATTTCTTGAACGCGGCGCCCGGATCGAGGCGCAGCTGCCGCATCGCAAACAGCAGTCGCCGGTGCACGGGCTTGAGCCCGTCGCGCGCATCCGGCAGCGCGCGGCCGGTGATGGTGGAGAGCGCGTATTGCAGATAGCGCTCCTCGAGCGCCTCCTGGAGCGCAACCTCCTCGACCCCGCCGTCTCGGGGGAGAATCAGTTCCTTGCCCATGCGCAACAGTTAATGCCAAGCCCGGGACTGAACAAGCGATGAACGAGGCGGACACGCGCCATTCGGAGTCGGGGGAGTAGCTTGGTCGCAATGGCGCTAGTCGTCGCGAGCGTGGGGCGCGACCCAATCGCGGGACGGATGCAGCGCGGCGCCGCGGCCGGATGCCGGCATTCGACAACCGCCAGAGCATGAGCGGCGCGCGGCCGGCGCGCTCGAAGGAAGGATGTGAGGAGAATCAGCATGCGCGCAATCTTCATCGCCGCGCTCGTCGCATCGGGCATCGGCCTTCTCGGCAGCCCGCCGAGCCGGGCCGCGCCGATGAGCGGCAGCGCCATCGGCCAGGCGAGCGAGCTCGGCCGCGTCGTCGATCCGGCGCATTGGCACTGGCGCCGGCATCACCGGCACCACTGCTGGTGGGGTCACCGTCGCGCGCACTGCGGCTGGTGGTGAGGCCTTCCAGCGGGGACGGGCCGGTTCGCCAGAGCGGCTCGGCCCGTCTCGCTCTTTCAGCCGGTCGGGATCGTGTCAGGCTCTCGGCGCAGCACCGCGGCAATGAAGCTCGCGCGTGAATCGGCGAAGCCGAGCCCGCGCGGCTCGAGCACGTGGCGAAGCAGAAAGTATCCGGTGAGAGCGTAACCTGCGGCGAGCTCCTGCGGCGTCGGATCGGCGACAGAGGCTTCGAGCAGGAATTCCGGCAGCGCCAACAGCTTGTCCTGCCAGGGCTCGCCCGCCTGCCGCGACACCGCGCGCCCCGACTTCGGCGAGACATAGGCCAGATCGGTCCTGCGGCCGCTCTGCGCGCATCGCGTGAGATCGAGCCCGAAGCCGAGCTCGGCCAGCAGCTGCAGCTCGAACCGGGCGATACCGATCCGGGCCCGGCGCGGGTCGAGCAGGCCGTCGAGGAGCGCGTCGAGGGCGGCATGGATTTGCGGGTGGGGATCGCGTTCGGGCAACAGACGGCAGAGAGCGGCGAGATGGGTCACCCCGTAGAGCGCGTGCGGCACCGGCAGGAACGAGGCGGCGCGGGTGTCGAGGCCGTCCACCAGATAAAGGCCGAGATGCTCGTCGAGGCGCGCGCGCCAGGTCGAGATGATGCGGTTGCCCGGCTGCAGCAGCGGGCGCAGCCGCGCGCCCGCACCGCCTCGCACAAGGCCGAGATGCCGGCCGTGCTCGCGGGTCATCAGCTCGAGGATGGCGTTGGCCTCCCCGTGCCGCTTGCTGCCCAGCACGATGCCTTCATCGGACCATTGCATGCGGTCAGCGCTTGTAGAGACCCATGATCGCCGCCTTGGCGAGCGTGTTGAAGTTGAGCTGGAATCCTATGACCGCCGCTGAAGTGTCGGCCGCAACCGGCAAGCGATCGGCACCGACCGCGAAGGCGGTGAACAGATAGCGGTGCGGATGGTCGCCCGGCGGAGGGCACGGTCCGCCGTAGCCGGGCGTGCCGAAATCGGTACGCGTCTGCAGCGCCCCCGCGGGCAGCCGCGGCGCCTTGGGATTGCCGGCATCGAGGGCAAGCTCGGTCACATCCGGCGGGATGTTGACCACGAGCCAATGCCAGAACCCGCTGCCGGTCGGCGCATCCGGGTCGAAGCAGGTCACGGCGAAGCTCCTGGCGGCCGCGGGCGCCCCCGACCACGCCAGATGCGGCGACTTGTTGCCGCCGGCGCAGCCGAAGCCGAAGTCGGCCGAGAGCACGTGATCGGCTCCGAGATAATCCCCGTCCTTGAAGCTGTTGCTGATCAGCGTGAAAGCCATTCCTCGCTCCTCCCATCGTTGCAGTCGAGCCTTCTATTCCTTGGGGAATTCGAGGCCCATGCCCCGGTATCGCTCCGGATCGTCGGCCCAGCGCTCACGCACCTTCACGAACAGGAACAGATGCACCGGCGCCTCGATCATGTCGGCGATCTCGCGCCGCGCCTCCGCCCCGATCGCCTTGATCGTCTGGCCGCCCTTGCCAAGGACGATCTTTCTCTGGCTCTCGCGCTCGACATAGATGGTTTGCACGATCCGGGTGGACCCGTCCTTGAGCTGCCTCCATTCGTCGGTCTCGACCGTCGACTGATAGGGCAGCTCCTGGTGGAGGCGCAAATACAGCTTCTCGCGGGTGATCTCGGCGGCGAGATGACGCAGCGGCGCGTCGGTGATCTCGTCCTCGGGATAATGCCATGGCCCCTCCGGCACGTGCGCTGCAAGCCAGCGCTTGAGATCGGCCACGCCATCGCCGGTGAGCGCCGAGATCATGAAGGTCGCGGCGAATCGAGCCCGCTCGCCGGCGGCCTTGGCCAGCGCCAGCAACAGCGGCTTTGCAACCAGGTCGATCTTGTTGATCACGAGCAGCTTGGTCGGCTCGACCTCGGCGAGGGCTGCGAGAATGGCGCCGGTCTCGGCATCGATCCCGCCCTTTGCGTCGACGAGGAATGCGACGATGTCGGCTTCGCGCGCGCCGGTCCAGGCATTGCTGACCATCGCGCGGTCGAGCCGGCGCCGCGGCACAAAGATGCCCGGCGTGTCGATGAGAACGAGCTGCGCCGCGCCTTCCAGGGCAATCCCGCGCAGCAGCGCGCGCGTGGTCTGCGCCTTGGCTGACACGATGGCGAGCTTGCTGCCCACGAGGGCGTTGATCAGGGTCGATTTCCCCACGTTGGGCGCGCCGACCAGGGCGATGAAACCGCAACGCCTCGCCTCAGCCATCGAGGCGGTCCGCCTTGACGCCTGCCCGCGTCAAGAGGGCGGCGGCGGCGGCCTGCTCGGCAGCCCGCTTAGAGCGTCCGAGCCCTTCGGCCGGCTCGAGGTGAGGCAGCTCCACCGTGACGCGGAATTCGGGGCTGTGGTCGGGGCCCTTGCGCTCGACCTCGCGGTAGGCGGGGGTCGGCAGGCCGCGCGCCTGTGCCCATTCCTGCAGCACGGTCTTTGAATCCCGCAGCGGGCGCGCCGGTCTGCGCATCCGCTCGCTCCACAGCCGCTCGATGAGCGCAGAAGCAGCCGGATAGCCCCCATCCAAAAACACGGCCCCGATCAACGCCTCACACACGTCGGCGAGGATGGCGGTGCGGCCGCGACCACCGGCGTTGGCTTCCGAGGCGCCGAGCCTGATGGCGGCGCCGAGATCGATCGCCCGCGCCACGTCCGCGCAGGCCTCCTTGCGCACCAGATCGGCAAGCCGGCGTGACATCTCTCCCTCGTCGGCCTTGGCAAATGCGCGAAACAGCATGTCGGAGATCACGAGCCCCAGCACATGGTCCCCCAGAAATTCGAGCCGCTGGTAGGACCCGGCCCGATTGCGCGCCCCGCTCAGCGCGGAAATGTGGGTAAGCGCCTGATCGAGCAGGGCGGGATTGTTGAACCGGTACCCGATCCGCTCCTCGAAGCTCGTTTCCCCGCTGCGTCTGCGATGCCGGGCTGGGCGGCGGCGGCGCACCGCGCGGGTCGGATCCGCCTTGCCGCCGGCGCTCGGCTCCGGGGCTTCGGCAGAAGTCGTGTTGCGAGGGCGTCCGCGGCTCATCGGGAAGGCTGCCGGCCGCGCCGTTCTAACGGCTCGCCGGCCAGTGCGCAAACATCGCCGAGGATCAGGGCGGGGCAGTCATCCCGCCTACCGCCGCCGGAGATGCGCCGTCCTTGCCGAACTCCCCGCAAGCCGGCTGCGGGCGACCTGCGGCTCTTCCTCGGTGCGGGGCGGCTCAGCGGACGATGGTGAACAGGCGGGTCCAGCGTACCGACCAGGGCCAGCGCCACAAGGTCCAGGCGTATTCGCCTTCGCGCACCGAGAAGAAGATGATCTGGGCTCGGCCGATGATGTTCTCGAACGGAACATAGCCGACCCCGCCGATCTCGGGCGGCACGCGGCTGTCGGTCGAATTGTCGCGGTTGTCGCCCATCATGAAGTAATGGCCGGGCGGCACCTGATAGACATCCGTATTGTCGTAGCGGCCCTCGTCGAACAGGTCGAGGGTCGTATAGCTGACGCCGTTCGGCAGGGTCTCGCGCCAGCGCTTGATTCGCCGGGGCACCATGCCCTCCTCGTGGTCGATGAAGTCATCCACCTGCACCCGCTTCACCGGCTCGCCGTTGATGTGGAGGACGCCGTGGATCACCTGGATGCGGTCGCCGGGCAGCCCGATCACCCGCTTGATGTAGTCGGTCGAGTCGTCCCGCGGCAGCCGGAACACCACCACGTCGCCGCGCCCGGGCGGGGAACCCCAGATGCGGCCGGAAAACAGCGGCGGCGAGAATGGCAGCGAATAATGGCTGTAGCCGTAGGAGAACTTCGACACGAACAGGTAATCGCCGACGAGCAGCGTCGCCTTCATCGAGCCGGACGGGATGTTGAAGGGCTGAAACAGGAAGGTGCGAATGACCAGGGCGATGATCAGCGCGTGAACGATCACCCGCGCGGTTTCAGCAATACCGCCTTCTTTCCGCTTGGCTCCTGTGGTCACACTCATCTGCCTCTCGTCCTGGCCGGGTGCCCGCCGCCGCCGCGCCCTTGTACCGGCTCGCAGGCAAAGGCGCAAACCTCGCCCGCGGCGAGACATGCCGTGCTCCCCAGCCCCCGCCCGTGCGCGCGTCCTGAGCTTTCACGGGGTGCGGGGCGCCACGCCGCACGCGACCTCTTCGGCCGTCGAGCTTCTGCTCCGCTTGTAAGCTGCCCTACCGCGGAACCGCCGAGATGATCACGAGCGCCTGCGCAATCGGACCCTCGTCGCTGATCGTCAGGTCGATGCGCGCCTCGAACCCTGCCGGCGTGATCGCCTCGAGCCGGGCCAGCGCCCCTCCGGTGAGTCGCATGCTGGGCCGTCCGGACGGCAGGTTGATCACGCCCAGGTCGCGCCAGAACACTCCTGCCCGCAGCCCGGTGCCGAGCGCCTTGGCGCACGCCTCCTTGGCGGCAAACCGCTTGGCGTAGGTCTCCGAGCTGCGGACGCGGCCTTCCGCCTTGCTTCGTTCGGTCGCAGTGAAGATGCGGTCGAGGAAGCGCTCGCCATGGCGCTCGATCGCGCGCTCGATTCGGCGGACGTCGACGAGATCGGAACCTATGCCGAGGATCATCACTTGGAGCGGCCGCGGTCGATGGCCGCGCGCATCGTCTTCACCGCCTCGCCGAGGCCCGAGAACACCGCTTCGCCGACCAGGAAGTGGCCGATATTGAGCTCGACGACCTCCGGCAGCGCCGCGATGGCCTCGGCGGTCTCGAAATCGAGGCCGTGCCCGGCATGGACCTCGAGGCCGAGCCGGGTCGCGAGCTTGACGCCCTCGCCGATGCGCAGCCACTCGGCTTCCGCCGCCTCCATGCGGTCGTCGGCCAGGGCGTCGCACCAGGCGCCGGTGTGAATCTCAATCACCGGCGCGCGCAGGCGTGCCGCCGCCTCGATCTGGCGCGGCTCGGCGGCGATGAAGAGCGATACGCGGATGCCGGCAACTGCGAGCCTTGCGACCGCCGGCGCGAGCCGCTCCTGCTGCTCGGCGACCTCGAGGCCGCCCTCGGTGGTGCGCTCCTGGCGTCGCTCGGGAACGAGGCAGGCGGCGTGCGGCCGGATCTTGAGCGCGATTGCGACCATCTCTTCGGTCGCCGCCATCTCGAAGTTGAGCGGCGCCCCGATCTCGGCCTTGAGCCGGACCATGTCGTCGTCGCGGATGTGCCGCCGGTCCTCGCGGAGGTGCGCGGTGATGCCGTCGGCTCCCGCCGCGACCGCGAGCTTTGCCGCCCGCACCGGATCGGGATGCTCGCCGCCGCGCGCGTTGCGAATCGTGGCGACGTGGTCGACGTTGACCCCCAGGCGCAGATGTGGAGCGGGCATGCCGGGTCGCTTGTGAGTTACTGGATCCAGTTCTGAATCTTCAGTCCGGTGACGCGCCTGAATTCGCGCTCATTGTTGGTCACGAGTATTAGGTTCATGGCTTGGGCATGGGCGGCGATCCAGAGATCATTGGCGCCGATGATCTCGCCTCGGATCGACAGTTCGGCGCGAATCCGTCCATACAAGCGAGCAGCCTCTGCCGGTAGAGGTATAACCTGTATGAGGCTTACCAACTCTTCCAGGCGCCGCAGCGGTTCTGGTCCAAGCTGCTTTCTCTCGATGCCGTAGAGCAACTCTCCGTATGTGATGACGGAGAGGACCGCCTCGCCCGGCCGCAAGCGCTGAAAACGCGTCTTCGCTCCTGCCGGGCGACCGCGCCGAATGTAAACGAACGTGTCCGTATCGAGGAGATAGCGAGCCTCTTTCACAGCCCCTCGCGCTCTTGAGGAGGAAGATCGCGTTCCTCGGCCAAATCCTCGATGGGCAGGCTCGCGATCAGCTCGAAGGCTCGCGCCATACCGCGGGATTTTTCGCGCAAGACCACCTCGTCTCCGCGGCGAAAGATCTCGACCTCGCTGCCGCGGAAGCGGAATTGTTTTGGCAAGCGTACGGCTTGGCTATTCCCGGACTTGAAGACGCGTGCAGTGGCCATTCTCTCATTCTCCGTCTCCATATATACATCCAAGTATATACATTGGAGCCAGCTGGCCAGCAAGGGGCGCGACCGCTCGGGGCGCGACCGCTCGGCTACGCGTTCACCCGCTCGGCGCTGGCCACCACGTCCTTGGCGCGCAATTGGGCGATGATCGAGTTCAGATGCTTGATGTCGAAGACCTCGAGATCGATGGTGACGTCGGTGAAGTCGGGCGCCGAGCGCTCCATGTGGATATTGTCGATGTTGCCGTCGTGCTCGGCGATCACCTGCGTCACCTGGGCGAGCGAGCCAGGCTCATTGACGGTCTGCAGCTGGATGCGGGCGGGAAAGCGCTGCGGGGTGCGCTCCTCCACATCCCAGCGCAGGTCGAGCCAGCGCTCGGGGGCGTCCTCGAACTCCTTCAGCGAGGATGACTGGATCGGATAGATGGTGATGCCTTCGCCGGGAGTGAGGATGCCGACGATGCGGTCGCCGGGCACCGCCCCGCCGTTGGGTGCGAACCGAACCGGCAGGTCCGTATTGATGCCGCGGACCGGAATCGCCGCGCCGTTCTCGCCGGGAACCTTGACCTTGACCGACCTCGCTTTCTTCAGCCCGAACCAGCCGCTCTCGGGCTTCGGCTGCTGGGCGATGGCGGCGGCCCGCTCCTCCTTGTAGTCGGGATACATGGCGCGCACGACGTCGGCGGCGCGCATCTCGCCGCGGCCGACCGCCGACATGACCTCCTCGATCGAGGCGCGCGCCAGCCGCGACAGCGCGCCCTGCAGCTTCTCGTCCGAGAAGGCGACCTTGGCGCGATGGCAAAGCCGCTCGACGATGCGGCGGCCGAGCCCGGCATATTGGCTGCGGACGGCCGCCCGCGTCGCCCGGCGGATGGCGGCGCGGGCCTTGCCGGTCTTCACCAGCGATTCCCAGGCCGCCGGCGGGGTGGTCTGCGCCTTCGAGGCGATGATCTCGACCTCGTCACCGTTGGCGAGCTCGGAGGCGAGCGGGGCGATCTTGCCGTTGATCTTGCAGCCGACCGCCATGTTACCGACGTCCGTGTGCACCGCATACGCGAAGTCGATGGCATTCGCCCGCCGCGGCAGCGCGATCAGCTTACCCTTGGGCGTGAAGCAGAACACCTGGTCGTGGAACAGCTCGAGCTTGGTGTGCTCGAGGAACTCCTCCGGGTTGGAGCCCTCGGCGAGCAGCTCGATGGTGCGCCGCAGCCAGGCATAGGCGCTCGACTCGCGCGAGAGCATCTCGGTCGGGGAGCCGGCGCTGTCCTTGTAGAGGGCGTGCGCGGCAATCCCGTACTCGGCGATCTCGTGCATCTCCCGGGTTCGAATCTGCAGCTCGACGCGCTGCCGGCTCGGACCGATGACGGTCGTGTGGATGGACCGGTATTCGTTCTGCTTGGGGGTCGAGACGTAGTCCTTGAAGCGGCCCGGCACCACCGGCCAGGTCGTGTGCACGACACCGAGCGCCTGGTAGCACTCGGGCAGGGTCCTGACGATCACCCGAAAGCCGAAAATGTCGGACAGCTGCTCGAAACCCACCGACTTGCGCTCCATCTTGCGCCAGATGGAATAGGCGTGCTTGCGCCGCCCGGACACCTCGGCCTCGATTCCCCGGTCGCGGAGCTTGGTCGTGAGCTGCTGCTCGATGTCGCTGACCAGCCCGGCATTCTTGCTCTCGAGCGCATCGAGCCGCTCGCTGACCACCGCATAGGCCGCCGGGTTAAGCTCGCGGAAGGCCAGGTCTTCGAGCTCCTCGCGCATCTCCTGCATGCCCATGCGCCCGGCGAGCGGGGCGTAGATGTCGAGGGTCTCCTCGGCGCTGCGCCGGCGGGTCTCCGCCGGCATGTGCGCCAGGGTTCGCATGTTGTGCAGCCGGTCGGCGAGCTTCACCAGCAGCACCCGCACGTCGTCCGCGATCGCCAGCAGGAGCTTGCGGAGGTTTTCCGCTTGCTTGGCTTCCTTGGTGACGAGATCGAGCTTCTTGAGCTTGGTCAGGCCTTCCACCAGGACGCCGATCTCGCTGCCGAACATCTGATCGATCTCGGTGCGGGTCGCAGCCGTATCCTCGATGGTGTCGTGCAGGAGGGCGGCGGCGATGGTGGCATCGTCGAGCTTGAGGTCGGTGAGAATGGCCGCGACTTCCAGGGGATGGGAAAAATAGGGGGCGCCCGAGGCGCGCCGCTGCTCGCCATGCGCCTTCATGGCGTAGACGTAGGCGCGGTTGAGGAGCGCTTCGCTGGCTGCCGGGTTGTAGCGCTTGACGCGCTCAACGAGGTCGTATTGCCGCATCATCGGCGGCTTGTCGTCTTTTTTCGGTCTTGCCGCTTTCTCGAGGACCTGAGAAACGATGTTCAGGCCACGCTTGGCCGGCGTGCGGGTGCGTGCCCCTGTCTCGATGCGCGGCAGATCGCTTTGAGATGGCGCCATCGCCAGTGCCTCGCGGGCCCCCGCTCCCCGGGAGGCCTCGGCGCAAGCATACCACGCCGATTGTTAACGGCTGCAAGCGCCGGGCTCGGGGCCGGCCAGTTGCGCCTGTTGCGGCGATCCCGTCGACGGCGTGCGCGGGCGCATCCCACTAGGCGGCCCGGCTGCCGCTCCACCGCCCTGCCCGGGGCGGGAGGACGGCCCCGCGCTGATTTGATCCCGATCGAAAGGAAGCAGAGAGGGGGCAGCGCCTATTGCGCCTATTCCTCCTCCTCAGGCTGCTCTTCCGGCGGGGTGAGGCCTTCGAGGCCCTTGAGCAGCTCCTCCTCGGTCATGCGCTCGACGGTGACCTCGGTGTCGTCGGCGTCGATCGTGCCCCCGCCGGCGCTGATGAGCGGGGCTGCCGCGGGCTCGGGCTCGTCCACCTCCACGTATTTCTGCAGCGAATGAACCAGCTCCTCCTTAAGGTCGTCGGGCGAGACCGAGCGCTCGGCGATCTCGCGCAGCGCCACGACGGGGTTCTTGTCGTTGTCCCGCTCCACGGTGATCGGGGAACCGGAGGAGATCATCCGCGCGCGGTGGCTGGCGAGCAGCACCAGATCGAAGCGGTTCTCGACCTTGTCGATGCAGTCCTCGACGGTGACACGGGCCATGGGCGCAACAGCTCCTGCGTTGGAACCGGTGAAGGTGCCGCCTACCTAGCGATCCTGCCGGCAAAGCGCAAGATGAAGGTACGATGCAACGAGCCGGACAGATTTTGCTTGGCGCGGTCGCAGCCCTCTGTTAGGCAAGGCGAGGGAGCCGCCATGCGATCCTCGTCATTATGCCGGATCGCCCATGGCGGCGAGCGTGCCCCCCGCAATTGAGCGGCGCACGACTGCTCAGCCCAGAAAACGGATAACCGGCGCGATTATCCCGCGGGTTCGCGCCCAAGCCGGTTGGAGATTGCGACGAAATTCACCGCACCTCACGAAAGCTCGACCTATGGACAAGACCGAGAAGATCGCTCTCTTTATTGACGGCGCGAATCTCTACGCCACCGCCAAGTCCCTCGGATTCGATATCGACTACAAGCGGCTGCTGCGCGAGTTTCAGTCGCGCGGCTATCTCCTGCGCGCGTTCTATTACACCGCCGTGGTCGAGGACCAGGAATATTCCTCGATCCGGCCGCTGATCGACTGGCTCGACTACAACGGCTACACGGTCGTGACCAAGGCGACCAAGGAGTTCGTCGACCAGACCGGCCGGCGCAAGGTCAAGGGCAACATGGATATCGAGCTCGCGGTCAACGCCATGGACATCGCCGGCTCGATCGATCACATGGTCCTGTTCTCGGGCGACGGCGATTTCCGCTCCCTGGTCGAGGCGGTGCAGCGGCGCGGCGTGCGCGTGACCGTGGTGTCCACCATCTCGACCCAGCCGCCGATGGTCGCCGACGAGCTGCGCCGGCAGGCCGACGTGTTCCTCGACATCGTCGAGCTGCAGCCGAAGATCGGCCGCGATCCCGCCGAGCGCGCCGCCCGCGAGGCGCGCGAACCGCGCGGCGAGCGCCATACTCCGCAATTCCTGCAGCGCCCGCCGGCGCCGCAGCGGGCGGGCGCGGGCGCCCCGGTCGATGACGACGACGACTTCGAGGACTAGGCGTGTCCCGGTCTCTACCCGCGTTCACCCGCGTCTTGCGATGCCATGCCCGCGCATGACGTGGATGCAGATGAGCGGAGCGCTCCGGCATCCGGCAAGCCCGGCCGGGATTGCGCGCTGTGCCCGCGCCTGCAGGCTTTCCGTGAGGACTGGCGGCGCCGTGAGCCGGGCTGGTTCAATGCGCCGGTCGGCTCCTTCGGGCCGCGCGGCGCGCGGCTGCTGGTCGTGGGGCTGGCGCCGGGGCTGAGGGGCGCCAACCGCACCGGGCGGCCGTTCACCGGCGACTACGCCGGCGACCTGCTCTACGAGACGCTCGCCCGCTTCGGCTTTGCCCGCGGCCGCTATGATGCCCGGCCCGACGACGGGCTCGAGCTCGTCGACGTCCGCATCACCAACGCGGTGCGTTGCGTCCCGCCGGAGAACAAGCCCACGCCCGAGGAGATCGGCACCTGCCGTACCTTCCTCGCCGCGACGATCGCCGAGATGGACCGGCTGCGCGCGATCGTCACGCTCGGGCGCATCTCCCACGAAAGCACGGTCGCCGTTTTGGCTCAGCGCCGCTCACTCGCGCCGTTCGGCCATGGGGCCCGCCACGACATCGGGCGGCTGCGGATCTTCGCGAGCTATCACTGCTCGCGCTACAACACCAATACCGGCGTGCTTACGCCCGGCATGTTCCGCGACGTCTTCGCCGCAGCCCGCGTCTATCTCGACACACTGTAGTGGGCAAAATCGCCGCGTGATCTCGTCGCCGCGTACAACGTC
>DASXAP010000185.1:0-13566 GCA_036406655.1 Xanthobacteraceae bacterium | reverse complement strand
CTTCACGCTGGTCCATGATGGATTGCTCCCGCCAAGGCATCGAGCCCCCTCCTCCGACCGAATCGGGTGGGGCAAGAGTGTCCTCGATGTCCCCGAACGGGGGCGAAAAGTGTCCTCGATGTCCCCGGTCTGTACACGGGGCAAGCGGGGGAGGGAGCAGATCGGTCGCGTTGCACCGATGTGCATCAATCTGACCGGGACATGGTCTACTCGCGTCGCCGAGCGTTTTTCCGGGAGCATTCGAATGGCAATGCATGGCGCAATGACATCCCGCCTGGCCCGGGCATCGGTGCCGATTGCTGCCTCCGTCGTCGGCATGCTGCTCGTATCTCCCGCCGGCGCGGGTGACTCGGCCGGTCCGGTCGACATCGGCGGCGGCCGCCGCATCCACCTGGAGTGCCGCGGGACGGGCAGCCCCACGGTCGTCCTCGAGGCGGGCTACCGCGCCTCCGCGAGGTTCTGGAGCGAGGACCTCCGCGGGCCCGCAGCGCGGACGATGGTTCTCGCGGGCGTGTCCGGTTTTACACGAGCGTGCGCCTATGATCGACCCGGGACGGTAGCCCGCCTGAAAGGCAGGGTCGAACCCGGCCGCAGCGACCCCGTCCCCCAGCCGCGCAGCGTCGCCGATGCCGTCGCCGAGCTTCACGCACTGCTCGGTGCCGCCGGCATCGCAGGGCCCTACGTCCTGGTTGGCCACTCGCTGGGTGGCCTCCTCGTCCGGCTTTACGCCAGCAGCTACCCTGGTGACGTCGCCGGGCTCGTCCTCGTCGACGCCTATTCCGAAAGGCTGGAGACGCTGCTGACACCGGAACGGTGGGCCGCGCTGGTGCGGTTGAACGTCCGCTCGGGGAGCAACTCGGTAGAGCTCATTCCAGGCTACGGCGATCTCGAGACGATCGAATACGGCAAGGACAACGTCGCGATGCGCCGGGCGGCGGCAGCCGCGCCGCTTCGCGCCATGCCGCTCGTGGTCCTCGCTCACGGGCGTCCGTTCGACTTGCCCAAGGAGGCGGAGGGGTTCTCGTCCGACGCGCTCGAATCGGTCCTGCGGGAGGCGAATCAGGATCTCGCCACCCTGGTTCCAGACGCGCGCTTCTTCGTCGCCAGGAGCAGCGGGCACGACATCCACCAGGATCAACCGGAGCTGGTGATCGAGGCGATCCGGCAGGTGGTCGCGGGAGTCCGAGATCCGGACGCCTGGTACGATTTGGCATCCTGCTGTGCGCACTGACCAGGACTGCATCGAGGCGAAGGTCGCTTCGGTGGGCCGGACCGCGCGGTCGCCGAAGCTCGTGTGTGCGAGTTCTAGTGTAGCGAGTCTGACGCTTGTATGCGTGTGTCCCGGGCGCGGCGCAGCACGAAGTGTTGCGCTGCAGACCCGAGACCGCCCGAAACTCAGTCTTTGTGGCGGTCCCGGATCAGCGGTGCACCACGAGCGCACTTCGTCCGGATCAATTCGAATGCCTTCGGAGCGCTCGTGCTGCACCGCATCCGGGACACGCATCTGAGAGAACCGTCAGAGACACAACACTAACAATGCACAAGAGCGCGCATTGCGCGTATAGTCTTCCTGGAGGAAACCGCAATGATCGCACGTCGCGCCGTCCTGATGGCGCCCGCGCTCGCGGGCATCGTGGCGTTCGCCGGCCGCAGCTTCGCAGAAGAGTTCCCGAGCGGACCGATCACCTTCGTCGTCGCCTTCCCGCCCGGCGGCAGCATCGACGTGGTGATGCGGGCGATGGCTCCCAAGCTCCAGGAGCGGCTCGGCAAGCCGGTCGTGATCGAGAACCGGGTCGGTGCCGGCGGCAACATCGCGGCCGCCGCGGTCGCCAGTGCGTCGCCTGACGGTCTGACGCTGCTGGCGCCGGCAAGCTCGCTCGCCGCCAATCCCACATTGGTCAAGCACATGCCGTTCGACACGCTCAAGGACCTGCAGGGGATCGCGCTCCTGTTCCGCACGCCGCTCGCGCTCGTGGTCAATCCCGGCGTGCCGGCCAGATCGGTTGCGGAATTGATCGCCTTGCTCAAGGAGAAGCCCGGCGAGATCACGTTCGGGCACAGCGGCGCGGGCGCGGCGATCTTTCTCGCCGCCGAGCTGTTCCAGAGCATGACCGGGACGCGGATGAACGGCATCGCCTATCGCGGCGCGCCGCCCGCGCTCAACGACGTGATGGCGGGCCACGTTGCGCTGATGTTCGCCGACGCGGGCAGCGTGGTCAGCCAGATCAATGCCGGGCGGGTGCGCGCGCTCGGCGTGAGCTCTCTCGCGCGCGTCCCGGCATTGCCCGAGGTGCCGACGATTGCGGAATCCGGGGTGCCGGGCTTCGATGCGGTCGGCTGGACGATGATCTGTGCGCCGTCGGCAACCCCGAAACCGGTGATCGACCGGCTGCATGCCGAGCTCAAGGCGGTGGCGGCAGTGCCGGAGATCCGCGACGTGATCGTCCGCATCGGCACCATCCCGGTCGACAGCCCGCCGCCGGCCGAGCTGCAGAAATTCCTGGCCTCCGAGATCGACCGCTGGGGCGCGCTGATCGCGCGCGCGGGCCTGGCGAAGGCCGAATAGGCGGGGCGGCCGTGATGGGCCGTGGGCCGAGCCTCGATTACATGCTCGACCTTGCGAGCCATCAGAAAACCTGCACGGCGGTCCGCTCGATCTCCGCTTTCAGCATCGGATGGAGACCGTCACGAGTCGTCACATCGACGGCGACTTGCAACTGGTCTTCGAGATATTGCTTGATGCCGACGAGGTCAAAGGCATTGAACCTGCTGTTCGGATCGTAATCGATGAAAAGGTCGAGGTCGCGCGCCGGTTGCGCCTCATCGCGGACCGTCGAGCCGAACATGAAGAGGGTGGTCGCCCCCATGGCTTTGATCGCCGGGGTATGCTGCTTGAATCTTGCGATTGCTTCTGCGCGACCCATGAGAACAATCATATCAGAACTGTTGGGCACCCGGGTGGGATTGCCACCCCCCGGATCGGTCCGTGCCGGTAGGCAAGCCGGATCTGCATGACGTGTGCGGATCCGATGCCGGCGCTGCGCGGGGCGGGCCTCACGACATGCGGCCGCGCTCGGTGTCGACGACGGGAGCCATCACCGGGCTCGCCGGCAGGAGCTCGGGCGCCGCCGCTGCCACGCCGCCGGCGGCGCGGCGCCGCACGAGCCAGTAGCCGATGAGGAGGAGGACCGGCAGGCACGCCGCGGTCGCGATCCGGTTGTCCGGGCACAGCAGCACGAGCAGCGCGAACGCCGCCAGGATGAGACGGGTCGCGGCGTCGGTCGCCGGCCGGTCGGCGAACACTGCCTGCAGGCTGAAGGTGATGCCGATGGTCGCAACGAGGACCAGAAGTGCCGCGCCGAGCTGGCCGACGCCGGGCTCGATCACCAGCTCCGGATGGACGAAGACGCCCGCCATCAGCGTGAACAGCGAGACGCAGATCTGCAGCGCCCGGTTGAGCGTGGCGTAGAACGAGGCGTTGGCGATCTTTGCGGTGACGGCGGCGACAAGCGACGTCGGCGGCGTCAGCTCCCCCCAGACGCCGAGGAAGAACGCGAAGAAATGCACGACCCAGGGGTTGACCCCGACCCGGATCATCGGCGGGGCGATCACGATGGCGACCAGGATGTAGGTCGGCGCCGGCGGCAGCCCGGTGCCGAGGATCGCGCCGAAGACGAAGGCGAGCACGACCATGGCGGCGAGGTTCACGCCGGCAAGATCGATCAGGATGGCGCCGAGCTTGGTCGGAACCCCGGTGATGACCAGCGCGCCGGTCATGATCGCCAGCGTGGCCAGCAGGAGCGTGAGATCCGAGGTCATCTCGATATAGGCGTCGAGGAACCTTCGCATCGGGGCGACGAATTCCGCGAACGACCAGGCGCCGGGCTGCAGCAGCGAGGCGGTGTTGACGAGAAGCAGGAACCCGCCGACCGCGATGAACACGTAGAGCGCGGCAAACTGGGGGGCGAGATTCCAGGCCGCCATCATGCCGACCAGCCCGGAGATCACGGCGAGGAAGGCGGCGAGATTGACGATGTCGCGCCAGGTCAGCCGCTGATAGGTGCCGACCACGAGGCGCATCCGGTAGCGCAGCGCCAGCAGATAGACCGAGACGGCGACGGTGGCGTAGTAGATCAGCGCCGGGACATAACCGCGCGCGACTACCTCGAAATAGCTCTTTCCCAGGAACTCGGCCATCAGGAACGCGGCTACCCCCATCACCGGCGGCATCAGCTGGCCGCCGAGCGAGGATGCCGATTCGATCGCCGCCGCCGTCGCCGGCGGCATGCCGGCGCCGATCATGGCGGGGATGGTCGCCGAGCCGATCGTGATGGCGTTGGCCGCGCCGCTGCCGCTCACCGTGCCGACGCACATGGATCCGACCACCGCCGACTGCGGCAATGCGTGCGGCGAGCGGATCGCCACGCGCTTGGTGGCGCGCAGCAACGACTCGATGCAGCCGAATCCGCTGAGCACGCTCAGCACCAGCAGGAATGCCCCGATCACGGTGAGCGCGATCTGCGGCAGGTTGGAGAACACGCCGGTGGCGGTCTCGACGCTCATGGCGGTGACGATTCGCGTCCAGCTCAGGCCCGAATGATGAAACATGCCGGGCACGACGTAGCCGTAGACGGCGTAGAGGATCAGCACGAGGTTCAGCACGAAGAGCGGCAGATGGCGCTTGCGCGAGTATTCCAGAACCAGCACCGTCATCAGGCCGCCCATGAGGAGATCGCTGCTGTTCCAGTCGCCCGCGCGCACGGTGCCGATGTCGTAGTACTCGACGTGCATGTACACCGCGACCGCGAGCGCGAACGCGATATAGATCGCGGCCAGGGCGTAGTTGGTGGCGTTTGGCAGCCCCGGATAGAGATCGTTCTCGCGCAGGCCGTTGAGCACGAACAGCACGTAGGTGATCGGCACCAGCGTCATCGCCAGCAGCGTCGGCCCGCCCTCGCTGGTCCACAGATAGACGAACAGATAGATGAAGAAGAAGATCGCCGCGACGTAATAGATGAGCTCGATGGCCGATCGCGCCCGGCCGGTGATGCTCCCGGTCATGATGCTTCAGGGCGTCATGGTTTCGCGATCCTGGAATCCCATTTCGGGTCCCACACCGCCTTCTCGCGCATCCACCGCGCGAGCCCGGGGTGGATCGCGACGAGATCGGCCGAGGATTGCACGCCGCGCCGCTGGAAGCCTTTCATGTCCTTGGCGATCTGGGTGAAGGTCGGATCGGTTTGGGCCAGCTCGGCGGCGTGCTTCTCGACGATATCGAGCATCTCGTGGATGTCGGCTTCGGGAACCTCGAGCCCGAGGTTGAAGCTGTAGTAGAACGGCAGCTCGATGACCTTGTCGCCGTGGACGTCGCGGTTGAACACTTTCGGGCTCACCTCGACCACGCCGAAGCCCTTGGCCTTGAGCTCGGCGATCTCCTCGGGACTGGGATTGAGCACCGCCCAGTCGGCGGCGAGCGAGGCCTCCGACAGCCAGGGCGGCGGCGAGCTCTCCGAGCCGGTATAGATCGACATGGCATCGAGCGCGCCGGATTCGAGCTGCGAGCCGGCCGTCGCCAGGTCGACCTGCACATAGGTGAACTTGACCCCGAGCGCGTTCAAGGCGCGCTCGGTCTGCGCCCGGGTGTCGAACGGCAGCGGCCCGGTGAACACGCGCTTGCCGGCAAGATCGCCCCACTTGCCGATCTTGCCCTTGTTGCGCACGTGCACGGCCAGGCCGACCTCGATGGTGTTGGACCAGAACGACTGCACCGGCCAGCGCTGAACCCGCTCCTTGAACCCCTTGAAGCGGCCCGAATCGGACGCAAGCTCGTGAAATGCGACATCCGAGCCGTAAAATCCGTCGAGCTCCTTGGTGGCGAAGCCCTTGACCGTGGTGATGGCCCCGGCCGTAGGCAGCACCGAGATGCGGTACTTCGGCATCTCCTTGTTGAGCACGTTGGCGAGCGTCACGAGCGCTTTGTGGCCGGCGGTGCCGACCGGGGGCGTGCCCCAGCGGATGTCCTGTTGCGCCCAGGCTGCGCAATTGATCAGGCCGGCAAGGGCTGCCGCGGCCAGGCCGGTCAGAGCTCGCTGGAGCATGGGGTTTCCTCGCAGTCGTGGTTGAAAGCAACCGCGAACGATCCGACAAGTCGGGGGTGTTGGCAAATGGAAAAACGTCGCGCGCGCGGCCTCGCGCCGGCGTCCGGCGCGCGCCTGGATCGTCATGCCCGCGCTTGTCGCGGGCATCCACGTCTGTGCGACCTCGCGGCATGGAAGACGTGGATGGCCGGGACAAGCCGGGACAAGCCCGGCCATGACGTTGGACATATGACCCGATCCGACCGAAACGCGCTTTAATCGCGGCCGCCGCCGAGACGCCGGCCCTGTCCGTCCTCCGCCGGCTCCGGGCTCGACCGGTTGAGCGTCTCAGCCACACAGCTTTCGTAGGGCACCATTCGGCGGATATATCCGCCGGAGAGCAAGCTTTGCCCCAGTCGCAGAAATCCCTGCCGCGAGATCGCGGGCTCGCGCGCCCAGAGCCCGGCGGCGAGATAGCGCCGAAAGGAGGAATTCAGGACGTCGGGAGTAATGCCGCGAAAATATGCGGCCGTTGCCTCCGTCAATGCTTCGGCGCCTCGATCGTGCAGCCACTTCTGCATTTGCGCAGTGGCGCGGGTTATCCCGAGAAGCTCGGCTCGGTGCTCTGCCAGCGCCTCTCTCGTCGTGACGAATGTCGTGTAGACGGTCGGCCCACGCTCGCTCGCTGCATGGATGACGCCGCCCACGCCGTCATTGCCTGCCCACGTTGCGTAGGGCTCGAAGGCCTGCATCACGTCGAGCTTGCCGGCGCGCAATGCGGCATAATTCTCCTCCATGGTGCGGTCGCGGACCCGGGCAATGCCGGCGGGATCGATGCCGATCTCGCGCAGATCGTGCTGGAGGCACATCCATGGGGTCGGCACTTCGGACACCGAACCGAGCTCGAGGCGAGCGAGGTCGCGCAATCCGGACGCACCCGCATCGCGGCGAGCGATCAGGAAGAACGGATCGCGCGAGACGACCTCGCCGAAGCAGGCGAGCCGACAGCGGGGGTCGTCATCGTGCGCCTTCATCACCCGCATCGGTCCGGCCCAGGTGAGGTGGATGGAGCCGGCCAGCAGGCGCGGGATTGCGCTGCCCGGTGTGGACGAGGTCAGAAGCTCGACCTCCACTCCTTCACGGGCGAAGAAACCGAGCGCATGCGCCGCGTAGAACGGCGCATAGAGCAGTGCGCGGAAGTTCTCCATCAGCCGGATCGGCATGGCGGCGTGCCCCGAGATCGCTGACGGCGCCATGTTGCCGGCCCGCGCGAGCCTTGGGAAGCTCTTCAGCCTGCCAGGTCGATCAGCGGATCGCGGCTTCGAGGATGAAGTTGGACGAGCCGGTTGCGATCACCCGCGTGACCGACATTCCGGCGGCATCGAACAGCTTGCGAAACTCCGCCTCGGACCGGCAGCGGCCGCCGGGAACAACCATCATCAGCAGGTCGGTCAGGCGGTTGTAGTGCGGCTCGGCGCCGTCGGGCAGCATCGGATCGATCACCAGAACCTTGTCGCGCGGGTGCATTGCGGCGCGACAGTTGCGCAAGATCGTGCCGGCATCCGCATCCGAGAAGCTCATCAGGACCCGCTTGATCATGAAGATGTCGCCGCCGGCCGGCACGGACTGCAGCACATTGCAGCCGACGACCCGGCAGCGCCCGGCGAATTTCGATGTTTCCAGCGCCGATGGGTCGGAAACGACCTCCGGCAGATCGATCAGCACACCGCGCAGCGCCGGATATCGCGCAAGAACCGCTGCAAGGGTCGCACCCTGACCGCCTCCCACATCGACGACAGTCCGCGCCTGCGCGAAGTCGTAGCTTGCGATGATGGCGGCGTTTTGCAGTTTCGACTGCGTCGTCATGAAACGGTTGAAGGCTGCGCCCGTTTCCGGATCTTCGGCCAGATGATCGAACAGCAGGCGCCCGTTGACCGACGCAAAGGACGGCTTGCCGCTGCGCAAGCTGTCCACGAGATGGCCCCAGGTGGCCCAGATCGGAGCCGATGTCTCGAACAGGGCCTGGTCCCGAAGCGAGTCGGGCGCGTCGCTGCACAGGGTGGCAGCAAGCGGCGTGAGCCCGAATTGGCCTTCGCCGGCCTCCGTCAACACGCCGATGCTGGCAAGCGTGCGCAGCATACGATGCAGCGACGGCGCATGCGTGCCGGTCTCGGCGGCAAGCTCGGCGATGGCGGCGTGCCCCTGGGCGATCAGATCGGCAATGCCGAGCGATGCCACCGCGTGCAGGCATTGAGCAATGACGTGCCCTGCCAGCATCTCCCGCATGCGGTCGACCGGCTCTCTGACGGCCGTCGGCGGTTCGCTCGCGATCATCGAACAGCTTGCCTCGCCTGAAGCTGGAACTGGCGCAGATGGTCCTTGGAAGATCGAGATCGCGCTGACCGATCCGCTCGACGGCCAGGCACCTGCATGCGACGGGCGGGCCGGCGGGCTGTCCGAGCGCAAATGCGAGGCTCGCCGACGGGTGGACCGTGTCGGCCCGCCCGGCGATTTCTAGAAGAGGCCGTCCGGGATTTCAGCCTGCGCTGATGTCGCAGTGGGTGTTTCCGGACGAGGTGTGCCACCTCGGCCCAGACCCGCCGGCCGGCCGAGGTCGAGGGGCGAGGCGATGGTATCAGCGAACCCGGGAGGGAGACGATCCTGCCAGGCCCGGCAGGAAGAGTTTCGCCGATCTAAACGCTTCAGCAACCGTTGGCGGGCACCGTACGCACGCACGCGCACAACTACGGATGGGGATCGCCAGCATGTCGCACGCCCTGGCTGCCGACGATGTGAGCCATGTGAGGGGAGGGGGCGATCGCGATGACGCTGAATTGCACGCCGCCGTCGCGGCCGCTTCGACGCAGCTCAGCCGGGATCTCCGCCTGGTGGGAGGCCAGCTCTCCAGCATCGAGACCGGATATTGCGAGCTCGTGGAGCGGTTGCAGGGCATCGCCGAGCGCGCCGACCAACGCACCCGGCAGCAATTCGGGGCGCTTCAGGAGCAGGTCGAGGAGGCACGCGGACAGTTTCTGAGCGCGCGGGAAGAGCTCGAGGGCGTGTTCCTCGAGCAGGTTCAGGTGATCCAGGGGCAATGCGAAAGAACGCGAGAGCAGCTCGGCGCGGCCGAGGACAGGCACAGCTCGGTGGAGCAGAGGCTGCGTGCTGCGGAGCAGAAGATCCTGGAGGGCGAGCAGAATTGGCAGCGAACCGACGATTGGCTCCAGAGCGCTCGGAAGGAGCTGGAGACCATCGAGCAGCAGCTGCAGGCCACCGTCCAGCAGCTCCGCGGGCTGCAGCGACAGCTCGCCGATGCGGTCATCCGCATCAGGAGCTTCGAGCCCGACATCGCCGAGATCAACAGGACGCTCGAGGCTCACGCGGCACAGCAGGAGAGCGTGGAAGCTTCCGTTGCCGAGCTTGCGCGGCATATCGGCCGGCTCGATGGTCGGCGTCCGAACCGGTTGAGATCGAGCCGGCGGATGCAGCGGGCGGCAGTGGCGGCATCCATCATCAGCCTGCTGCTCGTAGTCTATATTGGGCTGGGCGGGGCACGCTTCGCCGCGTCCGCGCTCGATGATGCGGAGCGCTCGTTCGCCTGGCTCAGCCGGGTGCTGTCGCCTTCCAGATAGCGTGCGACCGCAGATGGGTATCGCGCGCGCGATGATGGCGTCGAGCCGCGCGTGAACGCGCTGTTGGCGCGCGCTCCACCCATCCTACCGCTCGGTTCAGGCGTAGGATGGGTGGAGCTCGCGCAGCGGGCGATACCCATCATCGCTCAGCGCGTGAGCTCTCGCCCGGCGAGGTCATTCCAGGTGTAGGGACACTCCTCGGGGAATTCGTTCTTGTCCAATCCGGTCTCGTTCACGGCCTCGATCCGTGCGCGCCGATACGCTCTTGCAATCGCCTCTCCGATGCGCGGCTTCAGACCGGGGTTGTCAGCGAGAACATTCTCGAGCTCCAGACGCTGCGCCTCGATGGACAATGTCCAGCTGCGAGATCGCAGGCTCGGCTGATGGTCCCATTTCAGCATGTGCATCGTCAGGACGCGCAATGCGCTCTCGAGCTTGTTGAACTGCTCGCGTACCAAGGATTCGATCTCCTCGGCCAGATTGCCGCGATCCAACGCTTCCCACCGTCCGGCGCGCAGGTGTGCCGCCTGTTGCATCAGCCAGGAGTAGAAGTCGTCCCAATATCCGGCGGCTGCCGCCCGGTCCGTCGGCGTCAATTGAATTCCGCCTTGATCGATCCTGGATGGCATCGCCTTCTCCCTCTGCCCGCAAGCTATGGCAGCCCAGCCGGCAATTCAACTCGTGGGCCGGATGAGCTGTAGCCCGGTTTCCGTCCGGCTTCGGATGCGCCTGGCTGGCAGCCGAGGAGATCATCGCGTGGCTCTTCGGCGACGTTTTGCGTTCAGCGCCACAGCTCCTTGCTGGCGAGCTCGGCCCCCTCCGACAGGGCGCGGAGCTTTGCCCACGCGATCTGCGGATGGACCCGCCCCCCGAGTCCGCAATCGGTGCCGGCGATGACGTTTTCCCGGCCGACCGTCTGCGCAAACCGGATGATGCGATCGGCTACGAGCTCGGGATGCTCGAGCACGTTCGTCGCGTGGCTGACCACGCCCGGGATCAGAAGCTTGCCCTCCGGCAGCCTGGTGTCCTTCCAGACCTTCCACTCGTGCTCGTGGCGGACATTGCCGGCCTCCACCGAATAGGCCTGCGCCTTCACCTCGAGCAGCAGGTCGACGACGTGCCGGAGCGGGACGTCGCCTTTGTGCGGGCCGTGCCAGCTGCCCCAGCAGATGTGCAGGCGGACGCGGTCCTCGGGAATTCCCTCCAACACGTGGTTGAGCGCCTCGACCTGGAACGCGGCCCATTTGCGATAGCCGGCGAGATCGTCGTTCATCGAGAACCACCAGTCGTAGATGTCGACCAGGGCGGGATCATCGATCTGCAGAATGAACCCGGCCGCGACGATCGCCCTGTATTCCTCGCGGATCGCCTCGGCGAGCGCCCATGTGTAGTCCTCCCGCGTCTTGTAATGCGCGTCCGGAAGGATCTGCAGCGTTGCCGGCGAGACTGCCGTCATGAAGGCTTCCTCGACCGGCGCCGAACGAAGGGCGGCGGCCAGGTTCTCGGTGTCGCGCCGAATGGCCGATTGGCCTTTGTACCTGACCGGACCGGTGCAGGTGAGGCCGTACAGGCGGGCGGTGCTGGTGGCGCCTTGACCGGGAGCAGCGGTCTGACCCGCGCTCGCTTCCTCGGCGTAGAATTCGGCGAACTCCCGGCGTTCTCTGCTGCCGAAGGTCCACGCCGCGCGTCCTCGCCTGGCTGCCTCCTCCCGCACCTCGAACCCGGCAAGTCGATCGTAGACGTAGGACCACCAGGCTCCGAAATCGACGCTCCGGCGCATGGCCTTCCCGAGCTCGCCGTCGTTGACGATGTCGATTCCGGATTCGGTCTGCCGGCGCACCACGTCTGCGATCGCCGAGCGCAACCGGGGTAGCAGCCGATCGTCCGCAGCATCCTCGCGGTAGAGGTCGACCAGATCGCCGGGTCGCGGCAGGCTCCCCACATGCGTGGTCAGTATACGATGCACACTCCGCTTCATGCTCGTCTCCTCCCGCCGCACGGTACCAGCAGCTCACGGCCGTCGCGAATCGCCTGCGCAGCGGGATGGCGCGCCGCGCCGGCGGCTTTCCCCGTCGCACGCTCTCGCGCCAGCCCATCATCCGAGCGACATCGCCCGCTCCCCTCAGCCGCCGCTACCGCTGCACCTCCGGCGCCTGAAACGTTCTGAAGCAGGCTGAATACATGCGGAAACTGTGACGTCATTCATACCCCGACTCTCGCAATCTCTGGCATGCATCGGCCACGGCACACGGCCGTGAACGGCCGGTGCCCACCGACGGACAGCGATCCTGATTTGGGGAGACCTACGATGAAGATGCTGATCACCAGGACCAGGCCGTCCAGGGACCGCTTTGTGATGACAGCCAAGCTGGCGAGGACTCCTGCTGAGTCCCGCGCCGACGCGGCTCGATGCCACGACACTGCGGAATCCTGCACCGACCCGATCGAGGACCGGCACGACGCGCTTTCGCGCCGATGGCTGATTGCCGGCCCGCTGCTGCTGATCCCGGCACCGCTGCAGTCCGGAGCCTTCGCCCCGCCTGCTCGGTCACGCCGAGTGCGCTGACGCCGGCCGTCGTCACCGGGAAGCGGGCCATATCGCCCGCCGGGCTTATGTGAGAGCGTTCACATTCGCCACGGCGGGCGGGGGGTAGTGTCCCTTTCGATCGAGACTACTCGGAGCGGTCATGCCATGCGGGGCAGCACATTCCTCATCGGAGCGGCGATTGTCGCGGGAATAATGCTTCTCTGGGCCAATCTGACGCGCTACGGCGCTCCCGTCGGACAGGTCCGGGTCATCCCGGCACAGCAGGTTCAGCCGGACGCGCTCATCGCGAGCCGCGAGCAGCTCAGAAAGATTCTTTTTCATTGAGCCTCGCATTCCGGAAGTGACCGTTTGTCCCGGGCCGAAGGGATTGCCGATGGCGGGGACGAAATCGCCGACTTCCTGCGCCGCCTGCCGTGCAGCCGCATCCCCACCCTTTGCCGCCGATCCGGCGGCGTGCTCTTCTTGACCGCCGGATGATTTCACAAGGTCGAGGGAGGCCGTCATGGCGTGGGCCGACATCCCGAACGAGGCATATGCGCTGATCGGAGCAGGCCTCGGGGGCGGGATCAGCGTCGCCACCACCTATCTGATCCAGCGCGGACAACGCAGGCTGCAGCGGGAGCAGCTGCGGGAAGCGCGCAAGGCTGCGCTGCTGAAAGAGCTCGGGATACGCTTTCAGGCCATAGCAACCGATTTCAGCGCCGCTGCTCACTCGATGTGCTGGCTCACCTGGCAGGCGGCGCACGGCGGCGTGAGCCAGAAGATGCTCGATGACTACCATGCCGAGATGCACGCGATCCTGCCGCGGCTCATCGGCGGCAAGATCATGATATCGGCGCTGGACCCCGCCGTGGGAGACCAGCTCGAATTGTTCGTCGATCTGGCGCACGAGGTGGAGGAGGAGATCGCCGCCGCGTGCGCGACCTATGCGAACGACGAGGCGGCCGGGCGCGAGCAGCTGAAAGCGCTCAATCTCAAGGCGCGAGACCTCGACGAGATCATCTACAGGAAATTGGCCGATGTCGGCAGCGGCAAGTCGCACACCCGGCTGATGCGCTGGATGACGCGGAAGTGGGCGGCGGGCCGACGGGCGGGGAGACCTCGCCGGGCTGCGATCGTCGAGCACAAATCGTAGATAACACTTGACTACATAGAAGAACGGGTCTATGGTGGCCACATCCTCGCTCGATGAGGGGCCGCCGTCCGGAGGCGTCCTGAAGGCGGAGCGAGGCCGGCGTTCCCGCGGCTCGCGTTCGCAGCGCGAGGCTCGGGAGGCTCGGAAACCGCCCACCGGGCACTACGACCCGGC
>DASXAP010000184.1:0-35891 GCA_036406655.1 Xanthobacteraceae bacterium | reverse complement strand
TTTTCCAGCTCTGTCGTTATTGCACCAGCCGCTACCTCGTGCAGAAGGCGGCATTTCGCTATCAGCAGATGGAGCGCGGCGCGGTGACGGCGACAGATCGCCTGGGCCGCGCCGTCGGCCGGCTTGGACTCGGCGCTCGCTTCCAGGTCCTGTGGGCTCCGCTGGGCGAGGCGGCGGCGCGGCTCGCCGGACTCTCGCGCGACATTTTGCTGCGGCTTCTCGCGGCGCTCGCCGCCGCGCCGGTCATCGGCGCCGTCGTCAGCCGCTACATGGAGCATTACGGCAGCGCCCCCAAGCAGGAGACGCGGCCGAGCGAGCACTTCCGCGAGCTCTTTGAACGGTGGTCGATCAAGTTTTCCGCCGAGTACTACGAGGAGAGGGATCGGCAGGAAGCGGCAAAGCATGAGCGCCTGGCGCCCTCGCCGCGCCCGTAGCCCAACCCGTACACCGCCCCACGAGCTCGATGGCGCTGGGCTCGAAAGCGAACCGGCGGAAGCAGCGAGTTGTCGGGCCACCGCGGCGCGTGGCGATTTTTCCCCCCGTGTGACGGCTCCGCCCGGTGCCGGCCGAGGGGGCGGGGATGCGGCCCGGGAACTTGCGCCGGCCCACGCGAGTTCCCCGCCCGGACAAATGCAACGGGCGGCTTGCATGCCGCGACATTCGGGAATGAAACGCCATGACTTCCACCGGCTCCGTGAGGCCTACCAGCGCCGGCCTGCTCCCCTATGAGCACGATCTGCAGCTGCGCCGGGCGGTGATCGCCTCCACCATCGGCACTTCCATCGAGTGGTACGATTTTTTCCTCTACAGCACCGTCACCGGCCTGGTCTTCGCCAAGCTCTACTTCCCCAACTCGGACCCCTGGGTGGGCACGCTCGAGGCCTTCGCCATCTATGCGGTGGGATTCGTGGCGCGGCCGATCGGGGCGGCGATCTTCGGCCATTACGGCGACCGCATCGGCCGCAAGTCGACCCTGATCGCAACCCTCCTGCTCATGGGGCTCGCCACCTTCGCGGTCGCGCTGGTGCCGGGCTATGCCAGCATCGGCATCTGGGGCGCGGTGCTCCTGACCATCCTGCGTTTCGTTCAGGGGGTCGGGGTCGGCGGCGAGTGGGGCGGCTCGGTGCTGATGTCGATGGAATGGGCGCGCTCGGATCACAGCCGCGGGTTCATCGCTTCCTGGCCGCAGTTCGGGGTGCCTTGCGGACTGTTCCTCGCCAACCTCGCGGTGCTCGCGTTCAGCCAGATGTCGGGCGAGCAGTTTCTCGCCTGGGGCTGGCGTATCCCGTTCATGCTCAGCCTCATCCTGCTGCTGGTCGGCCTCTACATCCGGCTCAGCATCTTCGAGACGCCGGTCTTCGCCAGGCTCTTGGCGGAACGCCGGATCGCGAGAACCCCCATGCTCGAGGTGATCCGGCGCCACCCGAAGGAGATCGTGCTGTCGGCGTTCGCGCGGATGGCCGAGCAGGCGCCCTTCTACATCTTCACCGCTTTCGTGTTCTCCTACGGGATCGGCTCGCTCAAGGTCTCGCGCGATTTCCTGCTGGTGGCGGTGCTGGCGGCGTCGGTGCTGTCGTTCTTCTCGATTCCGTTCTTCGGCCACCTCTCCGACCGCGTGGGACGCAAGAACATGTACATGGCGGGAGCGCTGGTGACCGGCGTGTTCGGGTTCGTCTATTTCGGGCTTCTCAACACCGGCTCCGCAGTGATCATCTTCCTCGCCATCGTGCTGTCGCTCATCCCGCACGACATGATGTACGGTCCGCAGGCGGCGCTCATCGCCGAAAGCTTCACCGGGCGGCTGCGCTACAGCGGCTCCTCGCTGGGCTACCAGCTGGCTTCGGTGATTGCCGGCGGCCCCGCGCCGCTGATCGCGACCTGGCTGTACGGCCGCTTCCATTCCGCCCATGCGATCGCCGCCTATATCGCGGTTTGCGCGGTGATCAGCCTGATCGCGACGGCGTTGATGACCGACTATACCGGCAAGAACATCGAAGGCGAGTACGAGTAGGCTCGGCAATCATCGGCATGACCCTCCTGCGCATCAAAGCCGGGCCCTACGAGTTCGAGGCGCAAATGGAGCAGGCGCTGGCGCCGAAGACGTGTGCCACCTTCCTGAGCCTGCTGCCCTACCGGCAGAAGATCATTCATGTGCGGTGGAGCGGGGAAGGCTGCTGGATTCCTTTAGGCGAGCTCGACCTCGGCCTCGGTTACGAGAACCACACGAGTCATCCGGCGCCCGGCGACGTCATCCTCTACCCGGGCGGGATCAGCGAAACCGAGATACTGCTCGCTTACGGCGCGGTCTCGTTCGCGAGCAAGGTCGGGCAGCTCGCCGGCAATCACTTCCTGACGATCACGAAAGGTCGGGAGAGCCTTGTGGCGCTGGGCAAGCTCACCTTGTGGCAGGGCGCGCAGGATATCCTTTTCGAGCGCGTGTGAAATCTGCGCCGGCTCATCCCTGCCGCGGCGCGGCGGTGCCCCGGGCCGCATAAGCGGCGGCAAAGCGCGGCGAGACTGCACGCAGGCGGTGCGGATCGACGCGGCCGGATCGGGTGAGATAGCTCATGCCGAAGTCGAGCGCGGGAAGCCGCATGTGCTCGGCGAAATCCTCGTACCAGGCCGCGCTTGCACTTGCCGCGGCGACCAGCTTCTCCAGCACTGGACGGCGGCTGCGCTCGTACAGATCGAAGGCAGCGCGGATATCGGCCGGAAACGCGAGCAGGGCATCGACCAGCGCGATCGCGTCCTCCATCGCCAGGCGGGTGCCGGAGCCGATGGAAAAATGCGCGGTATGCAGCGCATCCCCGAGCAGCACCTTATTGCCGGCGCTCCAGCGCACGTTGCCGACCTGCGGAAAGCTCCGCCAGATCGACTTGTTGGAGATCAGCCGGCGACCCTCAAGAACATCCGCGAATACCCGTTCACAATAGGCCCGCGTCTGCTCCGGCTCCATATCGGCAAATCCGGCTCGTTCCCAGGTGCGGGCGTTGGTCTCGATGATGAACGTGCTCGCGCCCGCAGAGTAGCGGTAGTGATGGGCGTTGAACGCGCCGTGCTCGTTCGAGCGAAAGGTCTGGGTCAGCGTGTCGAAACGCCTGGTCGTGCCGTACCAGATGAACTTGTTGCTCCAATAGCTCACGCTGCTGCCGAATTCGACGGCTGCCGAGTCGCGAACCAGAGAATTGACACCGTCGGCACCGATCACGAGATCCGCCTCTGCCAGCTCGGCGAGCGAGCCGATCCTGCGTTCGTGCTCGACGTCGATGCCGGCGCTTGCAGCGCGTGAAGTCAGCAAGCGCAGCAATTCCAGCCGGCCGATCGCGGAAAAGCCGACCCCGTCGATGCGAACGATCTCGCCTTCCAGGTCCAAGGTGATGTCCGACCATGATTCGAGCCTGGGACCGATGAGGGCATGGGTCACGGGATCGTCGTGGCGCAGGAACTCCAGCGCGCGGTCCGAGAACACCACCCCAAAGCCGAACGTGGCATCGGCCGGGTTCTGCTCGAAGACCCGTATGCGTGCAGCCGGCTGACGGGTCTTCAGGAGATACGAGAAATAGAGGCCGGCAGGTCCCGCCCCGATCACCGCAACCTTCACGCCGGATGCTCCAACTCGGCCGGCTCACGCATCGAACAAGCGCGCCAGGAGCCGCCTCGCCAGCACCCCGGCGACGCGGCGGCGGTAGTGGCCGGGCGTAAGCGTGGTCTTCATCGACATGACCTGCTCGCGCACCAGCGCATCGAGCCCGGCCGATACCCGCTCGTCGAGCGCCCCGCCGCAGAGCGCGGACGTCCCTTCGAGCAGGACCGGCCGCGGATTGGTGCCGGTGAAGGCGACGCGCAGATCGGCCAGGATGTCTCCCGAGCGGACGAGCGCCACCGCCGCACCGGTCACCGGATATTCAATCGAGCGGCGAACACGCACCTTGTCGTAGGCGGAGCGCAGGCCGGGGGTGTTGCGTGCCCGCACCCTGGCGAGAATCTCGCCCGGGCGCAGCGCCAGGAAGTGCCTGCCGTCGCCATTGGTCTCGGTGATCGGCTGGTCCTGCCGCGCGCGGCCGATATAGAGCTGCGCCAGCGGCAGCGTGCGCTTCCCCGCGGGACCGATCAGATCGACCTCGGCGCCGAGTGTCAGCAGGGCGGGGGCGAGATCGCCGCTGAAGCTCGCAAAGCACACGCCGCGGCTCTTCGGCGCGACGTGGCAGATCTGCCCCGTGGTCTTGAGGCAGTGGTTGTTGGCCGCGCGCCACCATTCGCTCTGGTTGTAGAACAGGCAGCGCGTGTCGAGGCAGAGATTGCCGCCCACCGTTCCCATCTGGCGCTGCGTCGGGCCGGCGATGCAATGCGCGGCCTGCGCCAGCACCGGATAGTGCGTGCGCACCACCGGCTGCGCCGCGAGCTCGGCAAGGGTGACGCAAGCGCCGATCTCGATGGTTTCCGCGTCGGCGGCGATCCCGCGCAGCTCGGCCACCCGACTGATGTCGATCAGCACCGGCGGGGCGACGATGCCGCGGCGTATGTTGACGATCAGATCGGTGCCGCCGCCGAGGAGCGCGCTGTCGCGGTGAGCGGCCCGCGCCGCGATCGCCTCCTCGACCGTCGTCGGATGGAGGAGCTCGAATTCCGGCAGCGCGTCCATCTACGCAGCCCGGCTCGGCCTCGCCCCCCGCCCGTTGCCGGCGCGGCGGCGCTTCTCCAGCGCCGCGAATACCCGATCGGGCGTCACCGGCAGATTGTTGAATCGAGCCCCGATCGCGTCGGCGATGGCGTTGGTCAGTGCCGGGAGGAAGGCAGCGAGCGAGCCCTCGCCCGCCTCCTTGGCGCCGAACGGCCCGTGCGGATCGTTGCTCTCGACGATGCCTACCTCGATCGGCGGTGAATCCTGGATGGTCGGCACGCGATAATCGAGCATGTTGCCGGTGATCATCAGGCCGTCGTGGTAGGCGACCTCCTCGCTCATCGCCTGCCCCATGCCCATCCAGACCGAGCCCTGCACCTGGCCCTCGACGGTCAGCCGGTTGAGCGCCCGGCCGCAGTCGTGCGCGACCCACACCTTCTCCACGTCGACGACGCCGGTCTCCTCGTCGACGCTGACCTCGACCACCTGCGCCGAGTAGCTGTAGCCCATGGTGCCGCCGATGGCCGCGCCGCGATACTTGTTGCCGCCGTGCGATTCGGGGATGGTGGAATAGTTTCCGGTCACCGTGATGGTTCCGCGGTCCTTGAGCGCCTCGGTCACCACCTCCTCGAAGCTGAGCCCCCTGTCCTGGGCGCCGGCGCGATAGAGCTCGCCCAGGCACTCGATCTCCTCCGGCTTCGCCTCGAGCCTGCGTGCCGCCGCAGCGGTGAGGATGCGCTTGAGGCTCTGCGCGGCGTCGATCGCGGCGTTGCCGACCATGAAGGTGACCCGCGAGGAATACGAGCCGTTGTCCTTGGGCACGACCTCACTGTCGCCGGTGACGACCCGCACCCGCGAGAGGTCGAGCCCGAGCACCTCGGCCACGGTCTGCGCCAGGATCGTCGTCGAGCCCTGCCCGATGTCGGCGGCGCCGGACAGCACCACCAGCGAGCCGTCGAAATCGAGCTTGATCTTGACCGTCGCGTGCGGCTCCCCGGTCCAGTTCACCGGCTTGGAGGCGCCGCTGATGTAATGCGAGCAGGCGAAGCCCAGTCCCTTGCCCCTGGGCATCTGCCCCTTGCGCGCCTTCCAGCCGCTTGCCTGCTCGACCCAGTCGATGCACTGCGGCAGGCCATAGCTGTTCACCATGAGATCGTTGTCGGTGAAGGTCGGCGCCGCGAGGTAGTTGGCGCGGCGCACCGCGAGCGGATCGAGCCCGAGCTCGTGCGCCATCTGGTCGAGCAGGCTCTCGAAGGCGAAGCGGACGTCGACGGTGCCATGGCCGCGGAAGGCGCCACAGGGCGGCGTATTGGTCAGCACCCGCTTGCCGATGTACTTGACGTTGTGCAGGTCGTAGATGGCGTAGAGCATCGACCCGGAATAGAGGATGGTGACGACGCCGTAACCCGAATGCGCGCCGCCGCGCTGGATGCATTCGCATTCCACCGCGGTGATCCGCCCGTCCTTGCGCAGGCCGAGCTTGAGCCTGATGTCGGTCTCCGGTCGTCCGCGATGGGTGATGAACGTCTCCTCGCGGTCGGTCACGATGCGCACCGCGCCGCCGGTCCGGCGCGCCAGCAGCGCAGCGATGAGCTCGACATTGAGGCATTCGGTGCGGCAGCCGAAGCCGCCGCCCACATGCGGCTTGACCACGCGGATGCGCGACATGTCCATGCCGAGGGTCCGCGCCAGCATGAGGTGGACGTAGTAGGGCACCTGGGTGCTGGCATGCACGGTCATGCGATCGCGCACCGGATCGTAATGGGCGACCGCGGCATGCATCTCCATCTGGTTCTGGCAGACCTCGGCGCAGTTGTAGGACTGCTCGCGGACGAGATCGGCCTGCGGGAAGCCCTGCTCGACGCTGCCGAGCTCGAACAGGACCTCACGCTCGATATTCCCCGGCTTGTGCCGATGCAGCTGAGCCGCGGTCGGGGCGAGCGCAGCCTGCGCGGTGAAGCAGGAAGGCAGCTCGCGGACCCGCAACCTGATCCGGCGGATCGCCCGCTCGGCGGTGGCATCGTCGATCGCCGCCACCGCCGCCACCGGCTCGCCGCGATAGCGGACCTTGTCGCGCGCCAGCGGATGCTCGCTGCGCGCGATCGGCAGCACGCCGAAGGCCTTGTCGCAGTCGGCGCCGGTCGCGATTGCCTTCACGCCGGGAACGCGCAGGGCGTCGGCGACATCGACCTCGAGGATCTCGGCGTGCGCAAAGGGGCTGCGATAGATGCGGCCGGCAAGCATGCCGGGCGCGAGCAGATCGGCGGTGTACTTGGCGCGGCCGGAAACCTTTTCCGGGCCGTCAACCATCGGCACGTAGCAGCCGATGTTGCGCGCCGGCACGGTCTCGTTCACGGAGCGAGCCCTCCGGCATTGAGCGCGGCCGCGTATCTGACCGCCTCGATGATCTTCACGTAGCCGGTGCAGCGGCAGATGTTGCTGCCGAGCGCCTCGCGAATGTCGTCCTCGCTCGGATCGGGGTTGCGCCGCAGCAGGCCCGCCGAGGCCATGATGAATCCCGGCGTGCAGTAGCCGCACTGGGCACCGAGCTTCTCGTGGAACCCGCGCTGCACCGCCGAAAGTGCGCCGCCGCTGCCCAGGGATTCGATCGTGTCGACGCGGCGGCCGTCCATGCCCGCCGCCAGCGTCAGGCACGACAACCGCGGGCGATCGTCGACCAGCACCGTGCAGGCGCCGCACTCGCCGCCGTCGCACCCGGTCTTGGTGCCGGTGAGGCCCACGACCTCCCGCAGGTAGTCCAGCAGCAGCAGGTTGTCCGGCACCGCGTCGACCCGGCGGCGACCATTCAGCGTCAGCTCCAGAAGGCGCGCCATGCGGCGTCCAATATCAAGTTTCGGGAGCGCGTTCAAACGGGCTTCGGCAGCCCTGCACCAGGCTCCATCGGCGGACGCCGAGGTGTCGGCGGCCTGCCACGCGCGGCTTCTACTCGCCGAGCGGAAGGATTCGCATTCTCGCTCGTGCCGCATCAAGGGAAATGAGGGCACCCTTCATCAATTCCTCACGCGCTTGCCTCATTGCAGCCAGAACCGAGCTTCCAACGGCACGCGTTGTGAGCACCTCGTCGCGGATCTGCACTACGCTCGGTCGGGCACTCTGCGTCGAAGCCAGGATGGCGCCGAAACGAGGTCGGCAGTCAAGACCACATAGCCGCGCTCGGCAGCCCACAGCAACACCTCGGTGTCGGGAGCATTGCCCGGTCCCACGTCAGCCCAATGGACCGCGTCCAGTCCGGCCTCGGCAAGAAACCTGGCCCAACTCGGCGAGAGATTCATATCGACGAGGACTTTCATCGTCCATGGGACAGCTCGACCTCGCGCTCCTGCGCTCGCCAAGCCGCGTAACGCAATGCCTCGAGGACATCCTCGCGCTCAAGATACGGGTAGTCGGCCAGCAATTCATCGACCGTGCGCCCGGCTCCGATCTGCCCGACAATCATGCCCACTGTGACGCGAAGGCCACGAATACAGGGTTTTCCACCCATTATCGTCGGGCTCTGGGTGATGCGCGTGAACGTGGTCATGCCGGATCCTCTTGAGCAATGCATACTAGCACGGATTCATTTCTCGAGAGCGTTCCTTTGCAACGGATGAATGTCGCGCGAGTTGATCCACCCTTGGGTACGGAGGAACATGTGGTGACACGATCGTGGCGAGCAGGCGGGCCGTTGGCCTTGATCACCGCGACCGCAGCGCGGCGACTTGGCTAGCCGCCGCGAGATCGAGGCGGCGCTGCGCCGGCTGGCGCCGGCGATCCCGGCGCACGAGCTCGCCGCCGTCGTGGATCACGCGCGCGACAGCCCGGGGCTGCGAGCCGCCGCTGCCGAGAATGCCGCCTGGCTGGCGCTCGTTGCCTATGTCCGCCACGTGCTCACCGAATACGAGACGCTCCTGGCGGAAGGCTACGATGCGGCCAGCGCGCGCTTCTTCGTCGCCGGAGAGATGGAGGCGGTGCTGCGCCGCTGGGGCGTGCGGCGACCGCTGACCGCGTCCGATTGATTGTTTTCCGGGCGGCGCGCGCCTGCGGGTGCTACTCCGCCGCCTTCTGCCGCAGGGCGAGCTGCCGCAGCGAGCGGTCGATCCACAGCCGGGTGAGCTTCTCCTGCACGCCGTTCTGGCCCAGCCTTGCACGCAGGCTGTCGAAGTCGACGCGATCCATGTCCTGATCCTGGTTGAAGCAGGAGAACACGACCGTCTCGACGCCGGTCTTGCCGTCACGATGCACCTGCAGGCACTGCGCGCAGATTTCCTTCATCATGCACTGCATCGGCGAGTTGATCGAGGCGATCGCCTTGTGGCCGGGCCGCAGGTGCTCGGCCAGGATGTCCTGGCGCGCGTGCTTCACCGCCGCCATCATCCCGTCGGAGCCTATGGCAATGACGCGATCGACGGCGGCAAGCGGGATCGCAGGATCGCCGAGGGCCCCGCCGGCATAGGCGTCGAGCGCCTGCACGATGTTGCCGACGAAGCTGAAGTCGCCCGCGCGGGTAACCCGGAGACCGGGCGCCTCGTCGCAGCACCAGACGATAACGTCGGCCGCCCGCTCGATCTCCTCGGTCTTGTAGCGGTCGATCATGCGCTTGTAGCCGGCGAAATAGACGACCCGGCTGCCGTGCGCGCGCAAAGCCTGCCCGATCGAGAACAGGACGGCGTTGCCGAGGCCGCCGCCGATCAGCAGCACGGTCTCCCCGGCCGGGGTCTCGGTAGGATGCCCGGTCGGGCCCATGAGGATGACCGGCTCGCCGGGCCGGAGATCGGCGCAGAGGTCCGACGAGCCGCCCATCTCCAGCACGATGGTGGACAACAGCCCGCGCTCGCGATCGACGGTGGCGCCGGTGAGCGCGAGACCTTCCATGGCGAGCGTCGTGCCGTCGGCGCGCCGCGCCAGGGTCTCGTAGTTCTGCAGCCGGTAAAACTGCCCGGGACGGAACGCGCGTGCGGCCATCGGGGCGCGCACCACGACCTCGACAATGCTGGGAGTGAGCCGATTGACCTCGTGCACCGTCGCGCGCAGCTCGTCATCGAGCCGGGTGAAGAGCTGCTCGGCGGCCGGCCGAGAGGGCTCGCAGCGCGCCAGCATCCGGCTGACCACCGGATAGCCCTGCTTCGCGCTCGCCATCGCCTTCACCACGTTGCCGGCAAACGAGGGATGCAGATCGCCGAAACAGCTGATCGCACGGCCGTCTTCGCGCACATTGATCAGAACGTGCGCGGTCGAAGGCTTGGTGATGCGCTCCGGCGTGACGCTGCCGCCGCTCTCGTCGAAAGCGGCGAAATGCTTGCCGTCGATCCGCAGGTGGTCCGGCTGCTCGCCGCCCAGCATCGTGTTCGGCTGGGTGCCTGCGGCAACCAGGATGGTGCGCGCCGGCACCACCACATCGGGAGCCTGCCGGCTGCAATCGCCGGCGCCGCCACCGCCCGCCGGTGCCGCCGGGACCACCGACAGCCGCAGCGCGCGAGCGCAGCCCGAGCAATCGAGCACGACCTCCCGCGGCGTGAGCCGCTCGGCGAAAGCTACTCCCTCCTCGAGCGCCTTCCCGACCTCCTCGTGGTTGAGGGTGTAGCTCGGTGCATCGATCAACCGTCGCCGGTACACGATGGTCGCGCCGCCCCATTGGCGCAGCAGCCCGGCGAAGTGCGGCGGGCGTCCCTCCCGCGCGGCCGCTTGCCGTTCGGCGCGGAGCCTGCGCGCGTGCTCGATGAACTCGGCGGCCGTTTCCGCCTCCTGCGCCGTCCAGTCCGCGCGCACCGCCGCTTCGCCGCGCTCGCGGACAAGCGTCTCATAGCGGGCGAGGAACTTCTCCACCTGCACTGGATAGTAGGCGAGCGCTTCGGTCGCGGTGTCGATGGCGGTGAGGCCGCCGCCGATGACGACGACCGGCAACCGTACCTGCAAGTTGGCGACGCTGTCGGCCTTGGCGGCACCGGTGAGCTGCAGCGCCATCAGGAAGTCCGATGCCTGACGCACTCCCGGGGCCAGCCCGTTCTTCATCGCCACGATTGTCGGCCGCCCGGCGCCGGTGCAGAGCGCAATGTGGTCGAAGCCCAGCGCGAAGGCGTCGTCGATGGTGAGCGTGCCGCCGAAGCGCACGCCGCCGTACATCCTGAATTCATCCCGGCGCTCCAGCAGCAGCCGGATCAGCTTCAGGAAGTTCTTGTCCCAGCGCACGGTGATGCCATATTCGGCCACCCCGCCGAATCCGGCCATCACCCGCCGCTCGAGCGGCTCGCGCAGCTCCAGGGCATCTCGGATCGCCCGAAACGAGGTGCGGCTGCCGTCGGCGGCGACCCCCGAAAGCGGGGGATCGAGCGGCTCGATCTTGAGCCCGTCCACGGCAACCACGCTGTGCCCGTCGTTGACGAGATGATGCGCCAGCGTGAATCCTGCCGGTCCCAGCCCGACGACGAGCACCTTGCGTCCGGTCGCCGGCCGGGGCAGCGGCCGGGAAAAATCGAGCGGGTTCCAGCGGGAGAGCAGCGAATAGATCTCGAAGCCCCAGGGCAGTGCCAGCACCTCCTTGACGACGCGGGTCTCGATCTGGGGAATGTCGACCGGCTCCTGCTTCTGGTAGATGCACGCCTTCATGCAATCGTTGCAGATGCGGTGGCCGGTCGCCGCGCACATCGGGTTGTCGACCATCGTCACGGCCAGCGCGCCGAGCATGTGGCCTTCGGCCGCGAGCAGGTTCATCTCGGAGATCTTCTCCTCGAGCGGGCAGCCTGCAAGCACGACGCCGAACACCGTCTGCTTGTAGCCGCCGGCTTTCTCCATGAGCCCCTTGGAGCAGGAGTCCTTCCCCTGGTTGTGACACCAGATGCAGTAGCTCGCCTGATCGAGTGCGCCGGAAAGATCGGTGCCGGCGTCGGTCAGGGCGAACCCGTCGCGGGCGCGCCAGCGGGATGCCGGAAGCTTGAGGACGGGCGTGCCGTCGACTGCTCCGGCCTCGGTCGCAATGAGATGCTGGGGGTCAAGCCGGTGCGGCACCTTGAACAGTATGCCGCCGACGTGCCGGCGCCGGCCCGCCGCGGTGTGCGTCGCCCAGGCGGCGTAGCGGGCGGCGAGCTCGAGGGCCGCGGCGTTCTCCGCCTCGGCTTGCAGCCATGCGTCGACGCATTCGGCAAAGCCCAGCTCGGTGAGCTCGCCGCCGATGCGCCGTTCGAGCTCGGCGCGCAGCGCCTCGCCGTCGAAGGCCGCGGCCGCATCGGGCGGGAACTTCTTGGCTGCGCGGCGCTGCACGAAGAGCCGCTTGACCGAGTAGATCGGCGCGAGAGTTGCCTGGCGCGCCTTGAGCGCCGCAACCTCGGGAGCGATGTCGAACAGGCGCGCCACGAATTCCTCGAGCTCGGATGCGAGCTCGATGAGGAGCTCGGATCCGGCTTTCGAGGCGCCGGAAGCAGGAGTCGCGCGCGCCGCTTCAAGCCGCGCCAGCAGGTCCGGATCGCGGCTTTCGAGAAAAGCAAGAAAGCCCGCATCCAGACGCATCAATCCATCACGGCGGTACAGATCCGCGAGCTGCAGGCCAAGATCCAGCCTGGGCGTTTGCTCGGTCAATCGGTCCTCGGCTGCACGAACGTCTTCCTGGAGGAGCTCCGAGCTCATCCGTGATCCGGGCGCCGGTGCTTTCCCGAGCACGGTGCCTTCTCCTTCAGGCAGGATCTCGGAACAGCGCCGGCCTCACAGCCGAAACCGCTCGATCACCGCCGCCGGAATCGGCTTGCCCTTGAGCCTCGTCGGGTCGAGGGGATCGGGCCCGACCCAGACCCGGGTCTCGCTGCCCTCGACCGCGAGCTCGCCGTCGATGCTGATGTGATGAGTCAGCTCGAAGCTCGAGCGCCGGAACTCGCTGACCTGGGAAACGATCTCGGCCACGTCGGCGAATTTGGCCGGCTTGATGAAGCGGGCACGGGCGTCGACCAGCGGGATGCCGCTGATGCCGTAGGCGGAGGCGAGCTTGCTCGGCCGCACGCCGAGGGCGGCCTCGAACAGCAGCCATGCGTTCCAGTCGAAGAACTCGAAGAAGCGGCTGTTGAACACGATACCCGCCGGATCGCAGTGACCCCATTGTATCGTGAACTGCCGGCGGTGAACGAGCTTGGCCATTTCAGCGCGGATATCGTTCGAGCTGCGGCAGAGAAACGCGGGTTTTTCCCCGATGTCAATCGAGCAGCTCGAGCCCGACGGCGCCGCGCTACAGACCGCCCGAGTCGGGTAGCTTCCCTGCATCGCCGTTTCGCCCGGCGGCGTCCCGGCCACGGCCCGCGCCGGGGGTCGCTATTGCCAATAGGCAAACGCCATCCCGCTTCCGGTTCCCGCCGATGAGCGGTAGAGCGGCTGATAGTCGATCACGGTCATCCTCGAGCCGACCTCGTTCATCGCGGCGCCGACCGGAATCCAGTTCTTCAATTCGGAGTTGCCGGACCGGAAGCTGCACGCCGGGATCGACATCAGAGCCTTTGCATCATTGCGCCGCAAGGCATCGAGGAAGGAACGGTCGAGCTCCTCGTCGACGACGAAATGCGACATTCCGCCGGAGCCGATCAGCGCCACCCGCACGTCGGACGGCCAGGACTCGATTGCCTCCGCCAGCGCCGCCCCGAGCGCCAGGCATCGCCGCACGCTCGGCTGGTTCGGCGGATAAAAGGTGTTGATGAAGAGCGGAACGGCCGGGACCAGGTTCTCGCGCATGATCCGGCGGTAGATGAAGCCGTAGGCGTGCGGCAGCCCGGAGATGCTGGACGAGGCGGACTGCGGCAGCCGGGCCGACGCCGCCACGTCGAAATCGCGCTGGATCAGCCGGTCGATGAGATGGCGGCCGAATCCGGGATGACCGGGATAGGTCTCCGCGGTTTCACCGTGATGGTTCGGCTCGGCGATTGCGACCCCGGGCGGCAGCCGTTTCTTCTGCTCCTCGCTGAACGGAATATTGTCGAGGCTCTCGCCGTAGCAGATCATGAAGGCGGGAATGTTCGCGTCCTCGAACACCTCCATCTGGTCGTTGCCCACGAGAAGGACGACGTCGGGTTTCGCCTCGCTGAAGAGGCGGGCCATTTCCGCCATCGCGCGCTGGCAGGCATCGTAGCGCTGCTGCTTCACCGCAAGCGCGATCTGGTCGTCGAGCTTCTCACCGGCCCGCAGCGCGGCCAGCTCCTCGAACCTGTAGGTGCCGCTGCGCCAGACGAGCGCCGGATTGCGCCTGTCGGCCTCGACCCGGCCGCCCCACTGCTCGGGTGGTGTCCCCAGCAGCGGACCATGCGAGGAAGCCATGCCGAGCACGATCTTTGCCATGGTTGACTCCGATCAACTCTGAGATGTTCAGGCGACGACGCGCTCCTCGCGCAGGCCTGACGGCGCGGTATCGGGAAACGCTTCCTTGAGCCGCGGATAGACCTCCCGCGCAAAGCACCTGATTCCGCGCACGGTCTCCTCGTGCTCGAGGAACCCGGCCTGGCCCATGATCAGCAGATGACCGAAGCCGCCGACGTGATCGTACATGCGCTTGATCTGCCGGAATACCTGATCGGGGGTGCCGGCGAACATGATCCCCGCCTCGACCGCCTTGTCGACGGTGGCATTGGCCCGATTGGCGGCGTGCTGGTCGACCGCCGCGCCGCGCAGGATCTGCGCGTGCACTGCCGTCGGCACATAACCGGGCGGATAGCAGAAGTGCAACGGAACCTTGTTTGCGGTCATGTACCACAGGAGCTTCTCGGCGCCGGCCCGCGCCTGCGCTTCGCTCTCTGCAGTGTAGACCAATGCCGCATAGGCCAGCCGATGCACCGGAACCTCGCCGGCGCGGCCGGCGCCGCGCCAACCCTGACGATAGGACTCGTAGATCGCCGGGGTGCCGGCATAGCCGGTGAGGAAGGTCGCCTGCACGTAGCCGCGCGCGCCGACCCGCCCGGCCCCGCCCGGCGTGGTGGTCGAGACCCAGACCGGCGGATGCGGCTGCTGAAACGGCCGCGGCCATATGTTGATGTTGCGATGATGAAAGAAGCGGCCCTCGTGGCTCACCGGACCGTCGTGACTGGTCCAGGCGCGTATGATCAGGTCGATCGCTTCCCACTGCCGCTCGTTCATGCGCACCGGGTTGCTGTTGGCGGGGAGCACCTCGTAGGGCACGCCGCGCACGAAGCCGCATTCCAGCCGGCCCTTCGACAGCACGTCCGCCAATGCCATCTCTTCGGCAACCCGAACCGGCTGGCGCCGGTTGGCCACCGGGTTGCCGAGGATGAGCAGGCGCGCCTTCCTGGTCAGCCGCGCCAGCGCCGCCAGAACCAGCGGCGCCGCCGGATCGACGCAGGTCGCCGTCTGATGATGCTCGTTGAGCATGATCTCGACGCCCTCGTCCTCGGCGATCAGCCATTCGTCGATGTAGCGGTCGTAGAGCGCGGCGCCTTTTTCCGGGTCGTAGAGCCGATTGGGCAGCGAGACGCGAATCGATTCGTACTCGTCGGCCGGGGGCAGGTACGGATAGGCGTTCTCGCTGAAGTGCCACGCTTTCATCGATAGCTCCTCGCCCGTTGTCCTATCGCTCCCGCCACGCGGGAAAGCCCGTCGGAATGCTGCGCATCATCGCAGGAACTGCAGAATCCTGGCCGCGGTCGCATGCGGCTGCTCCACCTGCGGCAGGTGTCCGGCTTCGCCGATCGTCTCGGTCCGTCCTTGCCGCAGCAGGGCCGCGTAGCGGGCGAGATAGTCGGCCGAGACGATCCCGTCGCTGGCCCCGCGCAGGAGCAAGGTCGGCGCGTCCACCCGGTGCAGCCGGTGCCTGAGCTTGGGATTGTGCATGTACGGCTCCCAGGTCAGGAGCGCCAGCGTCTCGCGATTGCGCGCGGCGATGCGGAGCTCCTCGTCCGGCAGTTCGGTCATGTCGACGGGATTCCTGGCGGGATCGTGGAAGCGCAAGCGGTCGAGCTTCTCCTGCGGCATGGCAAAGATGTCGGGGACGTCCAGCCTGTCCGGGGGTCCGGTCTTCACTCCCACCGGACCGATCAGCACCAGCCGGTCGATCCGATCCGGCACCTTGCTCGCCAGCTCCGCCGCGATCCAGCCTCCGATCGAAAAGCCGACGATGTCGGTTCTGCCGAGGCCCAATCGATCCATCAGCTCGAGGTAGAGATGAGCGATATCGTCGATGCTGTCGAGCCAGTCGGGCAGCGACGACCTGCCGAAGCCGGGATGCGAGGGAGCGATCACCCGTCGCTCGTTGCCGAGCAGCTCGAGAAACGGCTGATCGATTTCGATCCCGCCGCCGCCGTGCAGATAGAGCAGCGCCGGACCCCGGCCGCGCTCGAAGAGCTCGAGCTCGACCCCGGCGACCGCGACCGATCCGCTCCCTTGCCGTCCGCCCGCCCGGCCGATCGCGTGCGCTGGGTCAGGCGCGGCCATGACACCGCATCTGCGATTGCCGCTGTCTGCCGAGGAGCGATGGGGCGGGGGAAGGCGGGGCGTGCCTGTGCAGGCTCATGGTGCGCCCCGCCGGTAGGGGCGAGGGCGATTGCATACGCGCTTCGTCATGCCCGGCTTTATGCCGGGCATCCACGTCTTGTGCCCGCGCAAAGGCGTGGATGGCCGGGACAAGCCCGGCCATGACGATCCATATGCGATTGCCCCGCCGGTAGGGGCCGAGCTCGAATCCCGCCAGCACGGTCCGGATCAGGCCGGGCAAGACGCCCGGCATCGTCGCTCTCATGTTGACCGCAGCTTAGCCGATCTACGGAAATCCGGTAAAGGCGCGGTCCGCCGCTCACAACGCGAACAGCGCCTGCGCCTTGCGGTAGCAAATCTTCTACTTGTGCGGCTAGGAGATGGCGAGCGAGCGCAGCGGGTTGCCGAGCGCCCGATGATGCCGCTGTAGTCCTGGTCCGAGGGCGGCTTGCGAGCGCAGAACACGTCGTGCAGCGCATGGGGCTCGTCCTTCCCACATTGGCGAACCTGCATTGCGCGGGTTAACATGCATCAATGCCGGATTTGGACTTCACGCTGCCCGGTCGATTTCGCGATGTCGAGCACCTCGAGGAGGTGATGACGACACCCGGCGCGGAGCTGAGCGCCGCACTCGAGAAGCTTTCCGGCGATCTCATCATCCTCGGGGTGGGTGGAAAGATCGGCCCCACGCTTGCGAGACTGGCAAAGCGGGCGGCGCCGCGAATGCGCGTCGTCGGAGTCGCCCGCTTCAGCGAGCCGGGGCTGCGCGAGGCGCTCGCCGCCTGCGGGATCGAGTGCATCAGCGCCGATCTCCTCGACCGCCGGCAGATCGAGGCGCTGCCGAAGCTTGCCAACGTGGTGTTCATGGCCGGGCGCAAGTTCGGCTCCTCCGGAGAGGAGGGCTTGACCTGGGCGATGAACGCGTTCGTGCCGGCGCTGGTCGCGGAGGCATTCGCCGCCTCGCGCATCGTCGCCTTCTCCACCGGCTGCGTGTACCCTTACGTCGACGTGCATCACGGCGGCGCCACCGAGGCCACTCCGACCATGCCGCCGCCGGGCGCCTACGCGAATTCCTGCGTCGCCCGCGAGGGCATGTTCCGGTATTTCTCGGGACGCCACGGCACGCCGGGCCGCATCATCCGCCTCAACTATGCGATCGACATGCGCTATGGCGTGCTGCACGACATCGCCTCGCGCGTGCTCGCCAACGAGCCGATCGATCTTGCGACCGGGCACGTCAACGTGATCTGGCAGGGGGATGCCGGCAGCATGGTGCTGCGCGCGCTCGGGCACTGCACGGTGCCGTCGAGCCCGCTCAATGTGAGCGGGCCGGAGACCGTGAGCGTGCGCTGGCTCGCCGAGGCGCTCGGCGAACGCCTCGGCAGGCAACCGCGCTTCGCCGGCGCCGAGGCGGCCGAGGCCTGGCTGGTCAACAGCGCCCAGGCAATGCGGCTGTTCGGCTATCCACGGGTGCCGCTGCTGCAGCTCCTGGACTGGACCGCCGATTGGGTCGCGCGCGGCATGCCGAGTCTCGGCAAGCCCACTCACTACGATATCCGCGATGGAAATTTCTGAGCTGACTGTCGGCTGCAAGGCCTCCTTCTCGGCATCGGAGCTCGATGATGCCTGCGCGCTGGTCCGCGAGGCCAGCTGGAACCAGGTGCCGGCGGACTGGGCCATTTTTCTTGCCCACGGGCAGGTTCATGCCGTGCAGACCGCAACCGGGCGGATCGTCGCCACGACCGCGACCTTGCCTTACGCCGCGGCGAGCCTTCCCCGCGCGCCGGCGAGGGCGGAGGCCGGGTTTGCCTGGATCAGCATGGTGCTGGTTGCCGGTCCTTATCGCCGGCGCGGCCTGGCCACGCAGCTGATGCGGCGCGCCATGGACGATCTTGCCGGCCGCAGTCTCGTAGCGGTGCTCGACGCGACCCCCGAAGGCCGCGCCGTCTATCGGGCCCTGGGCTTTCACGATTGCTGGGGATTCCACCGGCTCCTCCGCCGCGAGCGGTCTGCGGTCGCGCCGCCGGCCGTGCCGGCCGCGGGAGCAACCGTTCGCCCGCTCCGAGACGGGGACTGGCGCGCGTTGTGCGACTACGACGCAAGGGCCTTCGGCGCAGCGCGCACGCAGGTGCTCGGCCGACTGCGCGGCCGGTTGCCGTCGGCCGAGCTCGTCGCCGAGCGGGACGGCCGGCTGATCGGCTTTCTGCTCGGCCGGGACGGGCGGGTGGCCGCGCAGCTCGGTCCGCTGATCGCCGAGGACGACACCGTCGCCTGCGCGCTCATGGCGCACGCGCTCGGTCTTTTCGCGGGCCCGCTGTTCACCGATGTCGCCGACGCAAAGACCGCGCTGAACGACTTCCTCGCCGCCTGCGGGTTCATCCCGGTACGGCCGCTGACGCGCATGCTGCACGGCAGATCGACGCGTTTCGACGATGCCGCGCGCACCTATGCGGTGATCGGGCCCGAATTCGGATGACGCCTCGGCGCAGGAATCCGATCGATCAATACAGCTTCGGCGGATGGATCGGCGGCATCTTCACGTTCTTGTCGAGAAACTCGTTGGTGTAGGCGCTCCTCACATCGTACGGCTTCTCGATCTTCAGATATTCGTCGACCAGCTGGTAGTCGGCGGCCATGCGCTTGTCGTCGTGCCAGCCCAGCGCCACCGTGCGGGAGATGTCGTCGCTCATCAGCATGGTGACGAGGTGCCAGTTCTCGAGCTCGTTCTTGTGCAGGAGCGCGCCGTTCGCCTCCACCAGCGCGCTGATGCAGGGGTCCGGCGTCTTGACGCATTCGGCGAACGCCTTCTGGGTGATCTTCACGAACTTGTCGGCCTTGTCGTGATTGGCCTTGAGCCAGGAGCCATTGGCGATGATCGAGTTGCCGTAGGGGTTCACGCCCGCGTCCTTCCACGCCAGGAAACCCATGTCGCTGCCGAGCTCGCGGGCAAACACGTGGTGCAGGTTGAAGAACGAGGTCGTGGCATCGATGGTTTTCGCCTTGAGCGCGCTCAGCTTGGCGTTGGCGTCGATGTTGACCCAGGTGACCGAGCCCGGATCGATGCCCACCTTCTTCGCCAATGCCGGCCACATGGTGCGCGCCCCGTCACCCGCGGGATTGCCGATCTTCTTGCCGGCGAGATCCTTGACGCTCTGGATGCCGGAGCTCTTGAGCCAGTAGAGGCCCTGCGGGGAGTTGGCATAGACGTTCATCACTCCGACATTATCGGCGCCCTTGCCGCGGAACAGCAGCACGCCGGCCATGTCGGAAAGCCCGAGCTGGGATTGCCCGGCGCCTACCTTCTGCGCCGAGGCCGCCGAGCCGCGGCCGGTCTCGAACTCGACGTCGATCCCGGCTTGCTTGTACCAGCCCATCTTCTGGGCATAGAAGTACGGCGCGTGATCGCCGCCCGCCACCCAGTTGAGCGTGAACGTGATCCGCTGCGCGCTTGCGGGAGATGCGCAGAACGCCGCGCCGGCGAGCGTCGCAAACGCGACTTTCGCGATGATGCTCATGGCTTCGCTCCGATGTGCGGGCCTGCGCCGGATCGACCTCGACGCGCAGCGAGCCCCGGTGGTAAGTGCGTGTGCGCGACGATAGGGTCGGGTCCCGAGCGTGTCAAATAGCGTCGGGCGCAGCGAGCGACGGGACTGCACTGGCAGTATTGGTCGCCGCAGGTGCTTGCGACACTGCGCCGCGGCGCAGTGATCCCTGCGCATCCGCTGGCGCTCGACGCCGAGCGCAAGCTCGACCTGCGCCGCCGGCGCGCGCTCAGCCGCTATTATCTCGATGCCGGTGCCCTGGTCGATTCGTGCCGGCGACTGGTGCGGGGTCGGCGCGCGCGTTACAGGAATCCCGGCGGCGGCGGCGGACCCCAGATCATCGCATCGTCTCCCTTCCAGACCTTCGGCCGCTGCGGCTTGTCGCGATGCCAGGGACGCGGGTCGAAGTAGCCGAGCGCCTCGTCCTTCATCTGGTCGAGGTCGGTGTAGAACTCGACGACATGGCCGTCGTGGTCGTGATGAAAGGCGGCCACGTTGTGACCCGGCCCGAACCGCAGCGGACCCCAGACGAGAGGGATTCTTCGTTGCGCCAGGATGTCGCACGAATTCATGATGTGCGCCGTATCCTTCAGCTCGAAGGCAATATGATGCATGCGCACGACATCGCCACGGAGAAAGTTCACGGAGTGGTGATCCGGATTGCAGCGCATGAAGACGAAGAAGTCGTCGATCCAGTCGGAGACCTTGAAGCCGAGGAGGCGCCGATAGAATTCGGCAATGGCGCTCGGATCGGGCGTGAAGAAAGCGACATGCCCGAGCTTGAAAGGGCCGACGCCGACGACCTCGCGCGGTGCCGCCACGTACGCCCATTCGGAGAAGAGCTCGATACCGGTTCCGTTGGGGTCCTTGAACGATAGCATCCTCGGAATGCCGGGCACCGGGTCGCGGCGCTCCTCGCACTGGGTAGCCTCGTCGGACAACTGCCGGCGTATCGCCGCGAAATCGGCGTCGGGGGCGAGCTCGAACGCGAGCCGGGCGCAGCGGGCGTGCGGTCCCTGCTCGAGCCTGATCGCGAGCTGTCCCGTCTTGGTCGCCAGGTGCACGCGGCCGCTTTCGCGTGCGGCCAGCGCCAGGCCGTTCACCTGCGTGTAGTACTCGACCGCCTTTTCGAGATCGGGCGTCTCGAACGTGCCGTGTGCGATTCGTCTCACCTTGATCATTGCGTGCTCGATTCTTCGATATGGCGTGCCACAGATGAAATTGGTCCTGACCGCTGTTTGCGTGGTCACGGCGCGCGGGGCTCTCAGGCCACGCCTATGAGCTGATTGAGATGGAGGATGTAGCGGGCGAATTCCGGCAGGGCCTTCGTGGTTCGCGGATCGCGCGGTCGTGGCAGCTCGATGCGAATGTCCTTCATCACCCGCCCCGGCCGACCGGACATCACCAGCACGCGGTCGCCGAGGAAAACGGCTTCCGGAATGCTGTGAGTGACCAGGAGCACGGTCTTCTGGATCTCCTGCCAGATCCGCAGCAGCTCGACATTGAGCTGGTCGCGCGTCAGGGCGTCCAGCGCACCGAACGGCTCGTCGAGCAGCAGCACCTGCGGCCGCAGGATCAGCGCCTGCCCGAGGGCGGCGCGCTGGCGCATCCCGCCGGAGAGCTGATACGGATAGCTCCGGCGAAACCCCGCCAGCCCGAGAGTAGGCAGAATCGCATCGACCCGTTGCCGGATCTCCGCCGCGCCGACCCTCTGAATCTCGGCGGCGAGACCAATGTTGCCCTCGACCGTGAGCCAGGGAAGCAGGTTGTCGGTCTGGAAAACTACGCTCACATCGGGCCGCGGCTCGGTTTGCGGTCGGCCCAGCACCTCGATCAGGCCACCGGGGTCGCTCGGGAGGAGCCCGGCCACGATCCGCAGCAGGGTGCTCTTGCCGCAGCCGCTGGGGCCGAGCAGGGCGACGAGCTCGCCCCGGACCACGTCGAAGGTGACGCCCTCGAGCGCCCGCACGCCGCCCGCCCCGCCGAACGTCTTGGACAGGCCGGAGACGCGGACGGCAACTTCGGTATCGGACGCGGGCTCGGCTTCGGCGGACATGGGCAGCCGTGCAACGACAGCCGTCACTTATTCGCCCCGATCCAGCCGAATGCCTCGCAACAGAACTTCGCCGCTGCCGCCGGGTCCGGTACCGACATGGCGAGGTGTCGGAGCTTTGCCATCGGAGGTTCCCCTCGTCCGTGCTTGCCTACAATGCCCGCCACCAGACGCGGTTGGCGAGAATCTCGACCAGCCAGTAGAGCAGGCCGGCGAGAATCGATACGGCGACCAGCGCCGCGAACAGCAGATCGGTGCGGGCCTGCGCCGTCGCTTCGAGAATGAGATAGCCGAGGCCCCGCTCCGAGCCGACGAATTCGCCGACGATCGCGCCGATGACCGCCAGCGGCATCGCCGTCTTGCACCCGTCCGTGATTGCGGGGAGGGCCGCCGGCATCTGCAGCCGCCGGAACGTCGTCCAGGGCCCGGCGCGAATGGCACGAAAATGCTCCACCAGGTTCGTCGGCGTTCCGGACAGGCCGCCGAGCGTCGAGATGACGACCGGAAAGAACGCGAACAGGAACGCCATCAGGACCTTGGATGACGTGCCATAGCCTGTCCACACGATCATCAGCGGCGCGAGCGCGATTTTCGGCAAGCCCTGGAACAGGACGATCAGCGGATAGAGCGCACGCTGGGCGAATGGCCAGGCGAAGATCGTGAGCGAAATCGCAATGCCCCCGAGCACCGCCGCCAGATAGCCGAGCACGATTTCCTCGGCCGTCACCAGCGACTGAAGGAGCAAATACTCGCGGTTGGTCCAGAAGCTCTCCATGACGATCGACAGGCGCGGAAGCAGATACGGCTTGACGTGAAACGCCCACACTCCCAGCTCCCATACCGCTGCCAGCGTGGCGAATAGAACGATACGCTCGACCACAGCCCGAAGCGGGTTCATCCTCGCCTGTTCTTCTTCGGACGGCGATCGACGCTAGTTGGGGAGAAGCGCGTTGGTGTAGACGTCGCCCGGCTTGACCTTGCCCTTGAGATCGAAGGCGTTCTCGATGAACGAGAGAGTGCTCGCTATTCGATCGTCGCGCAGGTAGCCGAGTCTCTTGTCGGGCGCGGCCTTGTCGACGACGAGCTCGTCGATGTCCCCGATTTGATCGAGCACCACTGAGCGATCGAGCGTCGGAAACATCTTCACCATGATGTCGGCGGCCTGGCCGGGATTGGTGCGGGCAAGCTCGTAGCCGCGATATGATGCACGCAGGAACTGACGCAGCGCCTCAGGCTTCTTCTCGATCAGCTCGTCACGGACCGCAAACCCGCTGCCATAGGCGTCGAGCTTGTAATCGCTGTATTCGATCCAGGCGACATCGATGCCGGCTGCCTTCGCCTGTTTCTTGAGCACCGGTCGGTCGCTGGCCCGCCAGCATTCGGCAAGATCGATTTTCCCTTCGACCAGGGAAATCTGGATCACCGCCGGATCCAGCCGGAGCATGCGGATGAAGTCCCGCGGCTTGCCGTTGAGCTCCAGCCATGCCGGGACCACGTTTTGAACCGGCGACGCCGAGCCGCCGCCCATCTGCAGCCCGCGCAGATCATCGAGCGACCGCACTTGATGCTTCTTCGTCGCATAGCAGATGCCGGCCGGCCACTGCGTGTTGATCGCGCCAATCAGGCGAATGCGGCCGCCGTTGGCACGGTTGAGCACGAGGCTGATCGGATCGACATAACCCACCTCGAATTGACCCTGGTCGAGCTCGTTCGCGGTTCGGCTTCCGCCGTACCCGCGGATCAGGGAGACATCGAGCCCCGCCTGCTTGAACCAGCCCTGATCGACGCCGACGGCAACGCCGACCGCGCTGCCCTGCGGCAGCCAGGACATGTTGAAGGTCAGCTTCTCCTGCGCGCCGGCTGCCCCGCTCATCGCCATCGTCGCCGCGACGACGGACATTCGACCGATCAATTTGCTAAGCGCGGTCATTGGCTGCTCCTGGTTTGACAGCGAGCGCAGCGGCGCTCAGGAATTTTCCGCCACCACGACGTTCGTCAGGGTTCCGATGCCTTCGATGGAGGCGCTGACCTCATCGCCCGGCTTCAGGTAGGTGCCGCGCCCCATTCCGACCCCGGTCGGGGTGCCGGTGGCGATCACGTCGCCCGGCTCGAGCGTCACGATGGTCGAGAGATAGGCAATCTGCTCCCGCAGCGTCCAGATCATGTTGCGGGTGCTGTCCTTCTGCATTTCCTCGCCGTTGACCGTCAGGCGCATCTGCACGGCTTGCGGGTCGGGGATCGACCATGCCGGAACGAGCCAGGGACCGAACGGCGCGAAGGTGTCGTGGCACTTGCCTTGGAACCAGTCGAACTTGAAGGGATAGTCGTTGCGCACGTTGAGATCGCGTGCGGAAATGTCGTTCACGATCGAATAGCCGGCGACGTGCTGGAGTGCCTGCTCGACGCGGATGCGCCGTCCGCCTTTGCCGATGATCGCAGCCAGCTCGATCTCCCAATCGAGCTGGGATGTCTCGGGCGGCAGGCGGATCGCGTCGCCCGGACCGATCACCGTGTTGCGCAGCTTGAGAAACATGTAGGGCTTGCTGACCGCCTTGGCGGCGAGCACCGTGCCCATCTCGCTTGCGTGCTCGATATAGTTCGACGCCGCGCAGAAAATGCGCTCCGGCCGGAACGGCGCGACAACCTTGCTCGCCTCCTTGCCGAGAGGCCTGAGGATGTCCTTGCGGGCGAGCGCCTCCGCCTGTGCGAAGGCCTCCCTGAGAACTTGCGCATTCTGCTCCCAGCTCTGCAGCAGCGACCGCAACCCGTCGACGCAGGCAGCGCTCAGGTGCACCCCGGCGTTTTGCGCCGCGGCGAGGTCGTAGAGCTGGTGATCGAAGACAAAGGCCAATTTCCGCGGTTGATCGTCCGCGCCCCGGTACGAGGCCAAGGCGGAGGCATGGCTCACGGAACACCCATTTGTATTCTAATTTCCAATATTGTATGCAAATGTCGCGCAACCGGAATGCCGAGTCAATCCCCGGATCCGGGCTCCGCGGCAGCGCTCGGGCCCTGCGCCGGCGGAATGGATGGCAACGCGCTTCCGCGTGCCGATCCGGATCGCGCCCGCGTGGCTGGTGGAGCCGATCACGATGGATGCCCCGCGCGCTGAAATATCCGCCACCACGCTTTCGCAGGCGATCGCCCGCTCGCTAACCGATGACATCATCCGTGGTCGCCTGCCGCCCGGCCAGAAGCTCGACGAGGCTACGCTGGCCAAGCGCTTCGAAGTCTCGCGAACGCCGATTCGAGATGCGCTGCGTGAATTGGCCGTGACGCGTCTGGTCAGGTACCTGCCGCATCGCGGCTTCTCGGTGATCCGCATCGGTGCTGGCGAGCTCGATGACATGTTCGAGGCGGCGGCCGAGATCGAGGCGCTCTGCGCGCGGCTCTGCGCGCTGCGTGCCGGGGCGACCGACCGCGTCCGCATCGGTCACATCCACGAGCAGGGACGAAAATTCGCCAACAAGCGTGACGCCGTCGAGTACGCGCGCGTGAACGAGGAATTTCATGCCGCGATATACGAAGGCGCGCGGAACACGACGATGAAGATCATTGCGCTCGACCTGCGCCAACGGCTCGCCCCGTTCCGGTCGCGCGTCTTCTACTCCGGCGACCGGGTCCAAACCTCCTGTTCCGAGCACGAGGAGATCGCCACCGCCATCCTCGCGCAAGATGGAGACAGGGCGGCAGAATCGATGCGCCGCCATGCTGCGCAAACCGCCCTGAATGTCATTCAGTATTTTCAGGGCTTGTCCCGCTGACCAGCCCTCGTGCGCGCCGCAGGAGCATCGCTGGAAGCCATCGCCGCGTCGGCTTTCCAGCGATGGCTGGGCGCCTTACGATCCCGTCGGACGCGGCGGCGCGTTATGACACACGAGGGAGCAGGCCTTGGCAGGAAGTCCATTCGCGCTCCAGCGCTATGCGCTCGCGGTGCTCAGCCACCTGGCGCTGCTCGTCGCCTGGTATCTGTTCGTGAAGCTCGGCGAGGTGCCCAAGTTCGTCATGCCCTCGCCGCACGCGACCCTTGAAGCGCTGCTCGTGCCCAACTATCGCTGGCTCGAGAACATCGCGGTGACGAGCGTCGAGATTTTCGGCGGCTTCATCCTGGCGGTGGTGCTCGGCATCGGCGCCGCGCTGCTGTTCTCCTGGTTCCGCTGGCTGGAGATGGCGGTGATGCCGCTCCTGGTCAGCCTGAACATGATCCCCAAGGTCGCGCTCGGTCCGCTGATCATCGTCTGGTTCAAGTACGGCATCGGGCCGAACGCGCTGATGGCGTTTGCGATCTGCTTCTTTCCGGTGGTCCTCACCACCGCCCGCGGCCTGCGCGAGGTGGAGCCCGATCTGCTCGATCTCGTGCGCACGCTCAAGGGCTCGCGCTGGCAGGTCTTCACCAAGATTCAGCTTCCCGGCGCCTTGCCCTACATCTTCTCCGGGATGAAGGTCGCGGCGATCCTGGCGGTCGCCGGCGCCATCGTCGGCGAGTTCCTCGGCTCCGACCGCGGGCTCGGCTATCTCATGCTGCAGGTGCAGGTCACCCTCGACACCGCCGCGATGTTCATGGCGGTGATCCTGATCACGCTGATCGGGGTCGTGCTCTACGGGCTCGTGCTGGCGCTCGAGCGCGTGCTCGTGGTGCGCGACGCCCGCCTGCAGTAGACGGGCATTCCCGCACATGAGCGAGCCGTTCATCCACCTCGCCGCGGTCCGCAAGGTCTACCGCACGCGCGGGACCGAGCTGCTCGCGATCTCGGAGGCGAGCTTCGACGTCGAGGCGGGCGAGCTGGTTTCACTGGTCGGCCCCTCGGGCTGCGGCAAGACCACCCTGCTCAAGCTGCTCGCCGGCCTGCACCCGCCCGACGGCGGGGAGATGAAGATCGGCTCGCCTACGCAGCCGTTCGATCCCGCGCGCGATGTGGGCATGGTGTTTCAGCAGCCGCTGCTGCTCAAATGGCGGCGCATCATCGACAATGTGCTGCTGCCCGCGGAAATCCTCGGCCTGCCCGCGGCGGCGAGCCGCAGCCGCGCCCGCGATCTCCTGACGCTGGTCGGCCTCGAGGGCAGCGAGGACAAGTATCCGTACGAGCTCTCGGGCGGCATGCAGCAGCGCGCCGCCATCGCCCGCGCGCTCGTTCACGATCCCAGGCTGATCCTGATGGACGAGCCGTTCGGGGCGCTCGATGCGCTCACGCGCGAGAAGATGAACCTCGAGCTGCTGCGGATCTGGCAGGAGGCGCAGAAGACCATCCTCTTCGTCACCCATGGCATCACCGAGGCGGTGTTCCTCGGGACCCGCGTCATCGTGCTCACCGCCGGCCCGGCGCGCATGGCCGACAATTTCCTCGTCGAGCTGCCGCATCCGCGCACCCTCGACATGAAGACGAGCGAGAAATTCGGTGAGTATACGCGCCACATCTACCGGCTCCTGGGAATGGAATGAGGTCAGATGCCAGATGCCAGATGCCAGATGCCGGTCTGACCTCTGACATCCGACATCTGTCATCTGACCGGATAGACCGGCGGCTCGCCGCTGAGCACCCGCGCCACGTCGCCGGCGCACTTCTTCTGCAGCTCCTCGAGCGCCTCGACCGAATAGAACGCGGTGTGCGGCGTGAGCACCACGTTGTCGCGGCCGAGCAGCGGCGATTGCGCCGACAGCGGCTCGGTCGTCACGACGTCGAGCCCGGCGCCGCCGAGCTGGCCGCGATCGAGCGCGGCGGCGAGCGCGGCCTCGTCGACCAGTGGTCCCCGCGCCGTGTTGATGAGCAGTGCGCCCCGCTTCATTTTGGCAAAGACCCCGGCGTCGAACATTCCGCGCGTCGCCGGCAGGAGCGGCGCGTGGATGGAAACGAAGTCGGATGTCGCCAGCAGCTGGTCGAAGGTCACGGATTGCACTTGCGCAACGGCAAGCGCCTGCGCCGGCGCGTAGGGGTCGTGCGCGACCACGCGCAGGCCGAACGCCTGCGCCTTCGGCGCGAGCGCACGTGGGATGTTGCCGAAGCCGACAAGGCCGAGCACTCGTCCGGCCAGTCGATGGATCGGAACCAGCGGCGGCACCTCCCAGCGGCCGGACTGGACCAGCGCATTGGCGAACGCCACCTTGCGCGCGAGCGCGAGCAGCAAGGCCATGGCGTGATCGGACACTTCCTGCATGCAGTAGTCGGGCACGTAGGTGACCGTGATGCCGAGCGCGGCGGCGGCGGGGATGTCGATATTGTCGACGCCGAGCCCGAACCGGCCGATCGCCCGGCAGCGCGTGAGCTGCCGCAGCAGCTCGGCCGGAAGCCTGGCATAGGTGACGAGAACGGCGTCGGCGTCGCGCGCCACCGCCAGGATGTCGTCGGCCGATGCGCTCTTCGCCATCCGCAGCTCGGGGTCGAGCCGCGCAAGCGCGGCCCTGGCCGGGTCGAGCGAAGGAAACGGGCTGTCGGTGACGGCGATCACGGGGCGCGGCATGGTGGATCTCCAGTTCTACGCCGATCCTCGCAGCACCTCCGGGTTGACGCAATTCGGCGGTCGCTTCCCGGCGAGCAGCGCCAGGATGTTGTCGACGACGATGTTGGCCATCTGCTCGCGCACCTCGATCACCGCGCTGCCGAGATGCGGGGTGGTGACGACGTTCGGCATCGCCAGCAGGGCCGGCGAGACCTCGGGCTCGTGCTCGAACACGTCGAGACCGGCGCCCGCGATCTGGTGTCGCCTGAGCGCGCGCACCAGCGCCGCCTCGTCGACGATGGCGCCGCGCGCCGTGTTGATCAGGAAAGCCGTCGGCTTCATTTGCGCGAGCTCCCGGCTCCCGATCTGATGCCGCGTCTCCGGCTTGAGCGGGGAATGCAGCGAGACGAAATCCGATTCCGCGAGCAGCTGCTCGAGCGGCACATACGTCATCCGATGCTCGCGCTCGAGACTTTCCGGCTTCCGGCTGGGCCCCCAATAGAGCACCCGCATCCCGAAGCCGCCGGCGCGGCGCGCCACCGCCCGTCCGATCCGGCCGCCGCCGCCGACGAGCCCGATGGTCTTGCCGTAGACCGCCGCGCCGAGCAGGTGGTTCGACTGCGATCCGGGAAACCGGCCCTTGTGCACGAGGCGGTCGCCTTCGACCATGCGCCGCGCCACCATCAGCATCAGTCCGAAATTGATGTCGGCGGTCGCCTCGGCGACGATCGGCGGCACCACGGTGACCGGAATCCCGCGCCGCGTCGCCTCGCCGATGTCGATATTGTCGGGAGTGATGGACTGGGAAGCCAGCATTCGCAGCCGCGGGTTGGCCGCGATCACCTCGCGATCGATCCTGTCGTGCAGCAGCGAGAACAGGATGTCGCATTTGCGCACCGCGGCGAGCAGCGGCCTCCTGGCGATGATGCGCCCCGAATCCTTGTTCACCGTGAGCGCGGCGACGGCACGCAGCCGGTCGAGCGCGGATCTCGCGACCGGCTGGGTGACGAAGATGCGCGGGCGCATCAGCTCATCCACCGCACCACGCCGGCGACGCCGTCGACGGCGACCTGGGCGCCGTCCGGAATCCGCCGGGTGGCATCGAGCACACCGAGCACCATGGGGATGCCGCGCTCGCGCGCGAGCGAGGCGAGGTGCGAGGTCGAGCCGCCGAGCTCGGCCACGACTGCGGCAACCCGCGGCAGCACCTGGCTCAGCGCCGGCCCGGCGACGCGGGTGACGAGCACGTCGCCCGGCGCCACCCGGGTCAGCTCGCATTCGCAATTGACCACCACGGCGCGGCCGGTGCCCCAGCCGATCCCGGCGGGATGCCCGTTGAGGCCGGGATGCCTGCGCCAGACCTCGTCCGGCACGACGATCGGCTGCAGCACGAGCGGGCGGGCCTGCAGCAGCTTGAAGCCGGCGGCATCGAGCGCCCATTCGATCTCCACCGGAGAGCCGATCACGGCTTCCGCCTTGCGCAGCATGCGGCCGAGCACGACTGCCTGCGCCGCATCGAGACAGGGCGCGGTGGCGAGCTCCCGCGGAACCGCTTGCGGCATCGCCCCGGCGCCGTGCCCGCAGGTCTCCCGGTGGTCCTTGCGGCCGGCATCGATCTTGCGCAGGAAGCCCTGCCGCGTGAGCACGATCCGGTCGGGCACCACCTCGCCCTGGGCGATCGCCGACCCCAATCCCCAGGTCGCGCTGATCAGCATCTGGCCGTCGGCCGTCTCGCTCAAGGCGCCCCCCGATGCGCGCGCCTCGACCAGCGGCTGGATCAGCACCGCCATCGCGGTACCCGCCGGCGACAATCCGTTGTTGTCCATGTAGCGGCGGGCGTTGGTGGTCCACAGCGCCGCCCAGCAGGCACGCACGGCGGTGAGGAGCGCCGCTTCCTCGCCGATGCCGAGAAAGCTCTCGAACTGGCCGGCGAAATTGCAGCCCTTCCTGTCCTCGACCAGGGCGGAAGAGCGCACCGCGCTCGGCGCGCTGTTCCCCTCCCGCTGCGTCCGCCAGGCCTGCAGCAGCGGGGCGAGGATATCTGCTGCGAGCGGCTGCTCGTAGAGCGCAAGCCGGATCTCGACCGCGAGGCGACGCTGCGCGACGGGATCGGCGGCGGCGAAGGCATCGACCACCTCATCGAGACCGAGCGCGGCGATCTGCGCCCGGTAGGCGGCCGCGCTCAGGCAGAAGCCGCCCGGCGTCGGCAGCCCGGCCTTCGCCAGCGCGGCGAGGTTCGCCGCCTTCGGCCCGACCTGCGCGGCCCCGGCCGCCCCGGCGGCCTCCAGCGGAACGATGAAGTCACTCACGGCCGGCCCTGCGCGCGAGAGCGGTCGCATGCCTCATTTCACGTGATCGCCGTAGCCCGGGAGCGGATCGACGACGGTGATCTGCTTCACCGGGAAATTGGAGACGATCTCGATCTCCTTCTCATGCACGATCAGCATCTCCTCGATCCGCACGCCGTAGCGGAAGCGCTTGCCGTGCTGAGTCTCGAGGGCAAAGGTCATCCCCGCCTTGATCTCGACCGGGTGATCGAGCGACCAGATGCGCGAGATCACCGGCTGATCGTATTGCGCGAGGCCGAGGCCGTGGCCCCAGAGGTTCGCCGCCGCCTGGTCCTCATCCTCGTAGCCCCAGGTCTCCATCGCCGAGGGCCATTTCATGGCGATGTCGCGGGTGGTGGCGCCGACGCGCACGGCCGCGATCGAGTCGTAGAGCCACTTGAGCGCCTCGGCGTAGGTGTCCTTCTGCTCCTGGGTCGGCTCCTTGCCCACGCAATAGGTGCGGTAGTAGCAGGACTTGTAACCGTTCCAGGTGAGCGCGGCCAGATCCATGAACACGATGTCGCCGGGCTGGATGATCCGATCGGAGAAGTTGCGCCAGTTCGGCCAGGTATTGGGGCCGGAGGAGACGATCACGTCCTCGACATCCTCCATGCCGGGAAAGCTGTAGAGATACTTCATGAGATGGGCGGTCACCTGGTTCTCGGTGATCCCGGGGCGCAGGAACTTCATGCATTCCCAGTGGGTGGCATCGCCGATGGCGCCGACGATGCGCATGCACTCCTGCTCGTCCACGTTCTTGACCGCGCGCGCCTCCATCATCGGCGTCATGCCGTCGACCCAGTGGATGCCCTTGTCCTGGAAGATCCCGATCATGTTGATGTCGATGAAATCCACCCCGAGCTTCTGCCCGGCGACGCCGTGCCGGCGCATCTCGTCGACGATCGCATTGGTGAACTTCGTGACCTGCATGACGGAAGCAGGACCGGCCGCGCCCTTGATCCAGGCGAAGGAGTGGCGAACGTTCTCTTTCGGGAGCCATGGCGAGTGCCGCTCCACCTGGAAGCCGAGATCGCCCTGCTCGAACAGCACCGGTGCGCCGTCGCCGCAGAGCAGCGCGTAACGCAGTCCCGGCTTGAGCCGGTTCCACCCGGGAGTGAGGGTGCCGGTGAGATAGCGCACGTTCTCGTCGTACATGCACAGCACGGCGCCGAGCCCGTGCTTCTTCATGTGCTCGCGCGCGCGCTCGGTCCGGTAGCTGCGCAGGCGCTCCCAGTTGACGCGCTGCTGCCAATCCATTCCGACGATGCCGAAATTAGCGGTGCCCATGAGCTTCCTCCCCGGCGTGACGCGCGCTCGCGCGGATTTCCGGCGCGGAGCCTAGCCGCAGAACGTCCGCCGCCGCAACCTCGAGACCTGTTTCCAGGCCCACGGCATCGAGGTGGCCGCGCGGCTGGAGATGGGATGCAAAGCGCCCTTCCGCGGCGTCCACCACAACGAGCGTCGTCATGGCCGGCCTCGTGCCGGCCATCCCGATCCTGAATCGGGATCGCCGGGCCAAGCCCGGCGATGACCGGCCGAGAGAAGAATCATGGAGCGACCAGCAGCTCCTAGAATAGCCTGCATGAGCGAAGCGGAGTACGGGGAAGAGCCGCTCACTCGCTTTGCAGAGCTTGTCCTCGGACGAGAGCCTGTGCTTCGGTCGACGTATGAATTTTCGCGCTCCCGCACCGACTCATTCCTGAGCGGGTCAGACGAATACCGGATCGGGCAGCCCACATCCTGTCGGAGGTGAAATGATCACGCTCGACGAGGCCGATCGCCTGATCGCCGCCATCCTCGCGCGGGGGGCCGAGCTCGACTGCCGGCCCCTGTCGGTGATCGTGGTCGAGCCCGGCTGCAAGGTGAAGGCATTCAGGAAGGAGGACGGCGCTTCGATGATCCGCTTCGAGATGGCCTACGGCAAGGCCTACGCCGCGCTGGCGCTCGGACGCTCGTCGCGGCTGGTCAAGCTGCGCGCCGAGCAGAAGCCCATCTTCATGCGCTATCTGCTCGACGCCTCGGGCGAGCAGATCTTTCCCGAAGGCGGCGGCATGCAGATCCGCAACGCGCGCTGCGAGGTCGTCGGCGCGGTCGGCGTCACCGGCGACACCGAGGAGCGCGACGAGGAGCTCGCCGCCCACGGCATCCGCGCGATCGGGCTTCGGACCGATGCCGACTGCGAAGCGCTCGGCCGCCGCGGCGGCGTGCGGCTGACGGACAGGTAAGCACAGCCGCCGTAACCGGCATGCGCGCAGCCACGGCTTCTTCAGTGGAGCAACACGCTACGCAAGGAGGCGGAATCCGCATCAGAGCTCGTCGTGGACGCTATCATGCTCCACCGATGTGCGCGTCGGCCGCCCGTCCCAGATGGCGACCGGACCAGTGGCCTTCGGCTTGAGCACGACGCTGCGAATGGCCTCCCGAACCAGCTCGGCCATGCTGCGTCCGGACCTCGCCGCCGCCCTGCGCAGGGCGACGAGTTCTTCCTTCGGCAGATAGATTTGAGCCTTCATCATATTTCTCAGTTTAACCTGACTGTTGACATACGACAAATCTCGGCAAACGTGATGGCGCCATCGTGCGCCGCGCCGCCGGATGAAGCCCCGCGCACACCACGCCGCGCTGATTGCTGCCTGCGCCTTCGCCGATCTACGGAGTTGATGCCGCAACCTTGCCCGAGGCGGCCGGCTCCCGATCGGCCGACAGCGTGGGGCCGGCGCGCAGCAGGGCTTTGCGCGCCTGCCACTCGTCCGCCGCCTCGAGCGTCTCGAGAAGCTCGACCTCTCCCGCGGCGAGGAGCGCGACCGGCACGCCGTCGCGGTAGAGCAGGCGGTTGCCGGTGAGGGCTGCGAGCCTCGGTCCCGGCGTCAATATGCCGACGAGGTTGAGCGGATCGGCGCCCGAGAGCGAGATGAAGTCGCCCGAGGGTTGCTGCCGCCGCGCCTCGCGCAGCATTCCGACCGCCTCGGGCAGCGCGAACTGCTCGCCGGAAAAGCCGGCCACGAAACGTCCGCCGCGGATCTCGCCGCGGCTCTCGAGCCGGCGATAGACCCGCAGCAAGTCGCGCCAGGGCGGCACCCAGGCGGCCTCGCGCTCGATCAGCCGCCAGAAGACGACGCCGTATCGCCTGAGCAGCGTGTGCGCCACATGCTCCACGCTCGCCTGCGCGAAGGCCTTGCGCTCGGGCTCGCCCGTCGGATGCGCGCCGCTTCGGCGGGCGAGCGCCCAGCGCCCGGCGGCCTCCATCCCATGCGGCGCGGTGCGGCGGCGGCGGTGCGCGCCGGGGAAAGGCCGCCGCTCCGCCGACGGCACGAGCAGCGCGCGCAGGCCGCCGAAGCTGTCGGAGCTGACGAGGCCGAGCGCGACGAGCTCTGCCAGCCCCTCCTCGAGCTGCGAGCGCAGCAGCCCCGTGCCTTCGACGAGCTCGTCGAAGAAGGAGGCACCGTGCCGGCGAATGCACTCGACCACCGCCTGCGCGCGCGGGCTCGGCTGCGCCGATTCCGCTTGCGGCGAGAGCGAGCCCCAGAATGCCGCGTGACGCCGCATCAGCAGGGTGATCGGCGTAGTACGCACCGGCGTGAGCCGGGCTTCGCCGTTGCCCCGCATAGTGCGTGGCCGCAACCGGGTCCAGGCGATCTGCCCGGCGAGGCAGCGGTCATCCAGCCATTGCGGCTCGTAGTCGACGAGCCGCGCCGGCAACAGCTCGGTCTCCCAGGCGCCGGCAGGCGCCTCGAATCCTTCGAGCTGGCCCACCACCACATCGACGGCTTCGGGTCCCTGCATGCGCGCGTCGGGGGCGAGGCGCTGCCAGCCCAGCAGGAAGCGAAGGAAATCGCGCGCCGCAACCGGCTCGATCTCTGCGCGCAGGCGCTTGACGGTGTAGTGATGAATGCGGGCGAGCAGGCGGCGCTCGCACCATTCCTCGGCGGCTGCTTCCGGCGTGAACCGTCCGCGCATGGCGAAGCCCTCGGCCTCCAGCGCGAAGAGGGCGGCTGCCACCTCGCTCGGCGTGAGCCCGAGGCAGGCGTCCAAGGCGTCCTGCGCGACGGGGCCCGAGCCCTCGAGCCGCCCGCGCAGGATCTCGGCCAGCGCCGCCTCGCGCGACCACGCGACTTCGCCGCCCTCCGCTTCCTGCCGCCCCGGCGAGGGGCTCGCTGCCGGTGCGGTGATCGGCGGATCGAGCCGCGCGGTCGGCCACAGCGCACGGAATTGCGGCAGGCGCTCCGCGGTGATCCAAAGCCCCCCGCCCGGCGCATCGAGCAGCGCTGCGCGCTTGTCGCGGGCGAGTGCGGAGAGCCAGTCGTTCCAGCCCGGTCCGGCGCGCGCCTCGGCGGCGGTGACGAACCCGAGCCACAGCATGGCGTCATGCAGCTCGTCGGGGTTGGCGGCGTCGGGCCAGGCTTCGGCGCGAACACGCGCGATCGCCTCCGCATCGAGCCGGCCGAGCTCCGATGCCTGCTCCGGCGAAAGCCATCGCCTGGTCATCACCGCCTGGGTGCGGCGCTCCTCGAGCGGCGCGTCGTCGAGATAGGCATAGGGCCGCGCCCCAAGCACCTCGACCGCCAGCGGCGAGGGCTCGGTCAGGTCGCAGGCGACGACGCGGATCTCGCCCGCCTCGATGCGCGACAAGAGCCGCTCCAACCCGGCGATATCCATTGCCTCGTGCAGGCAATCACCGATGGTCTGCCGCACCAGCGGATGGTCGGGGACCTCGCGCTCGCCCACGAGGTTCTCGGCGCAGGCGATCTGGTCGGGAAACACCGCCGCGATCAGATCCTCGGCGCCCATCCGCGCGAGCTGCGGCGGCACCTTGCGGCCGCCGCGAAAACGCGGCAGCGCAAGGGCTATGCCGATGACCCAGCGCCAGCGGGTGACGAACATCGGCGCATCGAGCATGGCCTGAACAAGGATCGGCCGTACCGTCGCCGAATGCAGGTAGCGCGTCACCTCGCTGAGCTCGAAGCTGTGCGCGGTGGTGAGCGAGAGGACGATATTGTCCTCGGTCGCCGCCGCCTGCAGCTCGAAATTGAACTTGCGGCAGAAGCGCTTGCGCAAAGCCAGGCCCCAGGCGCGGTTGATGCGGCTGCCGAACGGCGAATGCACGACGAGCTGCATGCCGCCGACCTCGTCGAAGAAGCGCTCGAGCACGATGGTGTCATGCGTCGGCAGGCATTCGAGCGCCGCGTGCGCCGCGGCGAGATATTCGACCAGCTGCTCCGCGGCGGGCGCGCCGATGCCGATCTCGTCGACGAGCCAGCGCAAGGCGCGCTCCCCGGCCGGGTCAGTCGCGAGATGCGCCGCCATCTCGCCGCGCAGACGCGACACCGCGGCCGAGAGCTCGTCGCTGCGGCCGGGCGCCTCGCCGAGCCAGAACGGAATGGTCGGCGGCGCCCCATGCGCGTCGCGCACGCGGACAGTGCCCGCGACCACCTGCGTGATTTGCCACGAGGCGTTTCCAAGCTGGAAGA
>DASXAP010000183.1:0-3023 GCA_036406655.1 Xanthobacteraceae bacterium | reverse complement strand
GCGCGAGATCTCCGAAGCGTCAACCTCCCTCCTCGATCTGCAGCCGGACGAGATCCTGCTGGCGCCGCCGCACACGGTGCCCAAGACCTCGAGCGGCAAGATCCGCCGCTCGGCCGCGCGGGCGCTCTATGAAGCCGGCGCCCTTGGCCGGCCGCACCGGGCGCTATGGTGGCAGCTGCTGCGGCTGGAGGCGGGAGGGCTCGTCAATCGCTGTCTGAGGGCGGTGCGCACGCTCGGCGACATGGCCTATGCGGCCTATTGGTGGCTTGTCGTCGGTGCCATTGCCGCGCTGACATGGCCGCTGGTTGTCCTGTTGCCGCGCCGGCCTATGCGGCATGCCGTCATTGGTACGGCAGCGCGCACCCTGTTCAGGCTCACCGGCACGCCGATCAAGATCTCGGCGCAGGCCGACGTGCCGGATCGGGCGGTCATCCTGGTCGTCAACCACTCGAGCTATTTGGACGGCGCCGTGCTGTCCGCTGCTATCCCCGGCGAGCTCTCCTTCGTCGCCAAGGGCGAGCTTGCTGGGCAGGCGGTGGCAGGTCCGTTCCTGCGCCGCATCGGCACCTTGTTCGTGCATCGCCTGGACCCGAAAGCCGGCGTGGAGGATACGGAGGTCACCGTCGCCGCAGCGAAGGCCGGGGAGCGCATTGTCTCCTTTCCTGAGGGAACCCTGGTGCGCATGCCGGGCCTTCTCGGCTTCCGGCTGGGGGCGTTCCTGGCTGCGGCCCAGGCCGGCGTGCCGGTCGTTCCCGTCGCCATCCGCGGCACGCGGTCGATTCTGCGCGGCGGACAATGGCGGCCGCGGCGCGGCGAGATCAGCGTCGACATCGGCGCGCCGATCAGGCCCGACGGTGGCGACTTCGCGGCCGCGGTCCGGCTGCGCGATGCGGCACGCGCCTTCGTGCTGGCGCATTGCCGCGAACCCGACCTCGCGGATGAGCAGATCGATATCGGGGCCTGGGCGCAGCTGTAGGGATGTGTCGACGATCGATGCGACGGCGCCCGCCGGGAAGGGGACGATCTTCAGCACATTGATCCAGGTCAAGGCGACGGAGAAGCCCAGGGGGAAGCTACGCTACAGTCCGAGCGGCAAGGCTGGCAGCTCGGGGTCTGGATAATTCAACGAGGCACACCATGACCGAGATGTACGCGCAGGGCGACCTGCTGATCGAGCGGGTCGGCGATGTGGAGCCTTCCGGTACGATCATCGCGCCTGATACCCGAGGCGCCCTCGTGCTCGCGGAAGGCGAGCTGTCCGGCCACCGCCACGCTATCATCGACCGCGCAATCATGTTCCGCGATGATGCTCTTGCGCGCGACATGCCTTCGGATCTCTACATCGGGCACGTCAAGGTCGCCGGCGGCACGGCTGTGGTGCGGCACGACGAGCACGCGCCCATTACATTGCGGGAGGGGACCTATCGGGTACGCCGCCAGCGCGAGCTGGAGCCCAAGGATGCCGTGATCATCGCCGATTGAAATCGGCACGGAATGAGCGGCGCGGTCGAGCTTAATGATCGCCTGATCAATTGATGCAAGGAGGGCGGGCCTGTATCCCGAGGGACGCAGCGCGCCTTCACCGCCCCTGACTGAGCCGCGCACGATCGGCTTGGTTCTCGCGTTCCCATCGCGCGATGCGCTGCTTGAACTGCTCGAAGCTGGCTTCGGCCTCGCGGTTGAACAGCGGGTCCCTGGTGTCGGCCAGTCTGGCGTCCAGGTCGGTCCAGTCCTCCGCATGGAGGCTCGCGAGTGCGTTGGGCAGCAGCTCACGCTCCTCAAGCTCCATATGGCGCCGTTCGTGCTCGACGAACTCGCGGACGGCTGCGTCGAGGACGCCGCGGGCGATCGGCTGGTCGTCGAGGACCTCACCAACGAGCCGGGCGAAACGCTCGAGCCGCCGGGCGGCCTGGCCGTGTTCGGCCTCGATGTCGATGATCCCGGCAGCGCCCTCAGGATCGCGCGCCTTGAGCTCCGCGAACAGGAGATCCTCCTTCGGATGATGGCACTGCGCGGGGTAGGAGCGAAAATAGTCGACGATGCCCTCGATGATATCGAAGTCTGGCCTGTCGGAACGATCGAAAACGGCGATCTCCTGTTCGAGGACTTTGAGCAGGAACTCCATGTCGGCGTGATCGCGGCGCAGCGAGTCGATGAGCGCTGGCATGGTGTGCTTCCTTCTCTCAAAGCTGCTGCAAGTGAACCTGCGGGGAGAGGCGCCGGACGTCCTCCGCCTTGCACAACCCGGTGCCGCCGGAGAGCAGCGCCGCCGATCCGCCGGCGACACCGTGACGGAAGGCCTCCTCGAGGCCGAGTCCCGCGTCCAGGCCCCACACCATGGCACCGAGGAAGCTGTCGCCGGCACCGACCACGCTCACGGGCTTCAACGGCAACGCCGGCGCGTAGAAGGCCTGGCGCTGCGTCACCAGGAGTGCACCAAGGTGGCCGAGCGTCAGTGCAACCACCTCGGCAGTCCGCTTCTCGATGAGGCTTCGGGCCGCTGCGAGCTGCTGCTCCCGTCCATCGAGCGGAGAGCCCACCAGCTCCTGCAGCTCGCGCAGGTTGGGCTTGATGAGGAATACGCCCTCTCCGAGGGCCGCGGCCAGGGCCGGGCCTGAAGTATCGACCACCACGTTGGCTCCAAGCGCCTTGGCCGCCTGCGCCGCCCGAGCGAGGAAGTCACCCGGAACGCCTGTCGGCATGCTGCCGCTGGCGACGAAGAACCTGGGCGCGGGGTGGATCTGTGCGACAGCCGCAAGGCATTGACCGCATTCGTCGCTCGTAAGCTCGGGGCCGGGCAGCACGAACCGGTATTGCTTGCCAGTCTCCTCCTCGCCGACGGTGAAGCTCTCACGCGTGTCCTGCGACAGAGGAATTGTCTGGCTGGCGACGGCCTCCGCATCCACGAGCCCCCTCAAGAGATCGCCGATCGGACCGCCGACCGGGTAGACGGCACGGACATCGCTGCCGAGCCTGGCGACGACGCGGGCGACGTTGATGCCACCGCCACCCGGATCGCGCCG
>DASXAP010000182.1:0-3014 GCA_036406655.1 Xanthobacteraceae bacterium | reverse complement strand
CTCGGCATCAATGCACGCCCAAGTGCTGCGAGACGATGGCATCGTCGAGCGCCAGCCCCCCTGCCAAACCACTGAACACAACGTGGCCGGAATTCAAGATGACGACGTCGTCGGCCAGATCCAAGGTCAGCTTGATGTTCTGCTCGACCAGCACGATCGACAGCCCTTCGCCCTTCAGTCTGGCGATGGTCCGTCCGACGTCGGCGACGATTTGCGGCGCCAAGCCTTCGGAAGGCTCATCCATCAGCAGCAGCCGCGGATTGCCCATCAGCGCGCGGGCGATGGCCAGCATCTGCTGCTCGCCGCCGGAGAGCGAGCCGGCGAGCTGGGCTTGGCGCTCGGACAGGCGGGGAAACAGCCGGAATATGCGCTCGACCGACCAGCCGGAAACGCCGCCGTCGTCGCGCGCCTGCGCCGCCACCGTCAGGTTCTCGCGCACGGTGAGGCTGCGAAACATGCGCCGTCCCTGCGGCACCAGGCAGATGCCCCGGCGCGCGATCGCGTCGGGCGCGAGCCCCGCGACCTCGTCTCCATAGAGGCGGATCGCTCCCCGCCGCGGCTTGAGAAAGCCCATGATGGTCGAGATGCAGGTGGTCTTGCCGGCGCCGTTACGGCCGAGCAGCCCGAGCAGCCGCCCCCGCTCGAGGCTGAAGGAGACCGCGTGCAGCACGTGGCTGTCGCCGTAATAGGTGTCGATGCCGTCGAGCGCGAGCGCCTCAGTCGCCAAGATAGACCTCCCGGGTGCGCGGATCGGCGACCACCTCGGCGCGCGTGCCCTCGACGATGATCTCGCCGTAGTGGAGGAGCGTGATGCGCTCGGCGAATCCCAGGGCCGTGTCCATGTCGTGCTCGATCATCACGATCGTGACGTCGCGCGGGATCGCGTCGAGGAGCGCGCGCACCGTCTGCCGCTCGGCCTGCGAGAGCCCGGCCAAGGGCTCGTCGAGCAGAAGGAGTCGCGGCTGCTGCGCCAGCGCCATCGCCAGCTCGAGCCGGCGCCGCTCGCCGTAGGAGGTCTCGGCCACGATCCGCTCGGCGCTGTCGGCGAGCCCGACCCGTGCCAGCGCCTCCCGGGCGGTGTCGTAGAGGTCGCGGCTGCCGCCCAGTGCCGACCACGGATTCCAGCGGCGGCGGTCGAGGCCGAGCAGCGCCAGCATCACGTTGTGAACGAGCCGCTCGCGCGGGAACAGGGTCAGGATCTGATAGGTGCGGGCAAGCCCGAGATGGACGCGCCGCTGCGTCGACATCCCGGTGAGCTCCCGCCCGAACAGCCGAATCGAGCCGCTGTCGGCGGCAAGATCGCCGGTGATCAGGTTGAACAGCGTCGTCTTGCCGGCGCCGTTGGGCCCGATGATCAGCCGGCGCTCGCCCGGCAGGACCGAGAACGAGACGCCTCTGGTTGCCGGCAGGCCGCCGAACCGCTTGTGCAGAGCGTCGACCTCGAGCGCAGCAGGGAGGATCGCACGGGCTTCACCCGCCGCGTCCGGTCCAGGCTTTCCCGGGCTCACGCCGATGCCTGCCTCGGGCGCACCGCTCATATCCTCGCCAGATACGGCTCGAGCGCCGCGAGGCTCTCGAGGTTGTGGGCCGGCGCGAAGAGATCGACGTAAGGCAGCGCGGCCTGCATGCCGCGCGCCTGCGGGCTGTAGTCGCGCCAGCCGATCAGCGGATTGAGCCAGACGATGCGCCGGCAGCGCCGGCGCAGCCGCGCCATCTCGAGGGCGAGCTGCTCGGGCGCGCCGGTGTCGTAGCCGTCGGAGACGATCATCACCGCCGTCCGCGAGTTGATCACCCGCCGCGCATGCCAGCGGTTGAAGGCGGCGAGACTCTCGCCGATGCGCGTGCCGCCGCCGATGCCCTGCGCCATGAGCGAAAGACGGTCGACCGCCCGCGTCACGTCGCGATCGCGCAGCGAAGGCGACACGTGCGCCAGCCGGGTGTGAAACACGAAGGCTTCAGCCTCGCGAAAGCTGTCGACGACGCCATGCAGGAAACGCACGAAGAAGGCCGTGTACAGGCTCATGGAGCCCGACGCATCGAGCAGCACCACGAGCCGCAGCGGTTTGAGCTTGCGGCGGCGCCAGGCGAGCTCGACCGGGGTTCCGCCGTGCGACACGTTGCGGTGAATGGTGCGGCGCAGGTCGAGGCGGCGCCCGCACCGGCGCAGCTGCTGGCGCCGGACCAGCCGGGCGCGCATCACCCGCGCGAGCCGCGCCGCGAGCGCGTGCGCCGCCGCGATGTCGGCAGGCTCGACGATGTGGCGCATGTCGAGGTGGGCGAGATTTTCCGAGCGCGAGGCGCCCTCGCGGCGTCCGCGGCCGCCGTTGGGCGCCTCGACGTCACCCTCGCCGTCGCGCCGGACCTCCTCGGCCAGGCCGCCCCGGGAGGACGATGCCTCGGCCAGACGGCGCAGCGGCGCGCGCCCCTGCGACATCGCCCCCGTCAGCGTGCGCGCCCGGCGCAGGCCGCGATTGCGCCAGTAGGCCTCGAATGCCTCCCCGAACCGCTCCCAGTCCGAATGGGTGGCGCAGAACAGCGCCCGCAAGGCGGGCTCGAGCACGGCCGGGCGTGCCGCCAGAGGGTGGCCGAGAAGCGCCAGCGCGTCGCGCGTCTCCGCGAGCCCCACCTTGAAGCCGTTGTCACGCAGGACGCGGACGAATCCGGCGAGCCGCCGCCGCATCCGGTCGCCGACGCCCTCTCCCGGCCGACTGGTGGCGGCGGCATTCATCGGCGGCCCCGGGGAGCGCGCTGCCCCCCTCGCACCGTAGGGCTATCGCATATGCGCTTCGTCATGCCCGGCTTTATGCCGGGCATCCACGTCTTGTGCCCGCGCAAAGGCGTGGATGGCCGGGACAAGCCCCGGCCATGACGATCCATATGCGATTGCCCTGCCCTTCCAGGGGAGGGTGAGCCCGCTACACCCATGTGCGTCAATTCGACCGGAACGCGTTCTAAGCCCCTGCCGCTGCATCGAGCTCACGCCACCTTGCCGAGGAGACGATCGCTCACCTCGC
>DASXAP010000181.1:0-59755 GCA_036406655.1 Xanthobacteraceae bacterium | reverse complement strand
GGCGATATCGGCGGCTCCTACGGCCTGCGCGGCTCGGTCTATCCGGAGATCATTTTGATGCTGTGGGCGGCGCGCCGCGTCGGCCGGCCGGTGAAGTGGGCGCAGTCCCGAAGCGAAGCGTACATCAGCGACGACGACGCGCGCGACAATATCGTGGACGCGGCCCTTGCGCTTGATTGTGACGGCAAGTTCCTCGCTGTCAAAATCCGCAGCTTCGCCAATCTTGGCGCCTATGTGTCGTTCCGTGGCGCCATGCCGCCCGTGATCAATATCGGCTCGGTGGTCGGCACTTACACAACCCCGGCGCTCTACGTGGAAGTGTCTGGCATGCTGACCAACACCCATTGCACGTCGCCATATCGCGGGGCCGGCAGGCCGGAGGCCTCCTACATGATCGAACGGCTGATCGACATCGCCGCCGACCGGCTGGACGTCGATCCAGCCGAACTGCGTCGCCGCAACACCATCCCGCCGCAGGCGATGCCTTACGAGACGCCGCTCACCTTCACCTACGACAGCGGGCGGTTCGGGGAGAACCTGGACCGCACCATGAAGCTCGCGAACTGGGCCGGTTTTGCGCGACGGCGCCAGGAGGCGGCGAGCCGCGGCAGGCTGCGCGGCATCGGTATCTCCAACACCGTCGAACAGGCCGCCGATCCCACCTACGAGACTGCTGAAATTCGCTTCGATCCGCTCGGTGGGCTGACGCTCGTGACCGGCTCGATCTCGCATGGCCAAGGTCATGCCACCGTGCAAGCACAGATCCTGGTGGACCGTCTGGGGGTCGATCCGCAACAGGTGAAGATCCTTCAGGGCGATACCGACGCGGTGGCCTTCGGCATGGGCACCGGCGGGTCGCGCTCGACGACCATGAGTGGCGGCGCTATCGTCATGGTCAGCGACAAGATCATCGCCAAGGGCCGGAAGCTTTCCGCGCACCTCTTGGAAGCCTCGGAGGCCGACATCGAGTTCGAGGACGGTCGCTTCACCGTCGCCGGAACCGACCGGGCCATCGGTATCCACGAGCTGGCGAAGGCCGCCTTCCACTTGGAGAAGCTGCCAGCCGGCATGGAGCCCGGCCTCTATGAGACCGCCACCTATCGTGCCAGCAGCGGCAATTTCCCCAATGGTTGCCACGTCTGCGAGGTTGAGATCGATCCCGAGACCGGCAGCACGCAGGTCGTCGGTTATTGGGTGGTGGACGACGTCGGCACCGTGATCAATCCCATGCTGGTGAAAGGTCAGATCATGGGCGGCATTGCCCAGGGCATGGGCCAGGTGCTGATGGAGCACAAATTCTATGACGAGGCCGGCCAGGTGCTTACCGGCTCGTTCATGGATTACACCATGCCGCGTGCGGATAACTTCTGCGCTATGGTGATCGAAGAGAATCCAGTGCCGACAACGACCAATCCGCTCGGTGTGAAGGGTGCCGGCGAAGCCGGCACCGTCGGCTCACTGTCGGCCGGCGTCAACGCCATCGTCGATGCGCTGTCGGTGCTTGGCATCAGTCACATCGACACGCCCTGCACGCCATATCAGGTGTGGCAGACAATAGCGAAGGCCGCCGCATGCGTCACGAAGCCGAGCACCCCTTAGATGTGCCCGTCTGGCGGGCGGCCACTGCGGCATGCTCCCAAACCGAGCCGACCGCGCGGCCCTTCCGCTATTTCGCGCTTGCAGGGGTAAAGCGGACTTCCAACGGTTGGGTCGAAAGCGCCGTTCTTGACCCACTGCGGACGATCCGCCTCCAGTTTTGCTGTGCTGCACAACGCGGCATTCCGATGTGATAGGGTGTGACCCTTGGGCTGAGGGAACACATGCAGCGACGCAACTTCATTGCGCTGCTCGGTGGTGCGACGGCGGCGTGGCCGCTGGTGGCGCAGGGGCAGCAGGGCGAGCGCGTTTGTCGGATCGGCGTGCTGATGGGTCTCGCTGAAGACGATCCTGAAACCAGCGCGCGGCTTGCGAGACTTCGACAGGAACTCGGCCGGCTCGGATGGTCGGAGGGCAGCAATCTCCATATGGATATTCGTTACGCGCCCGCTGGCACACGGGCGCTGGCGCTGGCGAAGGAATTGGTCGCGCTGCAGCCCGAGGTGATCCTCGCGCATTCCGCGCAGATTGCCGGCGCTTTGCAGCGGGAAACCCGTGCTGTCCCGATTGTGTTCGTGAACGTGTCCGACCCGATCGGCGCCGGCTTCGCCGCCAGCCTGGCGCGGCCGGGCGGCAATCTCACGGGCCTGCTGCACTACGAGGAAGGCATCATCGGCAAATGGCTGGCGTTGCTCAAGGAGATCGCGCCCCGCGTGGCACGTGTCGCTCTGGTTGCCGACCCGAAGAGCCCCGTCCACGACTACTTCGTGCGCAATGCCATCGCCGTTGCCGCCTCGCTTGGCATCGAGGTGGTGCCCGGTCGAGTTGAGAATGCCGCCGATATCGAGCGTTTCCTCGACACCTTTGCGCGCTTACCGGACGGAGGTTTGCTCCTGCCACCGGATATCACGACCATCACCCATCGCGACCTCGTCGTCGGACTCGCGGCCCGGCACCGCCTACCGGCGATGTACTCATTCCGTCAGTTTGTGGCGGCTGGCGGCCTGATGTCCTACGGCACGGACCAGATCGAAATGTTCGGGCAGACCGCCTCCTACATTGACCGCATCCTGCGCGGCGCCAAACCCGCCGACCTGCCAGTGCAGGCGCCGACCAGGTACGAAACTGTATTGAACCTCAAAACCGCAAAGGGCCTCGGCCTCACGGTGTCTCCGGGCCTGCTTGTCGCCGCCGACGAGGTGATCGAATGAAGCGGCGCACGTTCACTGCACTGGTTGGCGGCGCCGCTGCGTGGCCGCTCGGGGCGCGTGCGCAGCAACCGGCAATGCCGGTTATCGGGTTCCTAGACTCTCGATCGCCGGACGCTATCCCGGACCTACCGCGCGCTTTCAGTCGGGGCTTGAAGGAAACCGGCTTCGTCGAAGGCGAGAACGTTGCGGTCGAATACCGCTGGGCCGAGAACCAAACTGACAGCCTCGGCTAACTTTTGCTAACCGCCCCTCGTGTGAAGCCAAGGCGTTCCGGTAGAGCGATCACGCCGTGTCGGTTAAGCCCGGCACGAGCAGTGCTTGCTCATAGGTTTACGCTTGCGCGCATGGAACGATCCATTGCTGTTGGTCAGGAGTTTCTGCAAATTGTGACACGACAAGCGGCGGCTGCGGAGTAAAGATGGCAGCTCGACTCGGTAACGGCGGCTACTGAATTGCTGCAAGCAACTGAAGCCTGGAACAACACGGCCGATTGTGACTGTCGGCTTTCTGGGGGTTAGCGGTCACAACTCGATCGAGAGTCGAGTCCGTCGGGTTGGTTCAGATTGACCCCGAGCCGACAAAGGCGGGATCGAAATCCCGCAGTGCGGCAGTCCCTTTTGCGTCCCCTAACATTGATCTTGATCAAGGCTCACTCGCACCCTGCATGGTAATCAAACGCGCTATCCTAAGTAGGATGGCTCCGGCTCTTGCGCGGGAACATTTACATGAGGCGGCGCGAGTTCATCACCTTTCTCGGTGGTGCGGCCGCGTGGCCAGTGGCTGCGCAGGCGCAGCAACCCGCGCGGGTGCGGCGCGTCGGCGAGCTCCACGGCGGCACCGCGACCGGCCGAGTGGAGATCGCGGCATTCGCGCAGGCATTGCAGCAATTGGGCTGGGCCGATGGCCGCAATCTCAAGATCGAATATCGCTCGGGACTGGGCAACGCCGCCGACACGCGCAAATATGCGCAGGAGTTGGTCGCGCTCGCGCCCGACGTCATCCATGTATCGGGCACCAGCACGTTGACCGCGTTGTTGGCGGCGACGCGGGCGATACCGATCGTGTTCACCAACGTCGTTGATGCGGTCGGAACCGGTTTGGTCGAGAGCATGTCGCGGCCCGGCGGCAACGCCACCGGCTTCATCCAGTTCGAGTACAGCCTGAGCGGCAAATGGCTGGAGTTGCTCAAGCAGATCACCCCGGGCGTGACGCGCGCCGCGGTGCTGCGCGATCAGACGGACACCGCGGGGGTCGGGCAATTCGCGGTCATTCAGTCGGTGGCCTCGTCGCTGGGGGTGGAGGTCGTTCCAGTCAATGTGCGCCACGGCGATGAGATCGAGCGCGCGGTGACGGCCCTCGCCCGTACTGCCGGTACCGGCATGGTGGTGACGTCGAGTGCGTTGACGCTGGTTCACCGCGATCGGATCATCGCTCTGGCGGCGCGGCTGCGGCTGCCCGCGGTCTACTCGCGACGGCTCTACGTCGATGCCGGGGGCTTGAGCTCGTACGGCTTCGATATCGTGGACCAGTACCGGCGCGCGGCCGGTTACGTGGATCGTATCCTCAAGGGTGAGAAGCCGGCTGACCTGCCAGTGCAGGCCCCCACCAAGTACGATCTGGTGATCAACCTGAAGACCGCCAAGGCGCTCGGCATCGAAGTCCCTGCAACCTTGCTCGCACGCGCCGACGAGGTGATCGAGTGAAGGTTTTTTGCTGCACCCGCGAATGTCGCAACCTGGCACTAAGGGGCGTTTCGCCGCGGCGCACACAACTCGGTCGTAAGCGAGGGTAAGCGGACCGAGCGCGACCGGTCGCCGGGTGTACCGTGGTCGTTTATTATCGACGAGACCGGTGCTCCGATGCCCGTTCGGATGTTCAGATTGTCACCGGCCCATGTACAAAAAACCCCACGGGCTTTGCGCCTTCGAGACCCCGACAATTCCGCTTGTTTGCGAGGCCGTGAGACTCCTGGTGGAGCAACGCGGCGTCGCGTCCGGCTCTCGGAATTCGACGTGGTGCTGCTGCGGCAGGGTCCCCCTTTCGACCTCGCCTGCATCACGAGCAATGAAAATTTGCGCGCGGATCGGGCCCGCCCTGCATGCGCGCGGTCTCCCGTTCGTCGGCATCGACGTGATCGACGGCTACCTGACCGAGATCAACGTCACCTCGCCGACCGGCATCCGTGCCGTGAGGAGCTTCGGCGGGCCCGACGCGGCAGCGATGATCTGGGACCGGATCGAGGCCAGGCGGACGGTGATGATGCCCGCCGCGGCCGGATTTCCCGCAGTCGCGCCGGCGAGGCTCGTTCACTAAATGTTCTTGCGGGCACAGGCCGCTTGCGCTAGGCTCGACATGGCCGGGGGCGAGCATGGTCCAGCGCGTCGCAACAGTAGCTTTCGAGGGCATCGAGGCGCGCGCGGTGGACGTCCAGGTGCAGGTGGCACCGGGGCTGCCGGCCTTCAACGTGGTGGGTCTGCCGGACAAGGCGGTGTCGGAAGCGCGCGAGCGGGTGCGTTCGGCGCTGGTGGCGTCCGGCCTCGCGCTGCCGGCGCGACGCATCACCGTGAACCTCGCGCCCGCCGACGTGCCGAAGGAAGGCAGTCACTACGATCTGCCGATCGCGCTCGGGCTGATGGCGGCGATCGGAGCAATCCCCGCCGATGCAGTCTCGGGTTTCACCGTTCTCGGCGAGCTTGGTCTCGACGGCTCCATCGCCGCGGTCGCCGGCGTGCTCCCTGCCGCGATCGGAGCCAACAGCCGCAACGAAGGTCTGATCTGTCCCGCCGGTTGCGGTCCGGAAGCGGCCTGGGCCAGCCCGGAGATGGAGATCATCGCTGCGGCTTCGCTGATCCAGCTCGCCAATCATTTTCGCGGCACCCAGGTGCTCGCCCGCCCGCAACCCAAGGTCCGCGAGCCCGAGGACACCCCGCTCGATCTCGGCGACATCAAGGGGCAGGAGAGCGCCAAGCGGGCACTCGAGATTGCCGCCGCCGGAGCGCACAACCTCCTCATGGTCGGCCCGCCGGGGGCCGGCAAGTCGATGCTTGCCGCACGATTGCCCACCATCCTTCCGCCTCTCACCCCCACCGAGCTGCTGGAAGTCTCCATGATCGCCTCGGTTGCGGGGGAGATCGAAGGCGGCGCTCTCACCAACCGGCGGCCGTTCCGGGCGCCGCATCATTCCGCCAGCATGCCGGCGCTGGTCGGCGGCGGTATCCGCGCCCGGCCGGGCGAAGTGTCGCTTGCCCATCACGGCGTCCTATTCCTCGACGAGCTGCCGGAATTTCAGGCGCATGCGCTCGATGCCCTGCGGCAGCCATTGGAGAGCGGCGAGGTCGCCATCGCCCGCGCCAACCATCGCGTGACCTATCCCGCGCGTTTCATGCTGGTGGGCGCCATGAATCCCTGCCGTTGCGGCCGCGCCGGCGAGCCGGGGTTTGCCTGCCGGCGCGCCGCGAACGCGCGCTGCGCCGCCGACTATCAAGCCCGCATCTCGGGTCCGCTGATCGACCGCATCGATCTGCACATCGAGGTGCCGGCGGTGACCGCGGCCGATCTGATCCTCCCCCCGCCCGCCGAGGGAAGCCGGGAGGCGGCGCAGCGGGTCGCGCGCGCCCGCGCGATTCAGGCCGAGCGCTACGCGGCCATCGGGCTGCCGCACGTGCGCACCAACGCCGCGGCGCAAGGGCCGCTCCTCGAGGAGGTCGCCCGCCCGGATGCCGGCGGGGTTGCGCTGTTGCGCGATGCCGCCGATGCGATGCGGCTCTCTGCGCGCGGATATCACCGGGTCCTGCGGGTGGCACGCACGCTGGCCGATCTCGAGGGCGCCGAGAAGGTCGCGCGGGTGCATCTGGCCGAGGCGCTGTCCTATCGCGCGCTCGCCGACGAGGTGCGCCGCGCCGCGTAGGCACGCGCGAGCTTCGTCGATCACCCTGGTCATGCTTAAGGCCATGCATAAAGAGCCGTGCTTGTCCTTAACTCCATGAAAAGGTTGCCCGGACCTCGCGGTCGCACGGCAGCCCGCGGCAAAACAATCGCAACCAGTCAGCGTGCAGGGTGCCCCTTCGCGAAGGGGAATTCGGGCGCGGACATGCGGGCTCTGCTGGGTTTCCTGGCCGATCGGCGCATGTGGCGGCGTCGAGGCGCGCCGCGCGCCGCAGCGCGTGCCATCGGCGGGTGCGGCGTCATCGGACTGCTCCTCGCCCGCAACAGGCAGCTTCGCAGGCAGCTGCGTGAGCTGCGGGGCACGGTCGAGGACCTCGCCGACCGCAACTGGGAGCTCAAGGAGGCCCAGGAGCGCTGGCGCAGCCTGCTCGAGACGCAAGGCGATCTCATCCTTCGCCGCGACGGCGAGAGCCGCATCACCTATGTGAACGCCACGTTCTGCGCGCTGAGCGGCCGCCGACATGCGGACCTGCTCGGCACCGACTTCACTCTGCCGGTGCTCGAGCAGGGCGAGACATCGCTGCTGGCGGACGGCACTCGCGTCCACGACCAGCTGATCGCAACCGCGCAAGGCGCGCGCTGGATCGCCTGGCGTGAAGGGATGGTGCGCAGCGGCGCCCTTGCGCAAGTGCAGAGCGTGGGCCGCGACGTCACCGACCGCGTCGAGGGAAAGCGCGCGCTGGCGCTCGCCCGCGACCAGGCGGAGGCGGCCAATCGCGCCAAGTCGCGATTCCTCGCCATGATCTCGCATGAAATCCGCACGCCGTTGAACGGCATTCTCGGCATGGCCGACCTGCTGCTCGATACCGCGCTCACGCCCGAGCAGACGACCTACGCCGGAGCGGTCAGGAATTCCGGCAACATCCTTTTGTGCCTGATCGACGAGATTCTCGATTTCTCCAAGATCGAGGCAGGCCGGCTCGATCTTCTGCCACAGGAATTCGATCTGCCGGCCCTGGTCGAGCAAACCGTCGAGCTGATCGCGCCGCGCGCGCAGGCCAAATCGCTCGAGATCGCCTCCTACGTCGACGAGGGCCTTCCCCGCCGGCTCCTCGGCGACATGCCGCGGCTGCGCCAGGTGCTGCTCAACCTCATTGGCAACGCCGTCAAGTTCACCGAGCGAGGCGCCGTCGCCGTGATCGCCGAGGCGGGAGCGGCGCCGCAGGAGGTCCGCTTTGTCGTGCGCGATACCGGAATCGGCATCGGCCCCGATCAGCAGGATCGGATCTTTCTGGAATTCGAGCAGGGCGACTCGGGCGCGGGGCGCAGATTCGGCGGCACCGGCCTCGGGCTTGCGATCTCGAAGCGCATCATCGAGCGGATGGGCGGCAAGCTCGAGGTCGACAGCCGGCCGGGCGAGGGATCGAGCTTCCAGTTCGCGGTGACGCTGCCGGCCGCGAAGGCGAACGGCAAGATCGCCGCTCGGCCCGCGCTCGAGGGCAGTCATGTGCTGATCGTTGCACCGACCGCGGCCGCGGCCTCACTGGTCGCTCGCCGGCTGATGTGCTGGGGCGCCGCGACCCGCCTTGTCGCCGGTGTCGAAGCCGCCGCCGCCGCCCTGGGAGAACGGCCGTGGAAGGCGATCATCCTGGACCACGCGCTCGGCACCGCGGCGTGCCAGCGGCTCGCCCTCGCAAGCTCCGCGATCGAGCGGCGCATCGTGATGATCACCCCGGCCGACCGGCACGCGCTGCCAACCCTCAGGGCCGCCGGCTGCACCGGTTACCTGGTGAAGCCGGTGCGGGCGGCCTCGCTTGCCGTGCGAATGACCGCCGAGCTCGGGCTTTTCGAGCACCGTAGTGACGAGCCGGGCGCAAGCCGCAGCATCGATATCGGCGCTGCGGGCGAGACGCTTGCCGTGCTGGTCGCGGAGGACAACGAGATCAACGCGCTGCTGATGCGCTTCCTGCTCGAGCGGCTCGGGCATCAGCCGACCATGGTCACCACCGGAGACGCCGTGGTCGAGATCTGGCAAACCGCGCACGCCCTGGAGAGGCCGTTCGATCTCGTGCTCATGGACGTGCACATGCCCAGCAGCGACGGGATCGCCGCCACCCGCCGCATCCGCAGCATCGAAGCCGAACGCGGCTGGCGGCGCACGCCCATCGTTGCGCTCACGGCCGACGCACTGCCCGAGGGCCGCGAGCTTTGCCTGGCAGCCGGAATGGACGGTTTCGTGAGCAAGCCGCTCGATCCCGGCCAGCTGGCGACCACGCTGGCGATACTGCGCAAGCAAACGCTTGCCGCGTGAGATAGGCGCCGCCGCTCAAAGCCTGCGCAGCGCAACTGCCTCCACCTGGTGGCTCTCGCCTTTCCTGAGGATCAGATCGGCGCGGGGGCGCGTGGGCAGAATGTTCTCCCGCAAATTGAGCAGATTGATCCGCGACCAGATCGAGGTCGCGGTGGCAATCGCCTCCTCGTCGGACAAGGTGGCATAACGATGGAAATACGACTTCGGATCGCGAAAGGCGGTGCCGCGCAGCGTGAGGAAGCGGTGCACGTACCAGTCCCGCAGCACGTCTTCCTCGGCGTCCAGATAGATGGCGAAGTCGAAGAAATCCGAGACATAGGGAATGGCCTTGCCGGCCTTGGGAAGCTGCCCTGCCTGCAGCACGTTGAGCCCCTCGACGATGAGAATGTCGGGGCGATCGATCTCGACCCACTGGTTCGGGATCACGTCATAGATCAGGTGCGAGTACACCGGCGCCCGCACCGGGCGGCGGCCGGCCTTGATGTCGGAGAGAAAACGCAGCAGCGCCGGCAGGTCGTAGCTTTCCGGAAATCCTTTCCGCTCCATCAGGCCTTCGCGCGCGAGGATGACGTTCGGATACAGAAACCCGTCGGTGGTGAGGAGATCCACCTTCGGAACATTCGGCCACCGCGCCAGCAACGCCTGCAGCACGCGCGCGGTGGTCGACTTGCCGACCGCCACCGAGCCCGCCACCCCGATGATGTACGGCATCTTCGCGTCCTGGGTGCCGAGGAAGTCCTGCTGCGCCCGGAACAGCCGCTGGGTGGCCGCGACATAGAGCGAAAGCAGGCGCGAGAGCGGCAGGTAGATGTCCTCGACCTCCTGCATGTCGAGCCGATCATGCAGCGAGCGCACCCGCATCACCTCCTCGGGCGCGAGCGTCATCGGCGTGTCCTCGCGGCGCTCCGCCCATTCCGCCCGCGAGAACACCCGATAAGGCGACAGCCCGTTCTCCGTCGTGCGCTGCTCCATCAGCAGGTCCTCAGGTCACAGCCGCGGTCTCGGTCCGGATCGCCCTTTTCCACTGCCCGGCCCATCCGAGGCCGGCCGCCGCCGACCCCGGCGCGAGGCCTTTTCCGCCAGGCCCGTGCGCCTGGTCCGCTCGGCCAGCTGCGCCTCGACGTCAGCCAGGGTTATGCCGCGGGCTTTCAGCACAACCAGCAGGTGATAGATGAGGTCGGCCGCCTCCCCGATCAACCTGTCATTGTCCTCGGCAACCGCGGCAAGCACGGTCTCGATTGCTTCCTCGCCGAGCTTTCTGGCGCAATGCGCGATACCCTGATCGAGGAGCTTGCGGGTATAGGAGGCGTGCACGCGCGCCTCGGCGCGTTCGTTCACGCGCTGCTCGAGGTCGTGGAGGGTGAAGCGCGGCATCGGATCCTTCGCCCGCCCGGGCATATCATCTCCCGCGCGCCCGCGGGGCAAAATGTTCACTGACAGTGACCCGCTACGGATCGAGCCGCATCGGCAACCCGGCCTTGGCCATGTATTGTTTCGCTTCCCGGACCGAGTGCTCGCCGAAATGGAAGATGGAGGCGGCGAGCACCGCGGTTGCATGACCGTCGCGGACGCCTTCGACCAGGTGGTCGAGGCTGCCGACCCCGCCGGATGCGATCACCGGGACCGGCACTGCCTCGGCCACCGCGCGGGTGAGGGCAATGTCGTAGCCCTCGCCCGTGCCGTCACGATCCATCGAGGTGAGAAGGATCTCCCCGGCGCCCAAGACGACCACCTCGCGGGCGTACTCGACCGCATCGAGCCCGGTGGCTTGCCGGCCGCCATGGGTGAAGATCTCCCAGCGATCCGCCTCGGAAGACTTCGACACCTTCTTGGCATCGATCGCGACCACGATGCATTGGTCGCCGAATTTCTCCGCCGCCTCCCTCACCAGGGTGCGCCGCGCCACCGCCGCGGTGTTGATCGAGACCTTGTCGGCACCTGCAGCCAGCAGCTTTCGGATATCCTCGAGCGTGCGCACCCCGCCTCCCACCGTGAGCGGCATGAAGCAGGCTTCCGCGGTGCGCCGCACCACGTCGAAGATGATGTCGCGATCCTCGTGGCTGGCAGTGATGTCGAGAAAGGCGAGCTCGTCGGCACCCGCGGCATCGTAGGCAATGGCCGCTGCAACCGGGTCGCCGGCATCACGCAGGTCCAGGAATCGCACGCCCTTCACCACGCGGCCGTCCTTCACATCGAGACAGGGAATGACCCGGACCTTCAACACGCTTGCCGAGGCTCCTGATGCGGCTATGCGAGCATGCACTGTCCAGCACAGTGTAGCGCTGGGGCGTCAGCCCGCGCGGCGGGCTCCACGTATCAGCGTCAGCGCTTCGCGCGCATCGAGTGTCCCGTCGTAGAGCGCGCGGCCGGCAATCGCGCCGGCGAGCTTGCTTGCCCGCGGCTCGAGCAGCGCCTTCACGTCCTCGATCGAGGCCAGCCCGCCGGAGGCGATGATCGGCGTTTCCACCGCCTCGGCGAGCGCGATGCTGGCCTCGAGGTTGAGACCCCGCAGCAGCCCGTCGCGGGAGATGTCGGTATAGACGATGGCAGCGACGCCCGCATCCTCGAACCGCCGGGCAATGTCGAGCACCGAGGTTTCCGACGTCTTCACCCAGCCCTCCACCGCCACCTTGCCGTCGCGGGCGTCGAGCGCGACGGCGACCCGATTGGGGAACTTGCCGGCCGCGCGCATCACCAGCCCCGGGTCGCGCACCGCCGCGGTGCCGATCACGATCCGGCCGACCCCTCGCTCGAACCAGCTTTCGACCGTTGCAGCGTCGCGGATCCCGCCGCCGAGCTGTATCGGGATCGCCACCGTCTGCAGGATGCGTTCCACCGCGCTCGTGTTCACCGGCCTGCCGGCGACGGCGCCATCGAGATCGACGATGTGGAGAAACTCGAACCCCTGGGCTTCGAAGGCTTGTGCCTGCAGCGCCGGGTCGCGGTTGAACAGCGTCAGGCGAGCCATGTCGCCCTGTTCGAGCCGGACGCATGCCCCGTCCTTGAGATCGATGGCGGGGTAGAGAATCACGACAGCTCGCGGCGAGGCAGGATCACGGCTTCCATCTCAGAAAATTCCCGATCAGCTTCAATCCAAGCCGTTGGCTCTTCTCGGGATGAAATTGGGTGCCGATCACGGTATCGCGGCCGACAACCGCGGTGATCGGTCCACCGTATTCGGCTTCGGCCACCAGATCGGAGGTCTGCGTCGGCTTGAGCTGGAACGAGTGGACGAAATAGGCGTGCAGGCCTTGCGGGCCCGTCTCGATGCCCGCGAGCAATGGGTGACGGCGGCACTCGTCGAGGGTGTTCCAGCCCATGTGGGGGATTTTCAGGGCGGGGTCCGACGGCGCGATCCGATCGACCTCGCCCGGGATCCAGCCGAGGCCCGGGGTCACCTCGTATTCGCGGCCGCGCTCGGCCATCAGCTGCATCCCGACACAGATTCCCAGAAACGGCCGGCCGCGCACGCGCACGCTATCGTGCAGCGCCTCGATCATCCCGGTCACGCTTTGCAGCCCGCGCCGACAATCCGCGAAGGCGCCCACTCCGGGCAGCACGATCCGGTCGGCACGCCTGACCGCATCGGGATCACGCGTGACCACGACGGCCTCGTCGAGCCCCTCGTCGCGCGCGGCGCGCTCGAATGCCTTGGCCGCGGAATGCAGGTTGCCGGAGCCGTAATCGACGATAGCCACCGTCACCGCGGTGTCCCCGCCTCGGGAAACAGCCCGACGATGTCCGAGGATGCTCTGCGCATGACCGGGGCTGCGGTCGCGGCCGGGGGCACCGGCCGCGGCTCGCCGGGGACGGCGGGTTTGCCGACCCACAGGTCGAAGAAGCGCCGCTCGGCGGATTCGAGATCGTCGCCGACGACTATCCCGGCAGTCCGCCATCCCCGGCGCCCCAGCGTGAACCGGCGCAGGCTCGAGGCCTCGAAGCCGATCAGCAGCTTGAGCAAGGCCAGGACCGCAGCCACCACCCCCGCCGACGCGCCCAGCGAGAAGAGCGCTGCCAACGCCAGCGCCACGAGAGCGATAAAGCCCAGCAAGACGAGCCACAACCGGTGCCACAGCATCCAGAGCGGCGTCAGCAGGAAAGCCCAGAACGAGAAGCCGTCGCGCACAAACACGACCCGTTCGGGATCGGGCGCGGTTTCGTTCCGCTTCAGCGGCGGCTCGTGCACGGTGTAGACGGTCATGGCTCTCCGCTTCCCCTGCTTCGCATGCGAGCGTCAGCCGCCGAGCGACCCCTTGGTCGAGGGAATTTCATTCGCCGCGCGCGGATCGATCGCCACCGCTGCACGCAGGGCGCGCGCCAATCCCTTGAAGCAGGATTCGGCGATGTGGTGGTCGTTGCTGCCGTAGAGCGTGGTCACGTGCAGCGTCATTCCGCTGTTCATGGCGAAGGCCTGGAACCACTCGCGGACGAGCTCGGTATCGAAGGTGCCGACCTTGTCGCGCACGAACTCGGCCTTGAACACGAGGAGCGGCCGGCCGGATATGTCCATGGCCACCCGGGTCAAGGCCTCGTCCATCGGGACGTGCACATCCGCGTAGCGAGTGATGCCCTTCATGTCGCCGAGCGCCTGCTTCACCGCCTGCCCGAGCGCGATACCGACGTCCTCGGTGGTGTGATGATGATCGATGTGCAGGTCCCCCCTGGCCGTGACCGCAATGTCCATGCGGGAATGGCGGGCCAGCAAGTCGAGCATGTGGTCGAGAAATCCGATCCCGGTAGCTATCGTGGAGCGGCCCCCGCCGTCGAGGTCGATTGCGACCTCGACGTCGGTTTCCTTGGTCGTACGCTTGATCGCGCCTTTGCGCATGACATTCTGCCGCCGAAACGGCGCCGTTTTATCAGGAGCAGGTCGGCCCTGCCAGCTCCGGCCAGGGAAGGACGGGCGGCATTTCCAAGGACCTGTCGGCCGCAGCCGAGAACCGATCAGGCCAGCCCGAGCTTGCCCATCCGATCACGCAACCTGATGCGGGCCGGACGCTCGACAAAATGGAACAAGGCCGCGGCAAGCGCGATCACGAGCGCGACCGTAGCGAGCAAGGCGAGCGCCTTTCCCGCCCAATGCCATCCGGCAAATCCCGAACGTTCCCAGCCGCGCCGGATCACGATCAGAACGGGAAAGTGCACCATGTAGATCGAATACGAGATTTCGCCGAGCCATACGAGCGCGGGACTGCCGAGCCAACGCATCAGCCAGCCATGGGAAGTAGCGGCGCCCCAGATGGTGACGGCAAGGCAGGCTACCAGCGCAAATTCCTGTAGACCGGTCGATGCTCCCACGAGAAACGCCGTGAACGCCCCGACGCCGAGAAGGTCCCCGCTCCAGCTCCTGGCGGCGCCACTCAGCGCGGCTCCGCGACAGAGCGCAGCGCCGCAGAGGAATTCGCCGCAAACCCGCGTCAGCGCCGGCGGTCCGAGCCAGGCGTTGAGCGACCAGCCCTCGGCAGTGAAGAGAAACGCGGTGCCGGCAAGCGCCGCCGCCGCCATCAGCAGCGCGCTCTCGCGATCGCGCAACCGCACCAGAACCGGAGCAAGCAACGGGAACAGCAGGTAGGCGAGCCATTCGGCGCTGATCGACCACGAGGGGGCGTTCCAGCCCAGGGTTTCGGTCACGCCCCATGCATGCAGCAGCGTCAGCTGCCAGACGAGGCCGCGCCACTGCCACGCCTGCGGATCATTCAAAGGGACGCCTGCGACACCCGCCAGAAGGACGAGAGCCGCAAGGGCCCCGAGAACGGTGACATGGGCCGGATAGAGCCGAATGAACCGATGCCACAGGAAAATCTTGATGGCGGCGGGGCTCGGCTGGGCCAGAGCGGTAATGTACACGTGAGTGATGATGAACCCGGAAAGGACGAAGAAAAGGTCGACTCCCAGATACCCTCGGGCAAAAAACGGCAGGACCGCCTGCAGCCCGGCAGGAACATTTTGCTCGGCGTGCAATCCGAGCACCAGCATCGCCGCCAGTGCGCGTATCCCGGTGAGCTGCGGCACATATCGAGGGCTCGCCGGAGCCACGAACGATCGAGCTGTCATGCTGATCCGATCACCCGCCGGCGAATGACGGCAAGGCCATCGCCGGCGATGCAACCCGAGCCGCCCGCAATGGCTCGAGCTCGGCTGCGGTCAGCTGCGGGTGCCGCAGTCCCGGAGCCGGCGAAAGTTGGGGCGGCATTTGCAGGCTCATGCGATAATCACCAAGTGACGAGCAGTCGTGGAAGTGACGGACAGCCCTGGACAGTTCCAGCATGGATGACATGAAATCCCAAGCCTGGCACGCCACCACCATTCTGACCGTGCGTAAGGGCGGCAGTGTGGTCATCGGCGGCGACGGCCAGGTATCCATCGGGCAGACGATCGTGAAGGCCAATGCCAGGAAGGTGCGCCGCCTCGGCAAGGGGGATGTCATCGGCGGCTTTGCCGGCGCCACCGCCGACGCATTCACGCTGTTCGAGCGCCTCGAAGCCAAGCTCGACCAGTATCCCGGCCAGCTCATGCGGGCCGCGGTCGAGCTCGCCAAGGACTGGCGCACCGACCGTTATCTGCGCCGGCTGGAAGCAATGATGATCGTGGCGGACGCCCAGGTCTCGCTGGTGCTGACGGGCACCGGCGACGTGCTCGAGCCGGAGGGCGGCGTCATGGCAATCGGCTCCGGCGGCAATTACGCGCTCGCCGCCGCCCGCGCGCTGCTCGACAGTCCGCTCGATGCCGAAGCGATTGTGCGCCGAGCCATGGATATCGCTGCCGAGATTTGCGTCTATACGAATCGCAGCGTGACCGTCGAAAAGCTCTGAGGCGCCGCTCGGCCCCGCGTCGACCCTTGCGGCACGGCCGGGCTGTTGCGCTCCCTGCCGGCAGAGGCCACATAGAGGCCGCATGACCGGCCTTTCCCCGCGTGAAATCGTCTCCGAGCTCGACCGTTTCATCATTGGCCAAGGCGATGCCAAGCGCGCCGTTGCCATCGCCCTGCGCAACCGCTGGCGTCGACTGCAGCTCGACGAGAGGCTGCGGGAGGAGGTGCTGCCGAAGAACATCTTGATGATCGGCCCGACCGGGGTCGGCAAGACCGAGATTTCTCGCCGGCTCGCCAGGCTTGCGGGGGCGCCTTTCATCAAGGTCGAAGCGACCAAATTCACCGAAGTGGGTTATGTCGGCCGCGACGTGGAGCAGATCGTGCGTGACCTCGTCGAGGCGGCGATCGTGCAGACCCGCGACAGGAAGCGCAAGGACGTAAGCGCCCGCGCGCAGCTCGCCGCCGAGGAGCGAGTGGTCAACGCGCTGGTCGGCGCCAGTGCCAGCGCCCCGACCAAGGACGCGTTTCGCCGACGGCTGCGCGCGGGCGAGCTCAACGACAAGGAGATCGAGATCGAGGTGCAGGCGAGCGGCGGCGGTCTGCCGCTGTTCGAAATTCCCGGCATGCCGGGCGCGCAGATGGGCGCGATCTCGATCGGCGACATCTTCGGCAAGCTCGGCGGGAACCGTACCAGGACACGGCGGGTCACCGTAGCGGAGTCCTACGATATCCTGATCAACGAGGAATCCGACAAGCTCCTCGACAGCGACCAGCTGGTGCTGGAATCGATCAAGGCGGTCGAGCAGAACGGCATCGTTTTCCTCGACGAGATCGACAAGATCGCCGGTCGCGAGGGACGCATAGGCGCCGACGTCTCGCGTGAGGGGGTGCAGCGCGATCTGCTGCCGCTGATCGAGGGAACCACCGTATCGACCAAGCACGGCGCGGTGAGGACGGATCACATCCTGTTCATTGCGTCGGGCGCGTTTCACCTCTCCAAGCCGTCTGATCTCCTGCCCGAGCTGCAAGGACGTCTCCCGATTCGGGTGGAGCTGCGCCCGCTCACTCGAGACGATTTCCGACGCATTCTCACCGAAACCGAGGTATCGCTCATCAAGCAGTACATCGCGCTGATGGGAACCGAAGGCGTGAAGCTCGAGTTCACCGCCGATGCGATCGACGCCATTGCCGATGTGGCCGTCCAAGTCAATTCGAGCGTGGAGAACATCGGTGCGCGCCGGCTGCAGACCGTGATGGAGCGCGTGCTCGACGACATCTCGTTCGCAGCGCCCGACCGCTCCGGCGAGACCGTGCAGATCGACGCCGCCTATGTGCACAGGCACATTGGCGACCTCGCCAGGAATGCCGATCTGTCCCGCTTTATTCTCTGAGCCCGCGAGCGGCGCGCCGGCGCGCGGCAGTCTCGGGGACGCGTCTTCGGCGCAGCCGAACGTAAAGCGCCCCCTCCCCGCCGTGGCCGACATGGGCATCCTCGAAGCCGCTCACATAGGGCCGGAATTCCGGGAGAGCCAACCACAGCGGCACCTGCCGTCTGAGCACGCCACGCCCGTACCCATCCTCGCCTGCAACCGTACCCTTGCCCGTGATCACCAGCACGAATCTTGCGCCGTCGGTCTGCGCCCGGCGCAGGAAACCGAGCAGCGCCGGATACGCATCACGTTGCGTCTTGCCGTGCAGATCGATCCGGGCGTCGATCGCTACGCGGCCGCGGGCAAGGCGCTGCTTGAGCCGCCGCTCGATCGGCTCGAGGGGTCCGGCGCGCTTCAACGGCGTGGAAGGTGAGCTCACCGGGGCTGGGGACTTCGGGCGTGATTTGGCTTGGCGAAGCGTCGCGCCGGCGCGATCGGCCGAGACCGCCTTTGCCCGCAACGGGACGATCGAGCGGGTGATTTGCCCCCACAGCGTGCGCTCGTCCGGGCTCAACCTTCGCCGGCGCTGATCATCCGCGCTCATGTTCGCGGTCGGGGTGGCGTCGGACCGGCTTGCCGCGGCGATTTCCGCGCCGGCTTGTCCTGGCTTTGGCCGGCGGCCGGTTTCAAGCTCGGCTCGGGGGCCTTGGCGGCTGGCTCGGGAAGGACTGGTTTCGGCGCCGGCAGCGGCGCGTGCTTGCCGGCCTCGATCATGTCGAGCTGGCGAGGAAGCAGCATCACGAACCGGCCAGGATGACGGATACGACCGGCGATCCGTCCAGCTTCCTCGCCGCTGCCCCAATAGAGATCGGCACGCGCCGGACCGACGATGGCGGAGCCGGTGTCCTGGGCCACCATCAATCTGCGGAAGGGTGTCACCGGTTTCGCGCTGTCGATCGGCAGGCTGGCTTCGATGAAGAACGGGGTGCCGTACACGTGGATCTTGTCTACGGCGATCGAGCGCAGGGGGGTCAGCGGAACGCCCTGCGCGCCGGTCGGCTCACCCTCGTTGGAAAGCCCGGTGATGCGAAAGAACACAAACGATCGATTGGCGGCTCGCACCCTCGGCGCTTCGTCGGGATTGGCAGCCATCCAGTCGCGAATGCGCTGTATGGAAATTTCTTCCCTGGGCACCAGGTTGCGCTCGATGAGCACCCGTCCAACTGCCATATAGGGGTGACCGTTGTGAGCGTCGTACCCGACGCGGAGAATCGTGCCATCTTCCAGTATCACGCGCGCCGAGCCCTGGATCGCGATCGAGAGCGCTTCGAAGGGGTCGCGCAGCCAGCAGATTTCCAGCTTTTGCCCGTCGAGCGCGCCGTGCTCGATCTCGGCGCGATCGTAATAGGGGACGATGTCGTTGCTCTCATTGCGCCTGCCGATCGAGACGCCCTTGTTGGCAACGCTCTCGGATCCCGGCTTTTGCCCGCCGACCAGGAGGTCGGGTGGACGTCGGTACAGCGGCACGTGGAATTCGGGGCTGGGAAACCGCGATCCCTGCACGATCGGTTCGTAATACCCGGTGAGGAACCCGTCGGCCTCCCCGATACGGGCAATGCGCACCGGAGAGAAATTCGCCTCGAAAAACTTGCGCGCTGCTTCCGAGGTCGCGGGGCGAAGCCTCGCAGCCCGGCGGCAGACCTCCCACAAGGCCTCGTAAACCGGTCGCTCGTCCCGCGGCTCCTTGACCTTCAGGAACGGTTGACAGCTCCTTCGATAGGCCGCGAAAGCAGCCAGGTGATCATCGCCCGCCCAGCCCTTGACGTCGGCCCACGTCACCGGCTCGAGCTGGCTGTCGGGAAGCGTGAGCGGCTCCTCGCCGGCCAATGCAACGGCGGCGCCGGAGAGGAGCACAATGGCAACGGAGATCTCTGCGAGAAAAGCGCGTCGCAGCCCCGCCATCGCCTTCGGCTCCGGCTATTGCCCGGCCTCGGTAGCCACGAGCTTCCAATTGGGATCGCGCGAGGAAAGGTCGCGCGCAAACGTCCACACGTCGGTGACGTCGGTGACTTTCTCGGCGTTGCCTTCGATCAGGTTGCCCGACCTGTCGCGGGTGGCGGAGACGAGCTGGGAGACAAACCGCACGGTGATCTGCGCGGTGCGCCCCCGCAGCTCGACCGCCGTGATATCGGATTTGTCGATTGCCACAAAGCGGGTCTCGACCGTCTCGCCCTTGCTCTCGCGCTGGCGTATCGCACTCTCAAAGCCCTCGTAGACCTCGCGCGAGAGGAGGTTCTTCAAGGCACGGCGGTCGCCCTCGGCATAGGCGAGCACGATCATCTCGTAGGCCGCCCGCGCTCCTGCCAGGAAATGCTTGGCGTCGAAAGCGCGATCTTCCCGGACAATGGCGTCCAGCCCGGTGGCCACGACCGTGCCGGCCTCGGCGATACCCTTCCAACGCTCCGCGGGCTCCGGGGCTTCGACCGGCTTCGCTGGTGTCTCGGTAGCCCGGCCGGGCAGCGTGACGACGTTGTCGTTAGTGGCTCCCCGGACAGCATCCCGAGCCGAGTAGGGATCGTAGGGCGGCCGCTCCCGACCCGTGCGCTGGCCGAGCACGCTCCGCAGCCGCAGGAAGATGAACACCGCCAGCGCCAGGAAAATGATGGTCCACGGATCGAACAAGGACATCGAACACGTCTCGTGCGCTCTCGGCAGCTGTTACGGCAAATCCGCTGGTCGGCGGCAGGTCCGCAGAAAGCAATCTACGGAAGCACAGGTCAGTTCCCTACTATGTAAGGATGCGACGCCACTGATCCAGAGGCTTGCCACAGTCGCATTGGCCTCGGACCATAGACGATCCCAACCGTGGCGCCAACAAGGCTCAAGCGAGCATTCGACCGATGTTCTTGGTGAAATGGGGGCTTATCGGGCTGCTGGTCCTGCCGGCGGCAGAGGTCGCGACCTTCATTGCCGTCGCGGCGGCCATCGGCTGGGCCCGCAGCACGGCCCTGCTGCTCGCCACTTCCGTGCTGGGCATCGTCCTGCTCAGACGCTCCGGTCGCGGCAATCTCGGTCGCCTCCGCGAGGCGCTGGCCCGAGACGGCGTGCGTTCGCTGCATCTCGAGAGTCCCGGAGCGGCGCCCGTGCTCGGAGCAATTCTACTGGCCGTTCCGGGATTTATAACCGACCTCATGGGCGCCGCCCTGTTCGTGGCGCCGGTGCGGCAGTGGTGCATCCGCAAGCTCGCGTCGGCCCGGGGCAAGCGGACACGAGGGCCGCGAGCGGGACGCGACCGGCAGGTCATCGACCTCGAGCCCGGCGAATGGCGGCGGTTGCCGGACAGATCACGACGACGACGCAAATCCGGCGCGAGCTGACGCGCGCGGCGGTTAAATGCTTGTCCGACCCCCGCCTCGCATGTTAGCCAGCCCAGCGACTGCGGTTGCGAGCGGCAGCGAGAGGTAGGATGCAATGGCGAACCCCGGCAATGGCGGCCCGGCACCGAGCCCGGCTGCGCAGCAGGGCCCAGCCCAGCTCAATGTTCTTGGGCAATACATCAAGGATTTCTCCTTCGAGAATCCCAACGCACCGCGCTCGCTGACGCCAACCACAAACCAGCCCGCGATCAACATCCAGATCAACGTCGGCGCTCAGCAGCTCGCCGAGACGGATTACGAGATTTCTCTCAAGCTCGAAGGCAAGGCCGACAGTGCAGGAACCGTCCTGTTCGCGTTCGACCTGACATTTGCCGGAGTTTTCCGCGTTCAGAACGTGCCGCCGCAAACCCTGCAGCCGCTCGTGATGATCGAGTGTCCGCGATTGCTGTTCCCGTTCGCCCGCGAGATCGTCGCTACCGCGGTGCGCAACGGCGGCTTTCCGCCTCTCCTGCTGGACCCGGTCGACTTCGTGGCCCTGTATCAGCAGCGGGCGGCCCAGCAGGAGCAGCAGCCCGGCACCGCCGCCAGCTGAATCAGGCAATCTTCTGATCGGCGGGCGCCGGCCCGAGATAGTCCCGCCAGATCGCATTCGCCCCGAGACTTGCGACGAAATCGAGGTGCGCGTCGCGCTCCGCGTCGGTCAAGCGCGGCGCCAGCGGCGTGGGTCGAAGACGGATCGAAGCGGCTCCGACCTCGAGGCCGGAAACGCCACGCGCAGCCGTAACAAGGGAAAGCTGGGCCTGGCGGGCGCCGATCAGCTCGAGATAGACCTCGGCGAGGATTTCGGCATCCAGGAGGGCTCCGTGCCTGGTACGGCGAGAGTTGTCGATCCCATAGCGGAGGCACAGGTCGTCCAGCCGGTTGGGTCCCGCCGGATGCTTGCGGCGCGCCAGCAGCAGGGTGTCGATCAGCCGCTCGCGGGCTATCGGATTTCTGCCGGCGCGTTCCAGCTCCACGTTGAGGAAGCCGAGGTCGAATGCGGCGTTGTGGGCAACGAGCGGCGCGCTGCCGATGAACGCGAGCAGGTCCTCGGCGATTTCGGCGAACGGCGGCTTGTCCTTGAGGAAGTCGGTCGACAGGCCGTGAACCTCGACCGCCTCGACCGGCACCTCGCGTTCGGGATTGATGTAACGCTGAAACGTATGCCCGCTCGGTATCCCGTTGACCAGCTCGATGCACCCGACCTCGACCATTCGATGGCCCTGGAACGGATCGAGCCCTGTCGTCTCGGTATCGAGCACGATCTCGCGCACGTTCAGCCTCGCGTGGGACATGCAGCCCGGTGCGGCATCGACCACAACCGAATCAGCGCCGACGTTTGGGCATCTTAGCCACGGCGGCGATGATCGCACGCACCTGGGCGCGGGCCGACTCGATCCCGCGGGAGGTATCCACGATAAAATCAGCCCGGCGGCGCTTTTCAGCGTCCGGCATTTGCCGCGCCAGGATCGCTGCCAGCTTCTCGCGGCTCATTCCGGGACGCTCGAGCACGCGCGCGCATTGCACCTCGGAGGGCGCCGAAACCACCACCACCGCATCGACCCGCCGGTCGGCGCCGGTCTCGAACAGCAGCGGAATGTCCAGCACGGCAATTTTCTCGCCGCGCGCCGCGGCTTCGGTCACCAGGCGCTGTTCGGCCGCCTGCACCAGGGGGTGAACGATGCGTTCGAGTCGCTCGAGCGCAAGATGATCGCCGAGCACGTGCGCCGCGAGCCTGTCGCGGTCGACCTTCCCGTGTGTGGCGGTGCCGGGAAAGGCTGACTCGATCGCGGCTGCCGCTTCACCCTCGTAAAGCCGATGCACGGTGGCATCGGCATCGTGCACCGGAACACCCTCCTCGGCAAAGAGGCGCGCCGTGGTGGATTTTCCCATTCCGACCGAGCCGGTGAGGCCGAGAACGAACATGCCGAGTGCCCTGCTCCGCGAGCCGGCTCACCTCGCCAGCAGCCCGCTCTGCCGCAGATAGCTCATCAGCGCCAGCAGCGGCAGCCCGAGGATGACGAAATGATCGCCGTCGACATGCTCAAGCAGCTGGATTCCGAGCCCCTCCAGCTGGTAGCCGCCGACGCTGCGGGTGACCGCCGGTCCTGCGCGATCCAGGTAGGCCTCGAGAAAGGCGTCGCTGAACTCGCGCATGGTCAAGCGAGCAGCCTCTCGATGCTCCCACACCGTCTTTCCGTCCCGCGCGAGCGCCAGTGCCGTGTGCAGCTCGTGGGTTCGCCCACGCAGGACGCCGAGCTGCTCGCGGGCAGCCGCTCGATCGATCGGCTTCGAGAACCGGCGATCCTCGAGGGTCAGCGTCTGATCGGCGCCCAGCACCAGCCGGGCAGGATGGCGGCCGGCGATGGTCCGCGCTTTCTCGCGGGCGAGCAGTGCTGCGACCTCCCCCGGCCCGGTCTTTCCCGCACGCCGCTCGATCGAGCGTTCATCGATGTCAGGCGCACGGGCCTCCACCGGAAGTCCCGCATTACGCAGAAGTGCCAGCCTGATCTCGCTTCTCGAGGCAAGCATCAGGGGCTGCTCGGCGAGCCAAAGCGGCATCTTCACTCGACCAGCTGCCGCCGCCGCTCGGCCAGGAGGCTCAGCACTGCCGCCGCAGTCTCCTCGATGGAACGGCGGGTCACATCGATGCTCGGCCAGTTATGCTTGGCGCAGAGCTTGCGCGAGAACGCGACCTCCTCGGCAACCGACTTGCGATCGATATATAGATCATCATCATGGTGTGCCTTCAGGCCGAGCAAGCGGTTCTGGCGGATCTGCACGATTCGTTCCGGGCTGGCGTAGAGCCCGACCACGAGCGGCCGAGAAAGCTGCTCCAGCTGACGCGAGACCTCGACCCCCGGCACGAGCGGAACGTTGCCGGTCTTGACCCCGCGATTAGCCAGATAGATCGAAGTGGGCGTCTTCGAGGTGCGCGACACACCGACGAGCACCACATCCGCTTGCTCGAGCCCATCGAGATGCTGCCCGTCGTCATGCAGCATCGTGTAGTTCAGCGCATCGATGCGCTTGAAGTAGTCGGCATTCAGCGTGTGCTGCGCGCCGATCCGATGCGCCGTTTCGGTGCCGAGATAGGATTGCAGCAGCTGCAGGACCGGGCCAAGTATCGACAGGCACGGCAGGCCGAGCTCGCGGCAGCGGGTCTCGAGCCGTTGCAGCAGCTCATCGTCGAGGAGCGTGTAGAGCACGATCCCGGGAGCTTCCTCGATCTCTGCCAGCACCCGATCGAGCTGCTTCTGGGTCCGAACCAGCGGATAGACATGCTCCACCGGCATGACCTTGCTGTATTGCGCGGTCGCTGCCCGCGCAACCGTGGTCAAGGTCTCACCGGTCGCGTCCGACACCAGATGAAGATGGAAATAGCTGCCGGCACGCTGAACCATGAGGGGCACGGGAAGAGCAGTGAATTCCTGGGGAGGAGGCCACGCCCCGAGGTCGAGCGCAAGCCCGCTGGCAATCGCCCGGCTGGAATCTTCCACACGACCGGCAGCAGGGACTGCACGCCTCGGCTCGCTGCAGCAGCATGAGAATGTGAACGACAGTGGATATTGCCGGTCCCTGCCCCGGCTTCACCGCGATAATCTGGCCAGCCGGAGAGTGGCTCGACTCGAGCATTCGTTACCCACAGCCAGGGCATAAGAGTGAGCGCGTGGATAGGCTGTGGACGGCGCTGTATGAGTCAAATCAACCGCCCAAGAATCACAACAATAGGCTTAGTTATTGGATTTGGAAGACGCCTGCATGGTGAACAAGCCTATTCTGGACGTGCTCAACGGCAGGCAGCAACGGCCTCCGCCCATCTGGCTGATGCGTCAAGCCGGCCGGTACCTTCCCGAGTATCGAGCGGTTCGTGAAAGGGCAGACGATTTTCTTGCACTTTGCTTCACGCCGGCCCTGGCGGCCGAGGTGACGCTTCAGCCGGTTCGGCGGTTCAATCTCGATGCTGCAATCCTGTTCTCGGACATCCTGGTTGTTCCCCATGCTCTCGGGCAACGCGTCTGGTTCAGCGCAACGGAAGGTCCGCAGCTCGATCCCGTGATCGATGCTCGGAGCCTGGCGAGGTTGAAGCCCCGGCTGGACCACGATCTGCTTGCGCCAGTCTACGAAACGGTCGAACGGGTGAAGCTCGAGCTGCCGGATCGTGTTGCTCTCCTGGGTTTCTGCGGGGCACCCTGGACGGTGGCAACCTACATGGTAGCGGGGCGTGGAACACCGGATCAGGAACCGACCCGACTCTTCGCTTACCGGGAGCCGGCGATGTTTGCCCTCCTGATGGACAGGCTGGTGGAGGCGTCTGCCTGCTACTTGATTCGTCAATTTCGAGCCGGAGTGGACGCGGTGCAGATATTCGACACGTGGGCAGGAATGCTCCCGGCGGAGCAGCAGCACCGCTGGTGCATCGAGCCGGCGCGACGAATAGTTCTCAAGGTCCGCGAGGCAATTCCAGGAGCAAAGGTGATCGGGTTTCCGCGCGGTATCGGCAGCGGACTGATGAGCTATCTGGACGAGGTTCCTGTGGACGCGGTGAGCCTCGACTGGACGATCGACCTGGCTTTTGCCGGACAGATCCAGCGGCGTATTCCGGTGCAAGGTAATCTCGATCCTGTAGCATTGCTTGCCGGAGGTGAGGCGCTCGACATTGCGGTCGAGCGAATCCTGCAGCACCTGTCCAAGCGACCCTTCATCTTCAATCTTGGACACGGGATTCTGCCGCAGACGCCGATCGCTCATGTCGAGCGGATGCTCAGCCGCGTCCGTGGCTCCGAAGCCGGAGCGGCGTGATGTATCTTTGGCTGAAAGCATTCCATGTCATTGCCGTTATCGCCTGGATGGCCGGGATGCTCTATCTGCCGCGGTTGTTCGTCTACCACTGTGATGCCGAGCCCGGATCGCAGCAGTCCGAAACCTTCAAGGTGATGGAGCACCGCTTGCTCAAGGTGATCATAAATCCTTCCATGATCGCGGCCTGGGCATTGGGACTGTGGCTGGCCTGGTGGAGCGGCCTCTACGCCGCCACCTGGCTGCAGGTGAAGCTCGTGCTGGTGCTGCTTTTATCCGGGCTGCACGGGTTCTTCGTGCGCTGGGTGCGGGACTTTGCTGCCGATCGAAACCGGCATTCCCAGCGGTTCTATCGACTCGTTAACGAGGTACCGACGGTGCTGATGATCGGGATCGTGGTCATGGTCGTGGTGAGGCCGTTCTAACCCCGGCGGAGCAGTTCGCGCCTTGGCGGACGATCGTGCTGCAACGCAGCACAAAGCTCGGAGTACCGGCGCAATGCTGGCAAAACCAGGCTCTGTTTCAACAGGTTAACTCCGGCCGTGGAGTTCGCGGCAGGTCGCCCCGCCGAGACCGGTTCAACGGCGTTTTCCCGGTACGCGGCCGGTTTTGCATCAGCACTCTTGCACCGGGAACCGTCTTTTCATATCTTGGTTTTATCTCCCCGAACGCAGGCAGATGCATTCGAGGACCGGCTCCAGGCGGGGCTCGGTCCCGCGGCATCGGGCGAGACGCCTCACCCAAGACCTGCGATCCCCCCCTTTTCTCCCGATCGGCTTTCTTTTCAGCTCGCCGATCCTTTCCACAGGACTGCCCCCCTATGCGGGAAATGAAACTCCAGGACCTGAAGGTCAAAACGCCGGCCGAGCTCGTCTCCTTTGCCGAGGAGCTTGAGGTCGAGAACGCCAGCACGATGCGCAAGCAGGAGCTGATGTTCGGCATTCTCAAGCAGCTTTCCATGCGCGAGACCGACATCGTCGGCGAAGGCGTGGTCGAGGTGCTTTCCGATGGATTTGGCTTCCTGCGCTCGCCGGAGGCCAACTACCTGCCCGGTCCGGACGACATCTATGTGTCGCCCTCGCAGATCCGCCGCTTCGGATTGAGAACGGGCGACACGATCGACGGCCACATCCGATCGCCGAAGGAGGGCGAGCGTTACTTCGCGCTCCTCAAGGTCAACACGATCAATTTCGAGGATCCCGACAAGGCCCGCCACAAGGTCAACTTCGACAATCTGACCCCGCTCTATCCCGACGAACGGCTGCGCATGGAGCACGAGGATCCGACCAAGAAGGATCTCTCCCCGCGCGTCATCGACATCGTGGCGCCGATCGGCAAGGGCCAGCGTGCGCTGATCGTGTCGCCCCCACGCACCGGCAAGACGGTGCTGCTGCAGAACATTGCGCACGCCATCACCGCCAATCACCCGGAATGCTACCTGATCGTGCTGCTGATCGACGAACGGCCGGAGGAGGTCACCGACATGCAGCGCTCGGTGAAAGGCGAGGTCATCTCCTCGACCTTCGACGAGCCGGCCTCGCGCCACGTGCAGGTTGCGGAAATGGTGATCGAGAAGGCGAAGCGGCTGGTCGAGCACAGCCGCGACGTGGTGATCCTGCTCGATTCGATCACCCGGCTGGGACGCGCCTACAATACCGTCGTGCCCTCGTCCGGCAAGGTGCTCACCGGCGGCGTCGATGCAAATGCGCTGCAGCGGCCCAAGCGATTTTTCGGTGCCGCGCGCAACATCGAGGAAGGCGGCTCGCTGACGATCATCGCTACCGCGCTGATCGATACGGGCAGCCGCATGGATGAGGTGATCTTCGAGGAGTTCAAGGGCACCGGCAACTCGGAAATCATCCTTGATCGCAAGGTCGCCGACAAGCGCACCTTCCCGGCGATGGACATTACCCGGTCCGGCACGCGCAAGGAGGAATTGCTCGTCCCGCCCGATCAGCTCAAGAAGATGTACATCCTGCGGCGGATCCTCAATCCGATGGGCACGATGGATGGCATCGATTTTCTGCTCGACAAGCTGCGAAATACCAAGAGCAACGGCGATTTCTTCGAATCGATGAACGCCTGATGCAACCGCGTTCAGCCACGGGCAGGCGTCAGCTGCGCATGGCGGTGACCTGCTCGGCCAGGCGCTCGGGAGCGGCGACCGGGATCGAGCAGGTCTCGCCGATGCACACGAATGCCGCCGCGCCATCGGCGGATGCCGCGATCTTCGCTTGCGCCGGATGCGAGGGCGGCAGCGCGGCCGCCGAGGGGGCGCGAAGCAGAATTCGATCGAGGAATGGAAGCCGGCGGGCAGCCGCAAGCAGTGCTTCCGCGCGCTGGCCCTGCCCGGTCACGACGATCTCCGCCACCCGCAGCCGCATGTCGAGAGCGTTGAGCAGCGCGAGGTGGCCGAAGACATTCTCCCCAGCGCCGGCGAGGACGCCGTCCAGCAAGCGGTCGGATCGCTCGCGCCAGCGATGATCGCCGGTGAGTGCCGCCAAGCGGATGAGGTTCTGCGCGGCCAGAGCATTCGGGTTCGGTGTTGCGTCGTCGGTGGTGGCGGCGGGCCGCACCACCAGGCCTGCCGCATCGTCGGCGGTCAGAAAATAGCCGCCGTTCTGCGGATTGGGGTAATGACGGTCGAGCGTCGCCTGCCAGGCGAGCGCCCGCTCCAGGTAGGCGCGCTCGCCGGTCGCTTCGTGCAGGGCCAGGGCTGCACGGATCATGGCGGCATGATCGGAAGCAAGGCCGGGGACGAGAAGCTTGCCCGCCCGCCAGGAGTGCCCGAGCCGGTCGCCCTGTGCCATATGCCTCGTCACAAACGCGAAGGCGCGCGCCGCCATCGCAATCCAGTCCGCCTCGTCGAGCGCGGTGCTGGCATTGACCAGGCCCGCGATCGTCAACCCGTTCCAGTCGACCAGGACCTTGTCGTCGAGGCCGGGCCGCACGCGTTCGGCGCGCCGCGCCAGGAGCTTCGCGCGCATTGCCGCGAGCCGCGGCTCGTCCACCGCGCGGTGCCCTGACTGCTCGAGCCGGTTCAGGATGTTGTGGCCTTCGAAATTCCCGTCTTCGGTGACGTCGTACTCCGCGGCAAGGAGGGCAGCGTCCTCGGGGCCGAGCACCTGCGCGATCTCGCTCAGCGACCAGACGTAGAACCTGCCCTCCTCCCCCTCCGAGTCGGCGTCGAGCGAGGCGCAGAACCCCCCCTCGCCGGTCGTCATCTCGCGCGCGAGCCAGGCCACGGTCTCGCCGGTGCGGATGCGGAACAGCGCGTTGCCCGAGCGCTGGTGGGCCAATGCCAACAGCTCGATGAGCTGGGCATTGTCGTAGAGCATCTTCTCGAAATGCGGCGTGAGCCAGCGCTCGTCCACGGAATAGCGCGCGACGCCGCCGCCGAGATGATCGAAGATGCCGCCCTCGCACATGCGTGCGAGGGAAAGCTCGACCGCACCGAAATAGCGGGCATCGTTGCGGCGCTGGCCGGCGCGCCAGAGGAATTCGAGCATCATCGGCTGGGGGAACTTGGGCGCTCCGCGCATGCCGCCGTGCACCGGATCGATCATCCCGGCGATCTGGCTCGCCGCCCGATCGAGCTCCGCTGCACCGATCGCGGCGCCGCCCCTTGCCCGGGAGCTGTCGGACAGGCGCGCCATCAGCGCGGCGCGGTTCTGCTCGACATTCTCCGGCTGCTCACGGAAGACCCGCGCCACCTCGCGCAACAGATCGACGAACGCCGGCTTGCCGTAGCGCGCAGTTCTGGGGAAGTAGGTGCCGCCCCAGAACGGCTCGCCGTCGGGGGTGAGAAACATCGTCAACGGCCAGCCGCCGTGCTCGCCGAGGTGATGCAGCGCCGACATGTAGATCTGGTCGATGTCGGGCCGCTCCTCGCGGTCCACCTTGATGTTGACGAACAGCTCGTTCATGACGCGGGCGGTCGGCTCGTCCTCGAAGCTCTCGTGCGCCATGACGTGGCACCAGTGGCAGGCGGCATAACCGACCGAGAGCAGAATCGGCTTGTTCGCGGCCTTCGCGGCGGCCAGCGCCGCGGTTCCCCATGGCCACCAGTCCACCGGGTTGTGCTTGTGCTGCAGCAGGTAGGGACTCGTCTCGTGGGCGAGCCGGTTCTCGGGCGTGTGGGTGGAGGCCGCGTTCACCCCCCGATAATGCCGCTTCGCGCGGAATGTTCAAACTCCCCGCCCCCGCCCTGCCTGGCGCCGGTGCCGTCTCGCAGTGACGCGATCGCTGCTTGCGGCGACCCTGTCTTCGCTTCAGCCTTGTTTGGCAATCGGCGACCGGACGCGGTGCGCTTCTGCCGCCCCGCCTCGAACGGCGTGCGCCGGATGCGGACAATTCCGCGTCGACTTGCCTATCCGGTTGCCATCCGTCAGATCCCGCCCCGGGGGAATGCAGCCGATGCGCCAACATGAGCGAGCGCGACACGATCTTCGCCCTCTCCTCCGGCCGGCCGCCGGCAGCGATCGCCGTTGTCCGAGTATCGGGTCCGCGGGCGGGCGCCGCCCTCGAGCGGTTGATCGGACGCGTTCCCGAGGCGCGCCGGGCGACGCTTGCGCGGGTGCGTGACCCCGAGAGCGGCGAAGCTCTCGACCAGGGTCTTGTGCTGTGGTTTCCGGCGCCCGGCAGCGAGACCGGCGAGGACACCGCCGAGGTGCAGGTCCACGGTGGCCGGGCGGTGATCGCGGCAGTGCTTGCGGCGCTCGGCAAGCTCGAAGGCCTGCGCCCGGCCGAGCGCGGCGAGTTCACCCGCCGCGCCTTCGAGAACGGCCGGATGGATTTGACCGCGGTTGAAGGTCTCGCCGACCTGGTTGCAGCGGAGACGCAGGCGCAACGTCGGCAGGCCTATCAACATCTCAAAGGCCTTCTCGGCGAGCGTGCCGAGAGCTGGAGGCGGCGGCTGATCGAGGCGCTGGCCTGGGTGGAGGCGTGCATCGATTTCTCCGACGAGGAGGATGTCCCGGCGGAGGCAATGACGCGGGCGCTCGAAATGATCGGGCCTCTGGCTGACGAGATCGAAAGCATCCCGACCGGGCACGGGGAACGCCTCCGCGATGGATTGCGAGTGGCGATTGCCGGCCCTCCCAATGCCGGCAAGTCGACCCTGTTCAACCGCCTGGCGCGCCGCGAGGCCGCGATCGTCTCGCCGTTACCCGGCACGACGCGCGACGTGCTCGAGGTCCACCTCGATCTCGGGGGCTATCCCGTGACAGTCCTCGATACTGCCGGCATTCGTGCCTCGGATGATCCGGTCGAGCGGGAAGGGGTGCGGAGGGCCAGCGCCCAGGCGGCCAGCGCCGACCTCGTGCTTTGGCTCGTCGACGCCTCGGCATCTGCCCGTTTGGGCGCCGGCGAAGCGCTGTCCAAAGCCGAGATCGTCGGTTCGGCTGCGGTATGGGTTGTGATCAACAAGACAGACCTGGTGACCGAGGCGGATGCTAAAAGAATTGAATATGAGTTCAGTAGAAAATCAACCGTTCATTTACTATCAGCCCAGACCGAGGCGGGAGTTGCTGAATTGGTTACCGGCCTTTCCCGCTACGCCGAGGAATTTTTCTCTCCCGAGCCGGCATTTGTCGCCCGTGAACGGCAGCGCGCCCATCTTGATGAGACGTTGCTGGCGCTGCGCGGGGCGCAACGCGCCGCGACGGAAGGCAGCGAGGAAATCATGGCCGAGCAACTGCGTCTCGCTTGCCGCGCCCTGGGGAAGCTCCTTGGCCGCGTAGACGTCGAGGATGTGCTCGACGTGATCTTCCGGGACTTCTGCATCGGTAAATAGAGCGCGCGGCGTTTCACGTGAAACAGGGCTGGTAAAGCCGGTCGCGTTTGGTCGATCTGTTCGTGTGAGCTATATGCGTGGCTGGTGGCGAAGCGAGGTTTGCCGCTGATGGACGCGAGATATGACGTAGCCGTTGTTGGGGGAGGGCACGCCGGCTGCGAGGCCGCGGCTGCGGCGGCGCGACTGGGCGCCCGCACCGTCCTGGTGACCCATCGTTTTGCCACGCTGGGCGCGATGTCGTGCAACCCGGCCATCGGCGGGTTGGGCAAAGGCCATCTCGTGCGCGAGATCGACGCGCTGGACGGGCTCATGGGGCGCGTTGCCGATGCCGGCGGCATCCAATTCCGGGTCCTCAACCGCCGCAAAGGGCCGGCCGTGCGCGGACCGCGCGCACAGGCGGATCGCAAGCTCTACGCCGCCGCCATGCAGGAGGCGATTTCGAGCATTCCCAACCTGTCCGTCATCGAGGCGGAGGCGCACGATCTTCTGGTGCGGGACAGCGGCATTGGCGGAGTGGAGCTCGCCGATGGCCGCGCGCTCGCCGCGCCTTCAGTCGTGCTGACCACCGGAACTTTTCTCCGCGGATTGATCCACATCGGCGAGCGGAAGGTTGCTGCCGGCCGGGCAGGGGAGGCGCCTGCGGTGGGGCTCGCGCTCACCCTCGAGCGGCTCGGGTTTGGCTTGGGGCGGCTCAAGACCGGCACGCCACCCCGACTCGATGGGCGAACGATCGACTGGAGCGCGGTCGAGATGCAGCCCGGGGATGAGCCACCCGAGCCATTCTCGACCATGACCGAACGGATCGGGCGGCCCCAGGTCCAGTGCGGGATTACCCGCACGACCGCGGCAACGCATCGGCTAATCCGCGACAACGTGCATCGCTCGCCGATGTATTCGGGGCAGATATCCAGCCGCGGTCCCCGTTACTGCCCGTCGATCGAGGACAAGATCGTGCGGTTCGGCGAGCGCAACGGCCATCAGATCTTTCTCGAGCCCGAGGGCCTCGATGATCCGACCGTCTATCCCAACGGCATCTCGACCTCGCTGCCGGAAGAGGTCCAGCTCGCGCTTCTGGCTACCATCCCTGGCCTCGAGCATGCGCGCATGATCAGGCCCGGCTATGCCATCGAATACGACCATGTGGACCCGCGTGAGCTAAAGCCCACCTTGGAGACTCGCCGCGTATCGGGCCTCTTCCTGGCCGGTCAGATCAACGGCACGACGGGCTACGAGGAGGCGGCGGCGCAAGGGCTTCTGGCGGGTCTCAATGCCGCCTTGCGCGCCGGCGGGGGAGGGGAAGTCACCTTCGATCGTGGCGAGGCCTACATGGCGGTGATGATCGATGATCTCGTCACCCGCGGGGTGACCGAACCCTATCGCATGTTCACCTCGCGGGCGGAATATCGGCTCACCTTGCGTGCCGACAACGCCGATCAGCGCCTGACGGACAAAGGCATGGCCATCGGCTGCGTGGGAGGGGCGCGGCGGCGCCGGCACCGAGCCAAGATGGCGGCCTTGGCGGCGGCGGGCGATTTCGCTCGCTCGGTATGGCTCACCCCGAACGAGGCGGCTCGACACGGGCTGGCGCTCAACCGCGACGGCCAACGCCGCAGCGCTTTCGAGCTGCTGTCATATCCGAACGTCGGCGTGGCGCAGCTGGCGTGCATCTGGCCAGCCCTTGCGGGGCTCGATCCGAAGCTCGCCGAGCAGCTCGAGATCGACGCCAAGTACGATGTCTATCTCTCCCGGCAAGCCGCCGATATCGCCGCCTATCGGCGTGACGAAAGCCTCGAGCTGCCCGAGCCGTTCGACTATGCAGCCCTGCCGGGTCTTTCCAATGAAGTCAGGCAGAAGCTCGAGGCGAGCCGTCCCCGCACGATCGGCCAGGCCGGGCGCATCGATGGCGTCACGCCCGCGGCACTGATGCTGCTTGCGGCGCATATCAAGCGCCGTGAACGGGTGGCGAAGTCTGCCCGCGCGGTGCGGTGATGCGCTTGCGCGGTGAGGCGGCGCAGGGATGAGCCGCGCCCGGCTCTCACCCGCCTCGGCCGTCAACGCCAGCGACCGTGCCCACGCCCTAGCCATCACCCCGGTTTCACGTGAAACAGCGGCCCGGCTCGAGCGCTTCATCGGGCTGTTGCTGAGCTGGCAACGCGCGACCCATCTGATCGCACCGTCAACGGTGCCGAACCTGTGGACGCGGCACATCGCCGATTCCTTGCAGCTCTTGGACCTCGTGCCCCAGGCCCGCGTCTGGGTGGATTTCGGCTCAGGCGGAGGCTTTCCCGGGATGGTCATCGCCTGCGCGCTCGCCGAGGCCCCCGGCGCGATCGTTCACCTCGTTGAAAGCAATACGAAAAAGGCCGCATTCCTGCGCGAGGCTCAACGCCTGACACAGGCGCCCGTGCACGTGCATGCGGCTCGGATGGGGGATCTTGCCCAGCGCTTCCAGGGGCAGGGCGATGTCCTCACCGCCCGCGCGGTGGCGCCGCTTAACTCATTGCTAGATCAATGTTTTTTGCTTTTGGGGAAAAACGGCGCAACGGGCTTGTTCCCGAAGGGGCAAAATGCAGAGCTTGAGCTTGCGCAGGCGCGTCGCGCCTGGACCATGGATGCTGCTCTCATGCCCAGCCGCACGCATCCGAGCGGCCGCATCATCGTCGTCCGGGATGTCGAGCGCAGCAAGCTGGTATCCTAGCGTCGAATCGATTCGCGTCCGCCGCTCGTTCCAACGCATGCAGTGCCATGATTGAGCTTACCGGAAAGCCCGCGCCTGGATTGCCGGCACCAGCCCAATCCCTGCCGGTTGCCGCCCTGGCAACGCGCATCCCCAATCCCGCGCCGCCGCGTGTGATCGCCATCGCCAATCAGAAAGGGGGGGTCGGCAAGACGACGACCGCCATCAACCTTGGTACGGCGCTTGCGGCGATCGGGGAGCACGTGCTCATCGTCGACCTCGATCCGCAGGGCAATGCGTCGACCGGGCTCGGGATCGATCGCCGCAGTCGAGGCCGTTCGACCTGCGACGTGGTGATGGGCGAAGCCGCCTTGCGCGAGGCGGTGCTCGATACCGCGGTCCCGCGCCTGTCGATCGCGCCCTCCACGCTCGACCTTTCCGGATTCGAGCTGCAGGTCAGCCAGGCGCGCGACCGTGCATTCCGGCTGCGCAACGCGCTTGCGCCTTTGCGCAGCGGCACCTCGCAGGCCTGCGAGTTCAGCTATGTCCTCGTCGATTGCCCGCCATCGCTCAACCTGCTCACGATCAACGCGCTCACCGCTGCCGACGCAGTTCTGGTTCCGCTGCAGTGCGAGTTCTTTGCGCTCGAAGGCCTCTCGCAGCTCCTGCACACCGTGCAGAACGTGAAGTCCACGCTCAACCGCGATCTGATGGTCCACGGCATCGTGCTCACCATGCACGACGCGCGCAACAACCTGTCGAACCAGGTTGTCGCCGATGTGCGGGCGCACAGCGGGCAGAAGGTCTACGATACCGTCATCCCGCGCAACGTGCGGGTATCGGAGGCACCTTCGTATGGAAAGCCGGTGCTGGTCTACGATCTCAAATGCGTCGGGAGCGAAGCCTATCTGCGGCTCGCGACTGAGATCATTCAGCGCGAGAAGGAGCTGATCGGGCCGCCTGCGGCGGAGATCGCCACTGGCGGGCTGCAGCAGCAGACGGGCGCCGCGTGAGCGCGGGTATAGCCGAGGGGAGCCGCAATGCGTGAGGAAGGCCGATCGCGACTCGGGCGCGGGCTTGCTGCGCTCATCGGCGACATCGGCGGCGAGCCGGCGCCGGTCGATCGAGGGCGCGCCCAACGGCGCGTGCCGATCGAGCATCTGCGGCCGAACCCCCGCAATCCCCGCAGAAGCTTTTCCGATCCCGAGCTCGCCGACCTCGCGGCGTCGATCAAGGAGCGCGGCATCATCCAGCCGGTGCTGGTGCGCGCGCTGCGCGGCGAACAGGATGGCTACGAGATCATCGCCGGCGAGCGCCGCTGGCGGGCGGCGCAGCGCGCCGGGCTGCACGACATACCGATCGTGCCGGTCGAGGCGACCGACGGCGAAGCGCTCGAGCTCGCGATCATCGAGAACGTGCAGCGCACCGATCTCAACCCGCTCGAGGAAGCAGCGGGCTATCAGGCGCTGGCGAGCGAATATCAGCACAGCCACGATGACGTCGCGAGGATGGTCGGCAAGAGCCGTAGCCACGTCAGCAACACGCTACGGCTGTTGAAGCTGCCCGATTCGGTCAAGGCCTACATCAGCACCGGCGAGATCAGCGCCGGCGCCGCGCGCATGCTCGTCGGTGCGCCTGACCCGGCGGCGATGGCGCGCGAGATCGTCGAGCGCGGTCTCAACGTGCGTCAGGTCGAGGCGCTGGCCAAGGCGCGCGCGCAGGGTCCGAGCCGGCCGGGCAAGAAGCGGGTGATGAAGAACGCCGATACGCTGGCGCTCGAGCGCCGGGTGACCGACGCGCTCGGGCTGGCAGTGACGATCGAGCATCGCGGCAAGGGCGGAACCGTTCGCGTGCAGTACCGCAATCTCGATCAGCTCGACGACGTCGTGCGTCGGCTGGAGCGGATCTGAACAGGCTGTTTCGGCAAGCCGCAGGACGGTTGCGCGCGGACCCGAGCTCCTGGCATTCTTTCCGATTCGGGTTCACCGCGCGGGCGAGCTTCCCGGCGGTCACCTCCGCTCCGCTCGGTTGCCGCGCTCATGATTCCCTGCGCCGTGCGTTGACCGCTACCGCCAGGAGCGCGCGCTCGGCAATAGCCGCTGCCATCCCCGTCTGCTTGCGGGCGTCGAGCGCGGCCTGGGCGAGCCCGGCCATCGCCCGCTCCAGCCTGGGCGAGCTCCACGCTCGCAGGGCTGCCTCGACGGCGCCCCGGCGGCTGAAGTGCAGATAGGGTGCAACGCCGTCGGCGGCTTGGGAAACGGATGCGCCTTGCTCGACGGCAAGCCTCGCCTTGTGCAGCTGCGCGACCTGCCGCTGCGCCGCTAAGAGAATGGTGCCGGGGGCGGTGCCCGCTGTCCTCGCCTTGGCGAAGCCGGTCTCGAGGTCACCCGTGCGACCGGCGAAAGCGGCATCGACCAGCTCGTCGAGCGCCAGGACCGAGGCATCGGACACCACCGCCAGGACGTCGTCCAGCTCGACCCGTTGCCTCCCGCGCGCGAACAGCGCGAGCTTGCGCAGCTCGTGCCGGGATGCAAGGCGGTCGCCGCCGAGCAGAGGCAGCAGCGCCGCGCGCGCTTCCGCCGAGACGGCAAGTCCGCCGGCCTGCATCTCATCCTCGATGAGGCGAATGAGGTCGCGCTCCGCATCGGGATAGCAAGGCAGCACCGCCGCATTGGGGGCCCGCTCGCAGATGCTGCGCAGCGGCGCATTGCGCTTGAGGTCGCCGGCTTCGATCACCACCCGACAATCCGGCGCCGGCGATGCGATCACCGCTTCGACTGCAGGAGCGAAGCTGCGACTGCCGGCGCGCACCCACACGGCACGCCGGCCGCCGAACAGCGGGATGGTGTTCGCCTCCTCGACCAGGCGCGTCGGCTCTGCCGCCAGCTCGTCCCCGTCGAGCCGCGCGAGCTGGAAGGGATCGTTCGGATCGGCGACTGCATGGCGGATCAACGCCTCGACGCGCTCGCGCACGAGGCCCGCATCGGGCCCGAACACCAGCACGATAGGCGGCGCCCGGTCCGCGCGGGCAACGAACCCGTCCACATCAGAAGCCTTGACCGCGACCATGCGTGCCGCCGGTGTTGTCCAGCCGACGCGAGGACCCGCTCAGGTCCCGGCGACGAAATAGGAGGCAAGGCGGGCCATGATATTGTCGGCAATCACCTTCGCGGCGCGGCTCTCGGCGTCGCGCAGTCCGCGCAGCCGCGCAAACCGCTGCTGCTGTCCCGGAATATCGTAGGACACGCGCGCGAATGTCTGTCCGGTGACGACGACCTTCCCCGAGGCAATCTCGGTCAGCGAATAGGTGGCGTTGATGCCGTAATTCTCGATGTCGGGGCGCGAGGTATTGATGTCGACGATGATCGAGGACCGGGTCGAGCTCATGGCGATCTTGAGCCGGTGGGTCGGCGAAGCCTGCGAGCCGCCGCCGGTGAAGTCGAACAGCAGCGCGTTGCGGATCTCCACTGCGAGCCGCGCCTCGTCCGTCCCCATCGGCGCCTCGATCTGCAGCACGTCGACCGCGCTCAGCTGCTCGCGCAGCACCGGGCCGCCGGTTGGGGAGCGCTCGCCGTAGAGGGGCTGAAAGCAGCCGCCGGCGAGCGCGGCCAGGAGCAATGCCGCCGCGGTCCCCCGACCGCGTCGCAAGGCAGGAGCTAACCGCTTGTCAGGCCACCACATTCACAATCCTCTGTGGCACCACGATCACCTTCTTGGGCGGCTTGCCGGCAAGGGCATGTTTTACCGCATCGAGGAGCAGAACGGCAGCCTCGATCTCGGCGTTGGTGGCATTTCGAGCAAGTGTGACATCGGCGCGCTTCTTGCCATTGATTTGGACCGGAAGTGTGATCGTGCTCTCGATCAACAGGGTCGGCTCGAGCTCCGGCCAGGGCTCCGCCGCAACGAGCGTGCTGTGCCCGAGCGCGGCCCAGCATTCCTCGGCAAGATGCGGCATCATGGGGTGGAAAAGACGCACCAGGATATCTGCCGCCTCGCGCACCGCCCAGCGGTAGTCGGCCACTGGCTCGGTCTCGAGATTGGCCAATGACGCCTGGAAGGCATTGGTAAATTCGTAGATATGGGCGACGCAGACATTGAAGCGCAGCCGCTCGATGTCTTCCGAGACGTGCGCCAGCGCGCGATGCGCGGCCTTGCGCAAGGTGAGGGCCGGCTCCCCGAAGTGGGGCGGCTTGGCGGCTCCGATCGGCGCCGCACTTGCCACGGTCTCCTGCACCAGGCGCCAAAGCCGCTGCACCATGCGCCAGGCGCCTTGAACTCCCTCCTCGGTCCAGATCACGTCGCGCTCGGGGGGCGAGTCGGAGAGCATGAACCAGCGCGCGGTATCGGCGCCGGCGCTGCCGATGATGTCGTCGGGGTCGACCGTGTTGCGCTTCGATTTCGACATCTTCTCGACCGGACCGATGCTCACCGGCTCGCCGGTTGCGATCAGCGTGGCGCGGCGCTCGGCACCGCTGCCCTCGAGCTTGACCTCGGCCGGCATCGCCCAGTCGCCGTTCGACCGCTGATAGGTCTCGTGCACCACCATGCCCTGGGTGAACAGCCCGGCGAACGGCTCGTCGACATCGATATGGCCGGTTGCCCGCATCGCGCGGGTGAAGAACCGGCTGTAGAGCAGATGCAGGATCGCATGCTCGATCCCCCCGATATATTGATCGACGGGCATCATGCGGTCGGCCACCGCTCGGTTGGTCGGGCTCGACGTCGTCCAGGGGTCCGTGAAGCGAATGAAGTACCAGGACGAGTCCACGAACGTGTCCATCGTGTCGGTCTCCCGCTTGGCCGGGCGGCCGCACTCGGGGCACGCGACGTGCTTCCAGCTCGGATGGCGGTCGAGCGGATTGCCCGGCCGGTTGAAATCGACATCGTCAGGCAGCTCCACCGGCAGCTCGTGCTCCGGGACCGGCACGATCCCGCAGCTCTCGCAGTGGATCACCGGGATCGGGCAGCCCCAGTAGCGCTGCCGTGAGATCCCCCAGTCGCGCAGACGGTAGTTGACCTGCCGTGCGGCGACCGGACGGCTGTCGCGCCAGGTCTGCTCGAGCCGCCGCGCCACCTCCTCCTTCGCTTCGGCCACGGTCATGCCGTCGAGGAAGCGCGAGTTGATCATCCGCCCGTCGCCATCATAGGCGGTATCGGTGATCACGAAAGTGTCTGCATCCTGCCCCGGCGGGCACACCACCGGCGTGTTGCCGAGTCCGTGCCGGTTGACGAAGTCCAGGTCGCGCTGGTCGTGTGCCGGGCAGCCGAAGATGGCGCCGGTGCCATAGTCCATCAGCACGAAGTTGGCGACGTAGACGGGAAGCTTCCAATCGGGATCGAACGGATGGACCGCCCGGATGCCGGTATCGAGTCCCTGCTTCTCGGCGGTTTCGATGATCTCCTGCGCGGTGCCGTGGCGCTTGCATTCGGCGATGAAGGCCGCGAGCGCGGGCGATCTTGCCGCCGCCGCAACGGCGAGCGGGTGATCGGGCGAGAGCGCCATGAACTTCGCGCCGAACAGCGTGTCGTGTCGAGTGGTGAAGACCTCGAGCTCGGTTTCATGCTCCGGCACCGTTGCCGGATCGAGTGCGAAGCGGACGAGCAGACCCTCGGAGCGGCCGATCCAGTTGCGCTGCATCACGCGCACCTTCTCGGGCCAGCGGTCGAGCCGATCGAGTGCCTGCAGCAAGTCCTCCGAGTATTTGGTGATCGCGAAATACCACTGCATCATCTCGCGCTGCTCGACGAGGGCGCCCGAGCGCCAGCCGCGCCCGTCGATGACCTGCTCGTTGGCAAGGACGGTCTGGTCCACCGGATCCCAATTGACCTTGCCGAGCTTGCGCTCGACCAGCCCTGCCCGGAGGAAATCCAGGAACATCTTCTGCTGGTGCTTGTAGTAGGCGGGATCGCAGGTCGCGAGCTCGCGGGTCCAGTCGAGGGACAACCCCATCGACTTGAGCTGCGCCTTCATCGCCGCGATGTTCTGATACGTCCATTGCTTGGGATGCACCTTGCGTTCCATGGCGGCGTTCTCCGCCGGCATCCCGAACGCGTCCCAGCCCATCGGATGCAGGACGTTGAAGCCCTTGGCGCGCTTGTAGCGTGCAACCACGTCGCCCATGGTATAGTTGCGAACGTGCCCCATATGGATGCGCCCTGACGGGTACGGGAACATCTCCAGCACGTAATAGGTCTTGCGCGGGTCGGCGTTGCTGATCGCGAAGATGCCGCGATCCTCCCAGACCCGTTGCCATCGCGGCTCCGCCTCGCGGGCGTTATAGCGGTCGGTCGTCATGCACTGATCGCATCTTGTTCATGCGGGCCCAAGCCAGTAGGGCACGATGGGAGCATGGTCAACAAGCTCAGCCGGACGCAAGGATAGGGCCCGCGGCGAGGAGGCGTGCGCTTGGCGGGACCTGCGGGTTCCGGCCTCCCGCCCAGCTGCTGCAGCCTTCGAGAGCAAATCGGGTGGCGGGACTTTTCCGGATCTGCGAGCGAGGACGGCGTGCCTGCAGATCTCTAATCTGTAATCGCGCGCAGGGCCCCGGAAGCGTTCGAGCCTGACGGAGCGCGTGGCGGGACATGCCGAGATGAAAACGCGCCTGATCCTCAACCGGGGGGTTGCGGCCCCAGCGCCGTGTCGGGGAGGCAAGGCGCCGACCCGATCAGGCTCGTTGGTCTGCCGGAGCCTCGCGCGTGCACGTGCGCCGTTCGAGCGGGAGAGATCGTCGTGCCGACCGTGAGCCGCACCGCGCGCAGGGAGCGGACGCCGGGGAGGGCGGCGCGCTCGCTTGCCGGCAGGATTGCCGCACTCGATTGGCCGGGCATCGCGGCCGAGCTCGATGCCTGCGGCTGCGCGGTCATCGGACCGCTCCTGGACGATAGGCAATGCACGGCGCTGGCAGAGAGCTATGCGTCGCCTGCGCTGTTCCGCAGCAAAGTGGTGATGGAGCGGCACGGCTTCGGCAGCGGCGAATACAAGTATTTCGCGTATCCGCTGCCTCGACTCGTTTCCGAGCTGCGCGAGTCGCTCTACCCGCCGCTCGCCGCCATCGCCAATCGCTGGAGCGAGACGATGCGCGACAGCCCCCGCTATCCGAGCGATCACGCGAGCTATCTCGCGCGCTGCCATGATGCCGGTCAGCGCAAGCCTACGCCGCTGCTGCTGCAATATGGGCCCGGCGATTACAACTGCCTGCACCAGGACCTCTACGGCGAGCACGTCTTTCCGCTGCAGGTCACGTTCCTGCTGTCACGCCCCGGAAAGGATTTTCTCGGCGGGGAGCTCGTGCTCACGGAGCAGCGGCCGCGGATGCAGTCGCGCGCCGAGGTCGTGCCGCTCGAGCGCGGCGAGGGCGTGGTCTTTCCCGTTCGCTACCGTCCCATGCAGGGCACCCGCGGAACCTACCGCGTCAACATGCGGCATGGGGTGAGCCGGCTGCGTCATGGACATCGTCACACGCTCGGGATCATCTTTCACGACGCGAAGTGAGCCCGGCGGCGCATTGCAACCCCTATGTGCGCCGGCATCGGGGCATGGGCTGGCGAGATGAACGCAACCACCGTTGTCGACACGCCTTTGGCCAGGGTTCGCGCCGAGATCGCGCGCGCCTGTGCGCAGGCGGGGCGGGCTCCCGGCTCGGTGACGCTGGTGGCGATCTCGAAGACGTTCGCTGCCGATGCGATCGAGCCGGTCATTGCCGCCGGCCAGCGCGTGTTCGGAGAGAACCGGGTGCAGGAGGCGAAGGCCAAGTGGCCTGCGCTCAAGGAGCGGCATCCCGGCATCGAGCTGCATCTGGTCGGGCCGCTGCAGTCGAACAAGACCAGGGAGGCGGTGGCGCTGTTCGATGCCATCCACTCCATTGATCGGCCGAGCCTTTGCGAAGCCTTGGCCAAGGAGATCGCCAGGCAGGGTCGCGCCCCGATCCTGTTCGTCGAGATCAATACCGGGGCCGAGCCGCAGAAGTCAGGCGTGCTGCCGCAGGCAGCCGATGCCTTTCTGCGAGACTGTCGCGAGCGCTACGGCCTGGCGATTGCCGGGTTGATGTGCATCCCGCCGGCCGAGGAGGCTCCGGCGCCGCATTTCGCCTTGACCGCAAAGATCGCCAGGCGCAATGGCCTCGCGCTCCTCTCGATGGGCATGAGCGCCGATTTTGCGCTCGCGATCGAGCTCGGTGCCACCCACGTGCGTGTGGGAACGGCAATCTTCGGGCAGCGGGCGTAGCGCCCCGCCGGTGCCCTCAAGTCCCGACTACGATGCGTGTCCGGCGGCGGAGCCTCGGCAACAGGCGCCGAAGCTCGCCGATCGAAAGGGCAATGCAGCCCGCCGTCGGCGACCGCTCCGGCCTGGCGACGTGCACGAACACCGCGCTGCCGCGCCCGGCTATCCGGGGGCGGGTGTTGTGGTCGAGCTCGATGATGAAATCGTAAAGATGATCCTGCCGCCATAGCCGGTCGCCCGACTCGATGGCCGAGCGGCGGAACGGACGGTTGTAACGCCTGTCGGCACGGTCCTCGCACCAGGCGAGCTCTGCGTCGAGCCGGCGCACCGGCAGCAAGGTGAATGGGCGGGCGTGTCGATCGGCTCGCCACCACAGGCGGAGGAGCCGGAACCGGCCGCGGGGAGTGGCACCGTCGCCTTCGGTCTTGTTGGCGCGGATGCCGGAGCGGCCGAGCACCACCGGGATCGCGAGGGGCCCGGCCAGCAGCATGCCTCGAGCTTGGTCGCCCGGCCGGCGGCGCACCCGCAGCAGCGAATAGGAGCGCGGCCGTAGCGAATTACGCGATCGCACGCGAGGATCGGGAGGGCGCGGCCGAATGGTAAACCCCGCTTGCTCTTTTGGGCACGAGTGCTCTACTTCGACCCCCATACCGTTCGAGGCAAGCCTGTCTGGGGCCGACCGAATGAGCAATGCCCGCAAGATTCTCATCGTAGATGATGATACCGAGCTGCGCGACGCGTTGGTCGAGCAGCTGGCGCTGCATGACGAATTTGAATCGATTGCGGTGGATACCGGCACGAAAGGGGTGCAGGCGGCCAAGGCCGGGCAAATCGACCTCGTGATCATGGATGTGGGGCTGCCCGACGTGGATGGGCGAGAGGCCGTGCGCATCCTCCGCAAGAGCGGTTTCAAGGCACCGATCATCATGCTCACCGGGCACGACACCGATTCCGATACGATTCTCGGTCTCGAATCCGGCGCCAACGACTATGTGACCAAGCCGTTCCGCTTCGCCGTGCTGCTGGCCCGCATTCGCGCCCAGCTGCGTCAGCACGAGGCGAGCGAGGACGCGGTATTCACCATCGGGCCGTACACGTTCCGACCGAGCTCGAAAATCCTGCTCAGCCCCAAAGGCAGCAAGGTGCGGCTCACCGAGAAGGAGACGGCCATCCTGCGGTATCTCTACCGTGCCGGACAACGTCCGGTATCGCGCGAGACCCTGCTGCAGGAGGTCTGGGGATACAATTCCGGGGTCACCACCCACACGCTCGAGACCCACATCTACCGGTTGCGCCAGAAGGTCGAGAAGGACGCCGCCAGCCCGTCGATCCTGGTAACCGAGGCCGGCGGCTACAAGCTGGTCCCGTAGCTCCATCGCATGAGCATCGAGGACGACATCAGCTTTTTCGAGCGCGTGCCGACGCTCGGCAATTTGGGACGGCAGGCGCTGCGGATCTTGGCGATAGGAGCGGAGACGCGCTACATCCATGGCGGGGAGGTGCTGTTCAAGGCCGGCGACGAATCCGATGGCGCGTTCGTGATCCAGGAGGGACATTTTGCACTTTCCTCCGATCCGGCGGCGGATGAGGTCACGATAGGTCCCGGCACCTTGCTGGGCGAGGTGGCACTGTTCACCGAGACCCGGCGGCCGGTCACGGCGACGGCCCTCGAGCCTTCGACGGTCCTGCGCATTCCCAGGGCCCTGTTCATCAAGATGCTCGACAGCTTTCCCGATGCCGCGAGCAAGCTGCGCGAGCTGCTGGCGACGCGCCTCGATCAGTCCGCGCGTGAGATCGCCAGCGTCCGCGGGGCACTCGGTCGGCACGACCGCACGAGCGAGTAGCCCGCTACACTTCCAGCACCGCGGTGACCGGGACGTGGTCCGACGGTCGGGCCCAGCCGCGCGAGCTCTTGAGCACCGCGATTTCGGCCACTCGGTCGGCCAGCGCAGGGCCGACCCAGATGTGGTCGAGGCGGCGGCCCTTGTCCGCCGCCATCCAGTCGGGCGAGCGATAGCTCCACCATGTATAAAGCCTGGTCGGCTCCGGCACATGCATTCGCACGGCGTCGATCCAGCCGCCCTCGTTCTGGGCAGCGACGAGCTTCTCGCACTCGATCGGGGTGTGCGATACGACGCGAAGCATCTGCTTGTGGCTCCAGACGTCGTGCTCGAGCGGCGCGACATTGAGATCGCCGACCAGGATCATGCGATTGTCGCGGCTGCAACGCAGCTCGGGAGCCGCTCGCATCTCGTCGAGGAACGAGAGCTTGTGGGCGAATTTCGCATTGCCGATCGGATCGGGCAGGTCGCCGCCAGCCGGCACATAGAAATTGTGCAGGGTGACGGGATCGCGCAGCCCGGCGCGCTCGCCGAGGACAGCCGCGACGTGGCGGCAGTCGGACTTGCCGCAGTAGGGCTTCGCCTCGAACCGCTCGAAAGGCAGGCGCGAGACCACCACCACTCCGTGGTAGCCTTTCTGCCCGTTGAGCGCGATGTGCTCATAGCCCAGCCGCTTGAAGCGCTTGCGTGGGAACTTGTCGTCAGGGCACTTGGTCTCCTGCAGGCAGAGGACGTCGGGTCGAAACGCCTTGATGAACCGGGCGACGGTGTCGATGCGCAGCCGCACCGAATTGATGTTCCAGGTCGTGATCGTCAATCGCATGCGAGGGGCAGTAATGATGCACGCTGCCCCGATGTCAACGTGCCATGATCAGTCGGTAGGATGGGTGGAGCGCGCGCCCGGCGCGCGCGATACCCATTGCCCGTGTCGCGCGGACCTGATGGGTATCGCCCGCTGCGCGGGCTCCACCCATCCTACGGCGGATGTGGCTACGGCGGATGTGGCGCGCCCGCGGTGGCGGTCGAGACACCCGCCGTCCGCCCGTGATCGAGTGGGTAGGATGGATGGAGCGCGCGCCCGGCGCGCGCGATACCCATCGACCCCCAGCCTGATAGATGAGGCCGCCGTGTCGCGCAAAAGCTCCGGTGCGCGCGGCATCCTGTCGGGGTGCCGGCCGCTCCGCGTGCAAACCCGAGAATTCCCGGTCGGGGAGCTATGAACGCCCGGCGCTTCGGAATGCCTTCGCCGCCTTTCCGGCAGACCCGAAGGTGGTTGCAGCATCTCTCGCCGTCATCGCCACGGTCGTCTCGATGTCGGAGAGGCTGCCTCCGGCGGCAGCCGCCAATACGGCCGAAGCCGCGGCTTTCTCGTCCGGAAACTCGCCGATGACCATCCAATCGTGGTGACCGAAGGTCAAGTACCATCCGACGAGCCTGCCGCCTACGCTCTGGAAGAGCTTGGCGACGGCCTCCTCCCGGTTTTCCGGGTTGGCCAGCATTCCTTTGATGGCGTCTGCGGTGAAACGTCCGCGCGATATGTAGATCGGCATGGCTTCTCTCCCTCACGTTGTCATCGGGTAGGCTTGCAGACGCCCGAGCTTACCGCCGGGGCTTCCCGCGTTCCAGCCACTGCCGACCGGATCGTCGAAGGCGATCAGGAGGGTCGCTGCTCGCCCTTGACCTGGGTGCGGTGCATGATCCGCCGCGCCGCCGGATCGAATGCGTCGCGCCGATGCATGGTGCTGCGATTGTCCCACATCACGAGGTCGCCGCCGCGCCAGACGTGCTGCCAGGCGAATTCGGGGCGAGCGACGACGCTCCAGAGCTCATCGAGCAGCGCCTCCGATTCGGCAAGCGCGAGACCGAGCAGATAGGCGTTGCGCCGCCGACCAAGATAGAGCAGGCGCCGTCCCGTGACCGGATGCGTGCACACCAGTGGATGCGCCGCTCCCGGCGAGGTTCGCGGGTCATCCGTCGCGGTCAGGCCCTGCCGGACAAATCCGCCGCTGTTGTAGGTCGCATCGTGCTTGATCCGCAGGCCCGCAATGCGTTCCTTCAGCGCGGGCGGCAGCGCATCGTAGACACCGTACATCGTGCAGAACGAGGTGTTGCCGCCGGCGGCGGGGACTTCGAGCGCATAAAGCAGGCTCGCCTTGGGCGGCATGTCGAGATAGGACATGTCGGTATGCCATGCGGCCTCGCCGTCGCCGAGGCTGCCGATCGCCTCCCCGTTCACCTTGACATTGGAGACGATGTAGATCTCCGGCAGGCCTTCGACGTAGCGCCGGCCGTTCTCCTGGATGGGGGCCTGGTCCAGGTCCCCCAGACGGCGGCTGAAGGCGATCAGCTCGAGGTCGTTGAGCGACTGACCGCGGAACAGCAGCACGGAATGCCGGTGCCAGGCCTGCATGATCCGCTCGAATGCCGTCGCGTTCAGGCAGCGCAGATCGACCCCGGTGATCTCCGCACCGAGCGCGCGGCCGGTGGGGAGCACCCGGAGGTCGCTTCCCGTCTCCGGGCGGGTGGTCTCGGCGCTCGAGATCATGGCTGGCTCCATCGCGCGACGAGCCGGCTCCTCCCCGCTACTGCACGTAGCGGGTGTAGTCGATCTTGAACAGCGCGGGATCGGCTCGCCTGCTGCTGTCGAGATTGGAGACGGCGACCGTCGTGTCAAAGCCCTGCGGATCGGTAACCGTCCATTGCTTGAGCTGATAATCCTTGGCGCCGAGCATCATCATCAACCGGCTGGTGCCGATCACCGGCTGCTTCTCCTCGATGGTGACCGTGATGTAGACGTCGTCGGCGTGGACGTCGACCACGTTGGTATCGCGCAGGAGATCGATGCGTTCCGAGAGCAGGAAGCGCAACGGCGTCTGCGACAGGGGATAGACGTCCTGGGTGGCGAGCTTGCTGTTGCGCACGACCACCGACTGCCCGTCGGCGACGATCTCGATCGGGGTCGGCGGCTCGTATTCGAAACGGACCTTGCCGGGCTTCTGGATGTAGAATTCGCCCTTGGTGCGGGAGCCGTCGGGCCCGACCTGCACGAAATGACCGAACATCTGCTGCACGCTGGTGAGATAGGCGCTCACCTTGTCGGCCTGCGCCCGCTGCGCGGCGTTGAAGGAGGCGTTGCGGGTGACGGGGGCGGGCTCCGGCTGCTTGTCCAGATGGAACAGCGAGCGAATGCCGGAGAGGAGTCCCGGGCCGCCTGGTTGGGCGGTCGGGGAGCCTCGGCCGGGCGAGGGCGAGGCTCCCTCCTTCGGGAACGGCGCCGGCGTGGGCAGCGGGACCGTGTCGGCAGCCGCGGCGGTCAGGGCCGCGAAGGCGGCCAAGACCACTGCTGCCCCCACGCCTAATCTGCGGCCCGCCCCAGCCATGATCCCCCTCCATTCGCGGTCGATTCGGGTCGCTAGCAGCCCGGTGTGGCGACAAGACGACTGGCGGGCCGAAATTTCCTCCGCTCCCGCCGACCGGCGTGGACCCCTAGTGTACTGGTTCTAACGGTTGATTCCGTCCGTGTCCCGGCTGCGGTGCAGCGCGAGCGCTTGCGAAGCGGTGCACCGCTAAGCCGGGACCGTTCCAAAGGTGGTGTCCGGAACGGTCCCGGGTCTGCAGCGCACCACTTCGTGCTGCGCTGCGCCCGGGACACAGAGATGCAAGCGTCAGAGTCACAACCCCTAGTACTGCTCGGCCTCCTCCTCGCTCACCAGGATCTCGCGTTTTCCGGCGTGGTTGGCCTGCCCGACGACGCCTTCCTTCTCCATGCGTTCCATCAGCGAGGCCGCCCGGTTGTAGCCGATCTGCAGCCGGCGCTGGATGTAGCTGGTCGATGCCTTGCGGTCGCGCAGCACGACCTGCACCGCCTGCTGGTAGAGATCGGCGCCCTCGGGCTCCCCCATGCCGGTCGCGTCGAAGACCGGATTGTCCTCTCCGTCCGCCTCGTCGTCCGCCGCGGTGACGGCCTCCAGATATTGCGGGGTGCCCTGCGATTTGAGGTGGCGAACGACCTTCTCGACCTCCTCGTCGGAGACGAAGGGCCCATGCACGCGGCTGATGCGGCCGCCGCCGGCCATGTAGAGCATGTCGCCCTGGCCGAGCAGCTGCTCGGCGCCCTGCTCGCCCAGGATGGTGCGGCTGTCGATCTTCGAGGTGACCTGGAAAGAGATGCGGGTCGGGAAATTCGCCTTGATCGTGCCGGTGATGACGTCGACGGACGGCCGCTGGGTGGCGAGGATCACGTGCAGCCCGGCGGCGCGGGCCATCTGCGCCAGCCGTTGCACGGCGCCTTCGATGTCCTTGCCGGCTACCATCATCAGGTCGGCCATCTCGTCGACGATCACCACGATGAGGGGCAAGGGCTCGACGTCGAGCTCCTCCTGCTCGTAGATCGCTTCGCCGCTCTCCTTGTCGTAACCGGTATGCACGGTTCGGCGGAGCTTCTCGCCTTTGGCCCGGGCCTCGGCCACGCGGGCGTTGTACCCGTCGATATTGCGCACGCCGAGCTTCGACATCCGCTTGTAACGCTCCTCCATCTCCCGCACCGCCCATTTCAGCGCCACCACCGCCTTCTTGGGATCGGTGACGACGGGCGAGAGCAGGTGCGGGATGCCGTCATAGACGGAAAGCTCGAGCATCTTCGGATCCACCATGATCAACCGGCACTCCTCCGGCTTCAGCCGGTAGACGAGGCTGAGGATCATCGTGTTGATCGCCACCGACTTGCCGGAACCGGTGGTGCCGGCGATCAGTAGATGCGGCATGCGGGCGAGATCGACGATCACGGGCTCGCCGCCGATGGTCTTGCCGAGGCACAGCGGCAGCTTGGCGGCGCTGTCGCCATAGTCGCTGCTGGACAGCAGCTCCCGCAGATAGACCTTCTCGCGGGTGGGGTTCGGCAGCTCGATCCCGATCGCGTTGCGGCCGGCGACGACCGCGACGCGCGCCGAAAGCGCGCTCATCGAGCGGGCGATGTCGTCGGCGAGCCCGATCACGCGCGATGATTTGATGCCCGGCGCCGGCTCGAGCTCGTAGAGGGTGACGACGGGTCCGGGGCGCGCGTTGATGATCTCGCCGCGCACGCCGAAATCGGCGAGCACGCCTTCGAGCGCGGTGGCGTTGGCTTCGAGCACTTCGGCGCTGAGCACGGTGCGGCCGCTCGTCCTCGCCATGGCGAGCAGGTCGAGCGCGGGCAGCACATAGCCGCCGCTCACCCGGCGGGGTCCGCGTTCCGCCGGCTTGCGTCGCCGCGGCCGCGCCGCCGCGGCGACCTCGTCCTCCTCGTCCTCGTCCTCCTCGTCCTCGTCGGCTTCGTCCGGCTCGAGACGCGGCGCCAAGGGCGTGCGGGCGCTCGGGTCGAAGCGGGGCTCGGTGCGGTTGGGCGCCAGCGGCGGCTCCCGCCGCGGCGCGGGCCGCCGCGGCCGTCGCGTGAGCAGGCGGCCGAGCCGTGACTTCAGGCTCAGGAGGGCATGGGTGATCCAGCCGAGCGAGACCGATGCGCGCTCGTTGTTCCCGTCTGCCGTCTTGCGCGCCGCCGGCTTCTCGCCGCCCAAGCCGAAGCCCGCGACGAGGGCGAAACAGGCGAGCGCACCGAGACCGGCAACGAGCGCCAGGCCGAGGCGTGTCGCCATGGCCGGCGCTCCACCGGTGACGAGTGCGGGCAGCCGCAGCATCCAGTCGCCGATCACCCCGCCGAAACCTGCCGGCAGTGGCCAGCCCGCGCTGCGCGGAAGGCAGGCGGCGCACACGGTGACCAGAAGCGTGCCGAGCAGCCAGAAGCCGAGCCGAAGGCGCTCACGGCGCAGCGTCCGGTGGGTCAGAAGCCGCCAGCCCCAGATGGCAATCGGCAGGACCAGGAAGAGTGCGGCCACGCCGAGCAGCTGCATCAAGAGGTCGGCGACGATCGCGCCGGGGAAGCCCAGGACGTTGCGGGCCGGCTTGTTGGTGGCATGACTGAGGGAGGGATCCTGCACCGACCATGTCGCCAGCGCGAGCGCGAGCACGATCGCGATGCCGAGCAAGGCGAGGCCACAGAGCTCGCGCACGCGCCGACGCAGCGCATCACGCAGCGCGTCAGGCAGGAGGCTCAGGCGATCGAAGCCGCGGTCGATCACGGGCATGGCAATCGCCCTTCAGCCCAGCGCTGCGACCAGGCGATGCAGCGCCTCGGCCGTCGTTTCCCGGTCGGCCACCATGGCGACCCGGATGTAGCCGCGGCCGGGATTGGATCCGTCGCTCTGCTCGCGGGCGAGGTAGCTGCCCGGGACCACGCGCAACCCCGCTTCGCGCCACAACTGCAGCGCTACCCTTTCGTCACCGCCCTTGGCGGAGACGTCGAGCCAGAGAAAGAAGCCGCCGGCCGGACGCCGGTAGCCGTAGCGGTCGCCGATGATCTGGTCGGCGAGATCGAATTTCTGCGTATAGAGACGACGGTTCGCCTCCACGTGCGCCTCGTCCTGGTAGGCGGCGATCGCCACGCGCTGCAAGGGCATCGGCACCTGCGGGGCCGCGATGTTGCGCAGCTCGAGGAAGCGCGCGAGGAAGCGGGCGTCGCCGGCGGCAAAGCCGATGCGCAGCCCAGGCAGGCTCGACCGCTTCGACAGCGACTGGAACTCGACGACGTTGGCAAAATCCGGGCCGCCCGCCTCCAGGATGCCGGCCGGCGCCTGCCGCGTGTAGATTTCGGAATAGCACTCGTCGCTGAAGAGGAGGAAGCCGAACTGCCGGGCGAGCGCGACCAGGCGCCGGAGATAACCGGCATCGGCGACGGCGCCCTGCGGGTTGGCAGGCGATGCCAGGTAGAACGCCACCGTGCGGGCGAGGAGCTCGTCGGAGAGTGCATCGAGATCGGGCAGAAAGCCGGTCGCGGCTGTCGCCGGCAGATAGATCGGCTCGCAGCCGCCCGCGGCCGCGCCCGCGGCATAGGTCGCATAGAAAGGATTGGGGATCAGCACGGCCGGCCGGCCGCGGCGGTTGCCGACCCAGCGCGCGGCGGCGACCGCGGCCAGGAACAAGCCTTCGCGCGACCCGTTCAGCACCAGCAGCTCGCGGGCGGGATCGATCGGCCGCGGTAGCGTGAATCGCCGGGAAAGCCACTGCGCCGCGGCTTCGCAAAACTCGTCCAGCCCTTTGTTGCCGGGATAGCGGCCGAACTCATCCATATGGTCGGCCAGAACCGGGCCGACGAACGAGGGCACCCCGTGCTGCGGCTCGCCGACGGCGAGGCTGATGGCGGGCTTGCCCGGCGGGGTGTCGCCGAGAAGCTCGCGCAACCGCACGAACGGCGAACGGCCGATATCGGCTCGCACCGGCGAGGGAGGGTTCACACGTTCGGCGGCGGTCATGAACATCGACTGAGCGGCGCACGCCCGCCGCACGTGGTTTCCTTACCATAGCTGCGGCGGGGTTAAGAGAGTTTAACGATCCGCTGACCAACATGGTCGTGCAGCCGCGGAGAGAGAGGCGCCGCCCCTCGGGCATTGCCAGGGCACAAGCGCGGCGGGGCGGCGCAAATCAGCTCGAGCAAGCCCAGCGATAGTCGGGGAGCTGCAACTCGTCGACGATGCGCCGGCCGAACGTGAGCCGGGCAAGGCCCGGAATGGCCGCTGCCTTGATCACCTGGTTGCGGAAGAACAGGCCGCGGCGTGTCCGCGGCGCGAAGGCCGAGGCAAGGCGCTCGGCGGCTCGCTGCTTGCTGGCAATGAAATCACGCAAGAGCCTCTCGTAGTTGCCGAAGGCTTCCTCGTGCCGCCCGCCCGCCCTTGCGAGCTCGCCGGCAAGGACATAGGCGCCCGTCATCGCCAGCGCCGAGCCTTGCCCCGCCACCAGCGACACGCAGCTGGCGGCGTCTCCCACGAGCACGACCCGGCCGCGGGACCAACGTTGCATTCTGATCTGGCTGACGCGGTCGAAATAAAGCTCCGGCGTGGCGTCGAGCGCAGCGAGAATGCCCAAACATTCCCATCGGCCGCCGCCGAATGTCCTTCGCAAGAGAGACTTCTGCGCCGGCAGGTCATGCGCCGGCGCCTCGGCGTCCTCGGCGAAAACGAGCAGGAACAGGGTCTTGTCGCCACGCAGCGACACGCGCCCAACCAGGCGACCGGGCTCGTTGTACATCACGTAGACGGCCTCGTTGCGAGGCCGGTAACCGCTCGCCTCGAACGCGGCGACGGTGTAGCCCAGACGCTTCTCGAAACGGTCCTGCGGCCCGAACACGAGGCGGCGGACACCCGAATGCAGGCCGTCGGCCCCCACGACAAGATCGAACCGGCGCTCGCCGCCGGACTTCAGCCGGACCGCCACGTGAGCCTGCCTGTCTTCCATCTGGACGATCTCGTCGCCGAAGATCGTTTCCGTGCCGTCTCTCGCCTTCTCGAACAGCAGCTGCGAAAGTGCGCTGCGGGCGACCGTCACATAGCGGCCGCCGGTCAGCTCGAGAAAGGCGTGCGTGCCGAGGCCGGCGACGCGCTTGCCCCTGGCGTTGACGATCCGCAGCTCCTTGATGTGATAGCCGGCGCGATTGACGTCTGGCGCGAGGCCCATGCGCTCGGCGATGTCGTATCCGAGACCCCAGAAATCGATGACGTATCCGCCGCTGCGCAGCGCCGGCGCATGCTCGACCAGGGTCGGCTGGAAGCCCGCGGCCTTCAGCCAGAAGGCCAGCGTCGGTCCTGCGATCCCGGCCCCGCAGATCAGAATTTTACTTGGCACGATCGCCTCTCCTGCCGCGGACCTGATGGGTATCGCCCGCTGCGCGGGCTCCACCCATCCTACAGCTCATGTGGCGCGCCCGCGGCATGTGGGTCGAGACGCCCGCCGTCCGTTCCTGACCGAATCCCGCGTAGGATGGGTGGAGCGCGCGCCCAGCGCGCGCGATACCCATCGACCCCGTTGCCGCAAATCCGATGGGATCCTATGCGGTGGTCTCCTCCAGCTCGGGGAGGTATTTCGGCCCACGGAGCTCCGGAATCTTGCGCCGCTCCATGATCCGGATCGCCGCGTGCATCCAGATGAGCGCAGTCGCCACCAGCGAGAACAGCAACATGAAGCAGCTGGTCCATACATTCAGCAAGTCGTTCATGAAGCCAAAGGCGATCGGCAGCACGAAGCCGCCGAGCGCGCCGATCATCCCGACGAGGCCGCCGACCGATCCGACGTTATCGGGATAGTAGACCGGGATATGCTTGTAGACCGCCGCGCTTCCCAGGGACATGAAGAACCCGAGCACGACCGTCAACATCACGAACGGCACGAACCCGATGCCCATGGTGAAACGGATGTCACCCTCGATTCCATGGACCACGTAGTCGGTCTCCGGATAGGAGATGATGAACGTGATGATCACGGCGGCGATGAGAGACAGGTACATGACGGAGCGGGCGCCATGCCTGTCGGAAAGCCAGCCGCCGAAGGCGCGGAACACGCTGCCCGCCAGCGAGAAGGCGGTCACCACGAGTCCGGCCGTCTCGATCGACAACCCGTAAACGCCGACATAGTAGCGGGGCAGCCACAGCGACAGTGCGACGAAAGCGCCGAAGGTGAAGAAGTAGTAGAGCGAGAAACGCCAGACTTGCAGCTTTCTGAGCGGAGCAAGCGCCTTGGCGAGCGAGGAAGGCCGTGCCGTTCCCGCGCGCTGTGCGGCCGTCACCGGGTCTTCCCGAGCGACGAACCAGTAGACGAGCGCCGTGACCATCAGCACGCCCGCCCATATGCGGGCAGCGACCGGCCAGCCGAAAGCGACCATGACATAGGGCGCGGCAAAATGCGTGAGAGATGCCCCCACATTGCCGAGGCCAAACAGTCCAAGCGCGGTTCCCTGGCTTTCCGTCGGATACCAGCGCGAGATGTAGGCGACACCGACGGCGAATGAGCCGCCGGCGATGCCGACACCCAATGCAGCAGCGAGCATGGGCAGGTAGCTCGTCGTGGTCGACAGGAGCAGGGTGGAAATGCCCGCCGCGAGCATCACGATCGTCTGCACCAGGCGGCCGCCGTACCGATCGGTCCAGATGCCGAGACCGACCCGGGTGATGGCGCCGCTCAGGATCGGCGTGCCGACAAGAAGACCGAACTGGGTGTCGCTGAGACCCAGGTCCTTTGCAATCCGAACCCCGATGATGGAGAAGATCGTCCACACCGCAAAGCACACGGTGAAGGCAATGGTGGAAATCCAGAGCGCCCGCCTCTGCTCCCGGGGGCTGACAGCTGTTACCGCGTGCATCGAGCACCTTTCGCCGCAGGTTCTCTCGGAGTGGCGTCAATCATGATTCCCGTCGTCACGCCCGCATCGATGGGTCTCGACGAAGCTTGGGGGGTGCGCCGGTCGGCTGGCGCTCGCGCTGCTTTCCTCGGATCACCGACGTCATGCTACTGCACGAGCGGCGACGAGAAGCCTTTGAGCTCTATGCCGGTAATGCTGGAAGCGCCCACCAGAAGCCGGATGTATTGGTGCACGGCTCGGCGCCAGACGCGTTCTTCCAGGTAGTCGGCAATCCTCTTCTGCACCGTCTCGAACGGCAGGGTCTTGCCCTCGACCCGCTGCTGCACCTCGAGCACATGAAATCCATATCGACTGCGGATGGGAACCGGGCACAGCTGCCCCTGCTCCAGCTCGAACAGGAACGTCTCGAGCTCGGGAACGGTGCTGCCCCGCGTGAGCTGGCCGAGGCTGCCGCCCTGCCTGGCCGACGGGCAGCCGGAAAGCTCCTTTGCAAGCTCGGGAAACCTGTGCGGATGCCCCCTGAGCAGGTCGATCACCTCCTGCGCCTTGGCTCGCGCAGCGGCGAGCGCTGGTGCGTCGTCGGGGCGTGCGACGAGGAGGATGTGACGCGCCTCGACCAGGTCGGGGCTGCGAAAGCGGCCGATGTGAGCGTGATAATAGCGACGGCAAGTCTCCTCGTCGGCTTCCGGGATTTTCACCTCCCGGGAGATGAGGGTCGCAATCAGGGCTTCCTCCTGGTCGTCGCCGCTGCCCGCGATCGACCGCCGCGCTCGCTGCAGGAGGAGCTCCCGCACGACCAGCGCTTCCGCCGCCTGCCGGCGCGCCTCGTCGAAGCTCGATGCCGGGTGATATTGCACCTCGCGGGCGATGTCGCGCTCGCCGATCACCGTGCCGTTGACGACGATCTCCATCACACGGCTCCGCGTCCGAGATTGCGGTTGCGGCGCACGATCTGGTAGCCGGGCCTGCCCAGGTACCAGACCGGCGCGCTGAAGATGTGCACGAGCCGTGTGAAAGGCGTCAGCAGGAACAACGTCATCCCGAACACGATGTGAATCTTGTAGATCCAGGGCACGTGATCCAGGAGATGCGCCGAGCCGGCCTGGAAGGTCAGGATGTCACGCGCCCATTGCGCCATCACCAGCATGTGCCCGCCGGACGGGTCCGCTATCGACCACGGGATCCCGGCCATCCCGATGATCAATTGCACATACAGGAAGAGCAGGATGAAAATATCGGTCTTCTTGCTCGTCTTGCGAATCCGCGGGTCAACCAGGCGACGATGAATCAGCAGGGTCATCCCGGCAAAGCAGATGAGTGCGAATATGCCGCCCGCCACGACCGCGAGAAGCTGCTTGGCTTTCACGCTCACGCCGAGCGCCGTGTAGACCTCGGGCGGCGTGAGCAGTCCGAAGAAATGCCCGAAGAAGAGCAGCAGGATTCCGACGTGGAACAGGATGCTGCCCCACATCAGCTCATGGCGGCGCAGGAACTGGCTCGATTGCGAGCGCCATGTGTATTGACTCCGGTCGAAACGCGCCCAGCTGCCGAGGAAATATACGACCATGCAGAGGTACGGGTAGAAGCCGAACAGGAACTCGTTGACGTAGCTCGCCATGGCTGCGCTCCCCGTCAGTCTCGCTTGGCAAGCGGAGCGTGAATCTCGGTGCTTGCCGGCACCTGTCTCGCAGACAGCGTGGCATCGTCGAAGGTGACCGGAAGCTCCTCCCACGCGGCGTCCAGCGCCGCTGGAGTGTCGTCGCGATCCTCCGTCGTCGTATCTTGGGCGGGCGGCCGTGCCACGTGGTCCATCGACGCGAGAGATGCAACAGCCTCCAGCAGCGGAGCATATCCGGATCCGCGCTTGCGCAGGCGCTGACCGATCAGCGCCACGATGTCGGCCACTTCCGAGAGGTGCGTGCGCGCCGCTTTCAGCGGGCAGATCGACAGGAACTCGAGAAACAGCGGCAGGAAATCCGGCAGCTCGCCGGACTGCAGCTCCAGGCCGTGCATGCGGTATCGCGCCAGCAGCTTGACCATGGCCTGACCGCGATCCCGGCTCTCGCCATGGATGTGCTCGAAGAGATGGAGCGACGTGGAGCGGCCGCGGTCGAATGCCTCGATGTAGGCGGATTCCGCCTCGAGCTGGGGCGTGCTGCGCAAGCCGCGAGCAAAGTCACAAGCCCGTTCGAGGTGCCGGCCGGTCAGCAGGGCTTCCTCGCGCAGAATGCGCTCCGCTTCCGGCATTGCGTTCCTGAGCTCCGGCGCGGGGTAGTCGAGCAATGCCGAAAGCACCCGAAAAGTGCGCATCATCGGCCCTACCACTTTGCGCGTTCGCCGCTGGTCCGCCTGGTGTCGCGGCCGAACAGGCTGAACTCGCTGTTGCCTTCGCTGCAGCCCAGGCCGAAGCTGAAGCCGCAGGTCCCGCGCTCGTCGTAAGGATTGGCGCCGAATTCCCGGTGGCTGGTCGGAATCACGAAGCGGTCCTCATAGTTGGCGATGGCCATGTAGCGGTACATCTCCTCGACCTGCGCGGCGGTGAGGCCGACGCGCTCCAGAATGCTCGGCTCGAGCCTGCCGTCCACGTGCTTGCGCCGCATGTAGGCACGCATGGCCAGCATCCTCTCCAGCGCGAGCGCTACCGGGCCCTCGTCGCCGGCGGTGAGCAGGTTGGCGAGGTACTTGAGCGGGATGCGGAGCGAGCGCACGTCCGGCATCTCGTCCTCGTCCCCGAGCGCGCCGGCCTCGGCCGCGGATTTGATCGGCGAGAGCGGCGGCACGTACCAGACCATGGGCAAGGTGCGGTACTCGGGATGCAGCGGGAACGCGACCTTCCAGTCGAGGGCCATCTTGTAGACCGGCGAGGCCTGCGCGCCCTCGATCCAGGATTCCGGAACACCCTGCCGGCGCGCCTCGGCGATGATCTCGGGGTCGTGCGGATCGAGAAAGACGCCGAGCTGAGCCGGGTAAAGCTGCTTCTCGTCCGGCACGCTGGCTGCTGCCTCGATGCGGTCGGCGTCGTAGAGAAGAACGCCGAGGTAGCGGATGCGGCCGACGCAGGTTTCCGAGCACACCGTGGGTTGCCCGGCCTCGATGCGCGGATAGCAGAAGATGCATTTCTCCGACTTTCCGGACTGCCAGTTGTAATAGATCTTCTTGTAGGGGCAGCCGCTGATGCACATGCGCCAGCCGCGGCACTTCTCCTGATCGATGAGGACGATGCCGTCCTCCTCGCGCTTGTAGATCGCGCCCGAGGGGCAGGACGAGACGCATGACGGATTGAGGCAATGCTCGCACAGGCGCGGCAGGTACATCATGAATGTCTGCTCGAACTGCCCGTAGATCTCCTTCTCGATGTCGCGGAAGTTGTAATCCTTCGACCGCTTGGAGAATTCACCGCCCAGGATCTCCTCCCAGTTCGGTCCCCATTCGATCTTGCTCATCCGCTCGCCGGTGATCTGCGAGATGGCGCGCGCGGTCGGCGCCGCCTCCGATTCGGGGGCGTGATGCAGATACTCGTACTCGAAGTCGAACGGCTCGTAGAAGTCGTCGATCTCGGGCAGATCGGGATTGGCGAAGATGTTGGCGAGGATGCGCCACTTTCCGCCCGCACGCGGCTCGATCCTGCCGTTGGCCTTGCGGCGCCATCCGCCGTTCCAGCGCCGCTGGTTCTCCCAGTCCTTGGGATAGCCGATTCCCGGCTTGGTCTCGACGTTGTTGAACCAGGCGTATTCGACGCCTTCGCGCGAGGTCCACACGTTCTTGCAGGTCACCGAGCAGGTGTGACAGCCGATGCACTTGTCGAGGTTGAGCACCTTGCCGATCTGAGCGCGGATCTTCATTCGGCAGCCTCCTTGTACCGGCTTTTCTCGGCAAGCGGCCTGTCCTTCCAGTCGACATCGCGCATTTTGCGCATGATGACGAACTCGTCGCGGTTGGACCCGACCGTGCCGTAGTAGTTGAAGCCGTAGCTGAGCTGGGCGTAGCCGCCGATCATGTGGGTCGGCTTCAAGGTCGTGCGCGTCACCGAGTTGTGGATGCCGCCGCGCTTGCCAGTAATCTCGCTGCCCGGCACGTTCGTCATCTTCTCCTGCGCGTGATACATGAAGGTCGTGCCCTCGGGGATGCGCTGCGAGACGACCGCGCGGGCGACGAGCGCGCCGTTGACGTTGTAGGCCTCCACCCAGTCGTTGTCCTCGATGCCGGCCTTCCTCGCATCGGTCTCGCTGATCCAGATGATGGGCCCGCCGCGGGACAGCGTCAGCATCAGCAGGTTGTCGGTGTAGGTGGAATGAATGCCCCATTTCTGATGCGGCGTGATGAAGTTGAGCACCACTTCGGGATTGCCGTTGTCCTTCTTGCCGATGATGGCGCGCACCGTCTTGGTGTCGATGGGCGGGCGATAGACGCACAGGCCTTCGCCGAACGCCCGCATCCAGGGATGGTCCTGATAGAGCTGCTGGCGTCCTGTGAGCGTGCGCCAGGGTATGAGCTCGTGCACGTTGGTCCAGCCGGCGTTGTAGGTGATCTTCTCCGACTCGATGCCGGACCAGGTCGGGGAGGAGATGATCTTGCGGGGCTGCGCCACGAGATCCCGGAAGCGAATGCGCTCGTCCTCGCGGTGCAGCGCCAGATGCCGGTGGTCGCGTCCGGTGACCTTGCCGAGCGCTTCCCAGGCCTTCACCGCGACCCGGCCGTTGGTTTCCGGGGCGAGCATCAGGATCGTTTCCGCCGCGTGAATGTCCTTGTCGATGCAAGGCATGCCCTTGCTGACGCCGTCCGACACGACGGCGCGGTTAAGCTGCCGGAGGTCGTCGACCTCGGCCTCGGTGCTCCAGGCAATCCCCTTGCCGCCGTTGCCGAGCCTCGTCATCAGGGGACCGAGCGCGGTGAAGCGCTTGTAGACGTTGGGGTAGTCGCGCTCGACCACCGCGACGCTCGGCATGGTCTTGCCGGGGACGGGCTCGCAGTCGCCCCCTTCCAGTCCTTCACCTCGAGCGCCTGACCGAGCTCGGCCGGGGTGTCGTGCAGGAGCGGGGTGAGGACCACGTCATCGTGCACCCCCAGCTCGCCCACGACGACCTGCGAGAATTTTTCCGCAATCGATTTGAAGATGTCCCAGTCGCTGCGCGCTTCCCAGACCGGGTCCACCGCAGCGGTCAAGGGATGGATGAAGGGATGCATGTCCGTGGTGTTCATGTCGTTCTTCTCGTACCAGGTGGCGGTGGGAAGAACGATGTCGGAGAACAGCCCGGTGGTGTTCATCCGGAAGTCGATGGTCACCATCAGATCAAGCTTGCCATCGGCGGGCAGATCGCGCCATTTGACCTCAAGCGGCTTGTCCTCTGCCTCAGCGGCAAGGTCGGTATTGAGCACGCCGTTATCAGCGCCCAGCAGATGCTTCAGGAAATATTCGTGACCCTTGCCGCTCGCGCCAAGCAGGTTAGACCGCCACACAAAAAGATTCCGCGGCCAATTCGATGGGTTGTCTGGGTCCTCGCAAGCTAGCGCGAGCTTCCCCCGCTTGAGCTGCTCGACGACATAGGCGGGCGCTTCCTGACTGGACGCTTTTGCGTCGCGCGCGACATCCAGCGGGTTGCTGG
>DASXAP010000180.1:0-3814 GCA_036406655.1 Xanthobacteraceae bacterium | reverse complement strand
TTGACGAAGCCCATGGCGACCCCGTCGAAGCCGGCGCGGTGAAGCGAGACGAGCTCGCCGGCGACGCCGTCGGGGTCGCCGCGGATCGAATAGCTGCCGCCGTAGCCCAAGACGGTACGGGCTGGATCGCGGGCCCGGTTGCGCGCGTTCTCCTCGGTCGAGCGGCTGCGCGAGCCGAAGTTACCGGCATAGAGCGCATACTGGCGCTCGAGCGCCTCCCAGTCCGCATGCTCGACGCAATGCCGGGCATAGGCGTCCGCCTCCTGCTGCGACGGACGGCAGATGATCGAGGCGGGGATCCAGACCTGGACGGTGCGGCCTCCCGCGCGGGCGAGCTCCTTGGTCTCGCGCACGCGCGCCGCCGACTCGGCCGGGCTGCGGCAATAGTCGAAATGCAGGTCGGAGTTGCGGATGGCGAAGGCGCGCCCTGCCGGCGAGGCGCCGGCGTTCATCATCACGGGGTGGCGGGCTGCGCAAGGGAGCGGCGCGCCCTCGAGCGCGCGCAGCCGATAGTACCTGCCGGCGAAATCGGCCGCGGGGGCGCCCAACCAGATCGTCCGCACGATCGTCCACCATTCCTCGCCGCGGGCGTAGCGGTCGTCGTGCGCGTCGGGCTCGACGCCGAACAGCTCGAACTCGTCCTGGTTCCAGCCGCACACGATGTTGACGCCCATGCGGCCGCCTCCGACGTGATCGGCGGTGGCGATCTGCTTGGCGGCGAGAACGGGATGGATCATCGGCACGTGGATGGTGCCGAATATCGTCACGCGCCGGGTATGGGCGAGGAGACCGCACGCCCAGGTGATGGTCTCGAGCGCGGTGGCATTGACGTTGGTCGCCCCGCCAAAACCTTTCCAGCGCGCCACCGGCACCAGGCATTCGATGCCGCCCGCATCGGCGAGCCGGGCGAGGCGCAGGTTGTTGTCCCAGCTCGCCTCCCACCGCTCGGGCAGCGCGGTGAAGGCTAGCCCGCCCGAGCAGTTGGCGCCGAACAGCCCGAGCTTGAACGGGTTGCCGCCGACGATGCCGGGACTGCGCTCGCTGTCGGACCGCGTTGCCGCAGCGGCTTGCATGGTTGCCTGCCTCACGGTGGAGTTGATGCACAACGGCACGGGGGAGGGAACGCTGCGGCGCCGCAGCATGTCTCCCAAGATTCCCCGGTTGTCGGATTCCCCGGTCGTGCGCGGGACGGTTCAATGGGGCCGCATGGCTGCGCCGCACGGGATCTGCTCCCTCCCCCGCTTGCGGGGGAGGGCTGGGGTGGGGGCGAGCTTCGGATTGCTCGCGCGTCGCCCCCTCCCTGTCCCTCCCCCAGCATAAGCGCGTTTACGCGCGTCTTCGACGCGCTATGCGGGGGAGGGAACGCTGCAGCCCGCCTCATGCCGGGACGGCGACGGGGTGGGCGCGCTCGTGCTCCTCCTGCCATTTCAGCACCTCCTGCCACGGCCGGTCGGCGGGCAGCGTGAAGGAGGCGCCGCGCTGGCGAAAATCGAGCGCCGGATCCTGCGCCGGCAGCGGCCTGTCGTTGTCGTTGTCCTCGATCAGCCGCAGCATCAGCCGCCGGTAGAAGATCACCGCGCGGTCGCTGAAGCCCAGATGCTCCTGCCGCCGGTCGCAGATCGGCCCCATGCTCTCCTGCATCGCCAGATCCTGGATCGCAGCGCCGTCGATGCCGGACACGTTGCGGCGGTCGCCCGCACGCGACTGCCGGTGCATGTTGGCGTTGGTGAAGGCGGTGCGGTAGTCGGGCGGCGCGGTGCGATGCCCCCAGTTGCGGTAGATCGCCTCGACCTCGAGCGGCCGCTCCGGGTCGAAGTGGACGTAGAAGGTGAAGCAGCTTTCGTCGTCGATCGGATGCCAGGCCTTGAACAGCCGCGATTCGTGCGGGCCCGCCGCCACGTAGGAGTAGAACGGCGCGCAGCTCTCGAACACCCGCACGTAATTGATGCTCGGATCGGGGGTCCGCCGCACCGCCCCCACGCGCATGAGATAGGGTGTCTCCTCGACGTGGATCTTCGGGGTGCCGTCGCTCATCAAGTGGTGGATCGACTGCCAGCCGGCGCCGCGCCAGCTCTCGTCCTCGGCGCTGCTCACGTCGCGATGCAGGTAGTTGGGATGGGCGGGATCGATGTCGCCCTCGAGCCCCTGCAGATAGTTGCACTCCTGGTGCATCTTGACGACGAGGAGCTGCGACCGCGGCAGCCCCAGCCAGGGGAAGCGGGGAAACACCGGCTCCTTCTCCGGCGGCCCCATATAGGTCCAGACGATGCCGCCCGCCTCGCGCACCGGATAGCTGGTGTGGCGGAGCCTGCGGGCGAAGGTGCTCTCCGGCGGCTCGGCGGGGGTGTCGACGACGGCGCCGCGCGCGGCGATCTTCCAGCCGTGGTAGAGGCAGCGCAGCCCGCCCGCCTCGTTGAGCGCATAGGCGAGTGAGGCGCCGCGATGCGGGCAGTACTCGCCGACGAGCCCGAGCTCGCCCTGCGGATCGCGAAAGGCGACGAGGTTCTCGCCGAGGAGGCGGGTGCGCACCGGCGCCCCGCCGCGCTCGGCGAGCTGCTCGGCCATCACCGCCGGGATCCAGTAGCGCCGCAGCAGCCTGCCCATCGGCGTGCCGGGACCGACCCGGGTGAGCGTCATGTAGTCGTCGGCGATCGCCATTTGCGCCTGCTCCGGAATGGCTCCAGGGGTGAATATTGGCCCATGACCGTCGCGCCGGGCAACGGCGTGCTCCCGAGGAGAAGCGCGCGCGGCTCGCGGACGGGCTTCTCCGTGATGGCGCGGACGAGCCGGTGGACGAAATCGGGTTTGCTCTGCCGGATTGGGTTCGTTCTGCCAAATTGGGTTCGTTCTGCCGATGAAGTGCCGTCATGGCCGGGCTCGTCCCGGCCATCCCGATTCAGAAGCGAGATGCGCGGGACAAGCCCGCGCATGACGGGACACAGCGCGAGACGGATTGGGTTCGTTCTGCCGGATTGGGTTCGTTCTGCCGATTGGGTTCGTTCTGCCGGATTGGGTTCGTTCTGCCGATCGGCATCCCGAGCCCGTCCCGGTCCCGAGCCGGCCGGAGAGTTCTCCCGCGCGGCGCGCGCCGGCGTGAACCAGAGCCGCCGCCCGCTTTGCATCCTCACGATCTCAAACAGCCCGGTCGCGCGCACGACCGACATTCTTTCCGCGGCGCGTCCGAGAACGCGGCCCCTCATCGAGCGAGGATGCGGCCAACGTGGATGACGCGCATAAGCAGTCAAGCGTTTTTTTTCGATCCGCATGCGGGGCGCGCTCGACTGCCGATCGATCCGGCCGAAGCGAGGATCGCTCGCGGGGAGCACCGATCGCGCATGGCGACTCGTCATCCTGTGAGGCGTCCGCGCATTCACGCGACGGCGGTTGCAACTTCCCCGGATGCGCCGGGCCTCGAAGGATCACCCTCCGTTACCGACGTCATCACTGACGTCGGTAACCCGATCGCCCCGCGTTTACCACGACGCGCAAGAACTTCGGCTGCGTGCCTGCGCGAGGCTATCGCAGCACGGCAGGACCGGTGATGATCGCGCGGGGATTGGTGGGGGCTCTGATGCGGGAGCTTCCCTATGCGTTGCAGATTCCTCGCGATAGCGATCGCGACCTTGTCGTCGACCCAGGTGATGACTGCCTCGGCGCAGTCGCTCTACGCTGCTCCGAACGGGGCATATGTCGGCGGCGGCACGGTCTATGTGATACCGGCACCCGGCAGCTATGCAGGGCAGCTGCAGGCGCCCTACCCGGCACCGACAGTGGCGGCACCGCCCGACGGCTATGTCGCCGCCGCACCTTTGGT